>JAOPZA010000138.1 GCA_025964325.1 Conexibacter sp.
GCGGCCGCGGGAGCGGCGCGCCGGCGCCCGCCGTGCGGGGCGCGTCGAGGGCGACGCGCTGGCGTCGCACCGCGCGCACGAGCAGCACCGGGACGTCCTCTCCCACGTAGGGCTCGCCGATCCGCCAGCGCGACCACGCCCCGAGGTGATCGGCGGCGCGGCGCAGCGCCGCCGCATTCAGCTCCGACTGAACCTCGTCCCGCGGCGGGACGAACGGCGAGAGCTCCGGGTGCACGTGCGAGACGCCGCTCTCGATCGAGCCGTCCTCGCAGGGCGCGCGCAGATGCGCGTGGCGGCGCACGAAGCGCTCGTAGTCGGCCGTCCCGCGCGCCAGGTCGGCGGCGACGCAGACGACGTCCCAGTTGGAGGAGATCTTGCTCGCGTCACCGGGATCGAGGCGGAGCGTCCGGCCGCGCATCTGCCGCACCGAGACGTCGGCCGCCACGCTGGTGAGGTCGACGAGCACGTTGAGGACCGGCGCATCCCAGCCCTCGCCCAGGAGACCACGCGTGCCGACGATCAGACGCGTCGTACCGGCGGCGAGCGCGCGCCCGGAGGCGGCGACCCACGTGCGGCTGTCCCAACCCGGGGCGGTCAGGAGGACGAGCCCCCCGACCTCGGTCTGTGCGGTCGCGCCCAGGGCGGTCGCGATCAGCTCCCGGTCGGCGGGCAGGCACGCGACGCTCTCGCCGGTCACGAGCAGCGGGTGCAGCGGCGCCAGGCGCGGGTCCTCCCCGAGCGCCCGCAGCACGCCCCGCGCGCCGCCGAGCAACGCCAGCGGCGAGCCGTCCGGCCGCCGTGGCGCGTGCTCGGTGTCGCAGAGGACGACCGCGCGCACGTCGTCGCCGCGCGACTCGGCTTCGGCGGCGATGACCTCGATCGCCCCGATCGACTTCGCCGTGCTCTGCATCAGCACGCGATCGACGTCGGAGCCGCCGCGGCGGATTCCCTGGCGCGTGAGCGCGAAGCCGAGGTCGCGCAACCCGAGCTGCAGCTCCTGAAGCCGGCGCCCGGACGCCTCGCCGGGTTGTGCACGCAGGCACCCGACCGCGTAGTCGCCGATCAGGACGAGCCAGTCCTCGAGCGTCAGCGGCTCGCGCCAGCCCTCTCCGCGAGGCGCGTCGCCGGGCAGTGGGAGGCCCGCACCGGCGAGGTAGCGCAGGCCGGCGCGCGCGAGGTCGGGGTGCCGCGCGGAGAGCGCCGAGAACGGCACGCGCGCCGCCCCCTCCTCGCTGTCGCGATAGCGGATCCGGCCGATCACCCAGGGGCCGAAGGCGAGCTCCTCCTCCCCGGGCGGCGCCGGATCGTGCAGCCGGTCGAGCAGCTCGTCGAAGCGCACGTGGCGCTCCGCCAGCCACGCGCGCTCGGTCGCGAGGGGGGTCGTGAAGAAGGCCAGCTCCTGGTAGGGCGCCACGTGGCGCTCGCGCACGACCGCGGGCGTCGAGATCTCGAAGTCGACGGGCCCCAGCAGCTGGGCGTAGAGCTCGGCCTCGTCGCCGCGCAGCTCGGCCGGCGACGTTGCGGTCAGGCCGATGACGTGGACGCCCCCGAGCGATTCCATCAGCACCCGGACGAGGAAGCCCCACATCGAGGCGAGGTGGTGGCACTCGTCCAGCACCAGCGTGCCGACGCCGGCCCGCACGAGGGCGTCGAGGCGCTCCCGCGCGGAGGGCGCGACGAGGCTCGCGAGCGACGCGTCGAGCTGCTCGCCACGCGCCACCTCGCGTCTGAGCCGCGCGATCTCCGCCGCCACGTCGCGATCGAAGCGCCTGCGCGCCGCGCCGCTGAACGCCGCGACCTCGCCGCGCACCGCATCCGGGCTCGCGGCCGTCGCCGCCGCGCGCGCGACGATCAGCCGCGCCTGCGCCGCGTCCCGCAGGGCGCCGTCGGGATCGCCGGTCTGGCAGACGGCCTGATAGGTGAGCACGTGGAGCGGGCCGCTCGGAGCGAGGACGGCAGCGGGGTCGGCGGTGAAGAGCCCGAGCTTCTCCGTCCACTGCCCCTGGATCGTCGCGGTCGGCGCGAGCACGAGCGCCGGCCGGCCCAGCCGCCGCACGATCTCCAGCCCGATGACGGTCTTCCCCGAGCCGGGCGGAGCGACGATGTGCGTGGAGGTCCGCCCCTCCGCGCGGTCGTGCTCGAACGCCGCCAGCGCCTGCTGCTGGTAGGGACGGAGCGTCCCGCGCAGCGCGAGCGTTCCGAAGCGGTCGCCGGCGGAGCTGCTCACGCGACCAACCTACGGGACCGGCCGCTCGGCTACCGTCGATGGCGTGCAGCGCGCGCTCGAGCTCCTCGCCTCCGTCTTCGCCGCTCCCGCTGCCGGGGACGCGGGCGCCGCGCTCGCGGCGCTGCGCTCCCGCTGGCCCGAGCTGAGCGCGGCGGAGCGCGCGGCGCTGACGCCGGTCGCCAAGCTCGCGGCCGAGCGCGTCGAGGCGGCGGCCGCGAGGCCCGCGGTCGCCCCGCCCGGCGACGACGACGGCTATCTCGCCCATCTCGTCGCGTTGGAGGCGGGCGGCGCGGCGGCCGAGTCCGACCAGGACGCGTTCGCGTTCGACACGCCGCCCACGCCCCCGCGCGCGGCAACCGCCCCTCCCCCTTCGACCCGGCCGCCGGTCGCGCGCGCGCCGCTGACGGACGTCACCCCCGAGGGACTGCTGGCGCAGTTCGGCCTCAGCACGTTCCGCCCCGGCCAGCGCGACGCGGTGCAGGCGGCGCTGGACGGCCGCGACGCGCTCGTCGTGATGCCGACCGGCGGCGGCAAGAGCCTCTGCTACCAGCTTCCGGCCCTCGCCGGCGAGGACCTGACGGTCGTCGTCTCGCCGCTGATCGCGCTGATGCGCGACCAGTGCGCGCGGCTGACCGACCTCGGCCATCCGGCCGTGATGCTCGCCTCCGGCGGCGACGGCGAGGAGAACCGCGCCGCGCTCGAGGCGATCCGCGGCGGCCGCGCGACGGTCTGCTTCGTCGCACCCGAGCGGTTCGCCTCGCCGGCCTTCCGCGACGCCCTCGCGCGGCGCGCGATCGCGCTGTTCGTCGTCGACGAGGCGCACTGCGTGAGCGAGTGGGGTCATGACTTCCGCCCCGACTACCTGCGGCTCGCCTCGGCCGTCGGAGAGCTGGGCCATCCGCCGGTGATGGCGTGCACGGCGACGGCGACGCCGAAGGTGGCGGAGGAGATCGTCGCGCGGCTCGGACTGCGCGAGCCGGAGCGGGTCCGCTCGGGCTTCGACCGCCCGAACCTCTCGTTCGACGTGCTGCCGTTCGACGGCGAGGGATCGGTCGCGCGCAAGCGGGCGACGCTCGTCGCCGGTCTGGCGCTGGAGGAGAACCGCCCCGCCGTCGTCTACTGCGGCACGCGCAAGAGCACCGAGGAGATCGCGGAGCTGCTCGGCGGCGGCGGCCTGCGCGTCGCCGCCTACCACGCCGGGATGCCGGCCGAGGGTCGCGCGCGCGGCCAGGACGCCTTCATGCGCGGCGACGTCGACGTCGTCGTCGCGACGAACGCGTTCGGGATGGGCGTCGACAAGGCGGACGTGCGCTCGGTCTGGCACTGGGCGCTGCCCTCCAGCCTCGAGGCCTACTACCAGGAGGCCGGCCGCGCGGGACGCGACGGGGATCCGGCGCGCGCGGTGCTGCTCGCCTCGCGCTCCGATCTCGGGCGGCTCGTGCGCTTCATAAGAGAGGCGGAGGTGACGGTCGAGCAGGTCGGCGCGCTCGTCGCCCGGCTGCGGGCGCGGGCCGACGGCGACGGCGCGGTCGAGCTCGAGTTCGGCGACGACCGCGACCGCGTCGCGCTGGCGGTCGCCGAGCAGGCCGGGGCGCTGACGCTGACGCCCGGCGCCGGCGGCCGGCTGCGCGTCGAGCTGAGCGCCGGCCGCTTCGATCGCTCGCGCGCGGCGCAGCTGTGCCGCGCCGCGACCGACCGCCGCTGGCAGTCCTACCGCTCGATCGAGCGCTACGCGGCGACCGGCGACCGGTGCCGGCGGCGACAGCTGCTCGACCACTTCGGGGACCCGACCCCCGGCGCGCCGGAGGGCCGCTGCTGCGACGTGCACGACGCGGTCGACTGGCTGCCGGAGATCACCGTGACGGCATCGAGCCGCGCTCGCTCGCGGGGCGGCTCCGCGCCGGCCGCCGACGACGGCCCGCCGGTCGCCGACGCCGATCTCGCCCCGTTGAAGGCCTGGCGGCGCGATCGCGCCGACGGCAAGCCGGCCTACACGGTCGCCACCGACGCGACGCTGCGCGAGATCGTCCGCCGTCGGCCGCGGACCGCCGCCGAGCTGCTGGCGATCAAGGGGATCGGTCCCTCGTTCGTCGACAAGCACGCCGAGTCGCTGCTGGAGTTGCTGCAGGAGGCGTGATGCTGCCGGCAGCCTCCGTTCGCCACGACGCCGACCGCCGCCTGCTGCGAGCCCGCGACGCGATCGACCGCGACTGCGACTGGCGCTCGCGACAGCTCCCCCGGGGCGGGTGGCGAAGCTAGGCTTGCGGCGCATGGACGCCGTCGAGCGCATGATCGCGGAGCGCAGCTGCGAGCGGCTGATCGTCGAGTACTGCCGCCGCGTCGACTTCGGCAACGCCGGCGGGATCGCCGACCTCTTCACGGAGGACGGCGTCTGGTCGGGAGTCGAGCTCGTCCTCGACGGCCGGCCGGCGATCCGCGAGTGGTTCGTGAGACGCGAGGGCCTCGCGCGCCGCGTCTCCCGCCACGTCTGCACGAACATCGGGGTCGAGCTGCTGAGCGACGACGCGGCGCAGAGCAGCTGCTACCTGATCAACTACCGCCACGACCGCCCGGAGGGCGACCTGCGGATGCCGGCGCCCGGCGACATCCCGAAGTACGTCGGCGAGTGCCACGACCGCTTCCGTCGCACCCCCGACGGCTGGCGCTTCACCGCCCGTCACGTCGACGTCGCGTTCGCCCGCCCCTCGCGCAGATAGCGAGCCGGCGGCGGGCGCCCCCGCTCTCAGCCGGCCGTGAGCCGATCCCAGGCGCCCGTTGCGCCGGCCTCGCGCAACGCGAACTTCTGCACCTTCTGCGTCGGCGTCTTCGGCAGCTCGGCGCGCAGCGCGACGTAGCGCGGCAGCATGAACGCCGCGATCCGCTCGGCGCAGAACGCGACCAGCTCGGCGGGGTCGAGCTCGTGCCCGTCTCTCGCGACCACGACGATCATCACCTCCTCCTCGCCGAGCTCCGACGGCACCCCGAGCGCCGCGCTCTCCGCGACCGCCGGGTGCGAGTTGACGACGCGCTCGACCTCGTAGGAGGAGATGTTCTCGCCGCGGCGCCGGATCGAGTCCTTCAGCCGGTCGATGAAGCGGAAGTAGCCGTCGTCGGCACGCGCGCCGCGGTCGCCGGAGTGGAACCAGCCGCGCTCGTCGGTCGAGGCGGCGGTCGCGTCGGGGTTCTTGTAGTAGCCCTGGAACATCGTGTTGGGCTGCGTGCTGCGGATCACGAACTCGCCCGGCTCCGCGGGCGACGCCTCGCTCCCGTCCGCGCGCTGGATCTGCACCTCCGCCCAGCTGACGGGGATCCCGCACTTGCCGACGCGGACGTCGTCGGGCGGGCTCGCGAGCGCGACGCCGGCCGACTCGGTGAGGCCGTAGATCTCGACGAGCAGGACCCCGAAGCGACGCTCGAACTCGCGCCAGAGCTCGGCCGGCGCCGAGCTGCCGGTCGCCAGCCGGATCGGGTTCTGGGCGTCGTCGGGTCGCTCGGGCTGCTTCAGCAGGATCGTCAGCATCGCGCCGATGTAGTTGAAGACGGTCGCGCCGTGCGCGCGCATCTGCTCGAAGAAGCGCGAGCCGGAGAAGCGGGTGTCCATCACCCACGGCCGTCCGCTCAGCAGCGACGGCATCGCGGAGATCGACTGCGCGTTGATGTGGAACAGCGGCAGGCAGGTGTAGAGCACGTCGTCGGAGCGCATCCGCACGTAGCGCTGCGCGTACTCGAAGGCGGCGGCGGCATAGGCGTTCTGGCTGCTCATGACGCCCTTCGGCAGCCCCGTCGTGCCGGAGGTGTAGAGCACCGAGGCGAGGTCGCCGGGCTTGACGACGGCGCGCGTCGCCGGCGGGTGGCCGCCGGCGAGCAACTCGGCCAGCGAGGACCAGCGGCCGCCGGCCTCGCCGCCATGCACGTAGAGCTGCGCGGGACCGACGCCCGCCGGGACGGCAGCCTCGAACGGCTCGACGAGCTCGGCGTCGAGCACGGCGACCGCGGCGTCGCAGTGCTCGACGATGTAGCGCAGTCCCTCGCCGCGCAGGTGCGTGTTGACGGGCACGAGCACGGCCCCGATCAGCGCCGCTCCGAACCAGAGGTCGAGGAACGCGAGCGAGTTGCCGAGCATCAGCGCGATCGTGTCGCCCCTGCGAACGCCGATCGCGCTGAGCGCGGCGGCCGCGTCCTCGGCGCGCGCGAGCGCCTCCCCGAACGTGACCTGCTGGCCCTCGAAGCGGACGAAGACGGCGTCCGGCGTCGCCTCGGCACGGAGCTGGAGGATCTCCGGGACGGTCGTCTGCTGCCCGAGCGCGCCGACGTAGCTGAGAGGTCCCTGCGCCGCCGATCTCATCGCGCAAGTCTCCGCGATGCGATCCCCCGCACGGGCTAGCGGTTCTGCCAATGGTGGCGCGCGTGCCCAGCTCATACGCTCCCGCCCGCACGTTCACGACGCGGCACGAGCGCCGCCCGGCACAGGGAGCACGCCTCGATGACGACGACACGCCGAGTGGTGGAGCTGCGCGAGTTCGGAGCTCCGGACGTGATGGCCTGGGCCGACGCGCCCGCACCGGAGCGCGGGCCCGACGAGGTCCGCATCGCGGTCGAGGCGATCGGCGTCAACTTCGCCGACACGATGGTGCGCCGCGGCGAGTACCGCCGCGACCAGTCGCTCCGCTTCACCCCCGGCTTCGAGGTCGCGGGCCGCGTGCTCGAGGGGCCCGACGACGGACCCGCCGCGGGCACCCGCGTCGCCGCCTTCACGAACCACGGCGGCGGCTACGCGGACCAGGTCGTCGCCCCCCGCGCGCAGGTCGTCACGGTCCCCGACGAGGTCCCCGCGACCGCCGCCGCCTCGCTGCTGATCCAGGGCGTCACCGGCTGGTACGCCGTCCACCGCTTCGGTCAGGTGACAGCGGGCCAGACGGTGCTGATCCACGGCGCCTCCGGCGGGCTCGGCGCCCTGATGATCCAGCTCGCGGTCGAGGCCGGCGCGAGCGTGATCGGGACCGCCTCGACCGCCGCCAAGCTCGAGGTCGCGCGCGGGCACGGCGCGTCGGTCGCGCTGCTGTCGGACCCCGGCACGCTCGCCGACGAGGTCCGCGCCGCGACCGGCGGCGGCGGCGTCGAGGTCGTCCTCGACGGCGTCGGCGGCCCGGTCTTCAAGCCGAGCATGCGCGCGCTCGCCCACTGCGGCCGCTACGTCGTCGTCGGCTCCGCGAGCCAGCAGCCGGCCGAGATCGACACGCGCGTGCTGATGCCGCGCGCGCAGACGATCGTCGGCTTCATCGTCGCGCGCGTCACCGAGCGCGAGCCGGACGAGCCGCAGGCGGCGTTCGACGCGGTGCTCGAGCGCTACCGCGACGGGCGGCTCGTCCCCGAGGTGACGGTCGTCGGCCCGCACGAGCTCGTGCATGCCCACGAGCTGATCGGGTCGCGTCGCCACACCGGCAAGCTCGTGATCGACCTCGCCGCCGGCGCGTAGACGAGCGGGCGCGCTCGACAGCACGGTGGCGCACGCCGCGACGAACGTCGCCGATGCTCGCGTTGACCTACCGCGCGGTCGTGGCCGCATGACCGCACGCTGGGCTGGATCCTCCCGTGGCAGCGAAGCAGGCCGTTCTCAGCCCGACCGGGCGGACGGGACCACGTCGGCCCGCACAGCGCGTCCGACCCACTAGCGCTAGTGACAGTTGGCGCAATCAATCGGAGCTGGGAGCCTGCGGCCGACTGTCCGGCCGGACCAACCGAGGGAAGCGAGAGCGGCGTGCTTGAGACCGGAGCAGACGTGGACGAGAACCGCGATCCCGACGAGCAGCGCGGGAGCACCCGCGCCGGCTTCTTCAAGCGCGTCGCGATCAGCGGGGTCGCCGCCTCCGGCGCCGCCGGCATCCTCGCCGCGTGCGGCGGCGGCGGCAAGGACGCGGCCGCCGTGACGGCGACGACGGGAACCTCGACCGGCGCCGGCGCCGCGAGCGGCTCGATCGCCGCGAGATACAAGAACAAGACGATCGGCGTCCCGATCAACACGCTGCTCGACGAGAACGAGGCGACGCTCGTCAAGTACCTGAAGGAGGCGTCCGATCGCGCGGGGCTGAACTGGAAGTTCCTCGCCGACGACACCAGATCCGACCAGGCCGCGGCGCAGACGACGGTCCAGTCCTACGTGACGCGCAAGGTCGACGCGATCATCGACCTCGTCATCCCCGCCTCGACGATCGAGGCGCAGCTCGCGGCCGCCACCACGGCCGGCATCCCGATCGTCGGCACGTACACGTTCGCCGAGTTCAGCCCCAGCATCCTCGCCGACTACTCGGCGATCCTCGATCACGACGGCGTGCTGATGTCGCACTACCTGATCAACGACCAGCAGCACGCGCGCGGCCACAGAACGGTCAGAGTCGCGATGCTCGACGCGCCGCTCGCGGTCGTCTCGCCGCGCCGCTGGATCTTCGAGGCGATCGCGAGAAACACGCCCGGCGTCGAGATCGTCGCGCAGGACTTCGCCGTCAGCCTCACCGACACCGTCAACGACGCGACCAGACGCGCGACGGCGCTGCTGCAGAAGAACTCCGACCTCTCCTGCATCTGGTGCAACTACCCGCCGATCGCCGTCCCGGCCGCGAGCGCGGTGGCGCAGGCCGGCAAGACGGATGTCCAGGTCTACGGCCACATCGCCCAGAGCGGTGGCGTCGAGGCGGTGCGTGAGAGAACCAACCCGCTCGTCGCGACCACCTGGTTCGACCTCGCCTACAACAGCTACGGCCTCGTCGACCTCGTGCTGCAGGCGCTCGCGGGCAGAAGACCCGACCGCGAGGTGTCGTACCTCTCGCCGGTGCCCGACGCGCTGTTCGATGCCTCCAACGTCGACATCGAGGTGCCGAAGGGCACGAGAGCCGCCGACTGGAAGTTCGCCGGCGGCTCCTACCGCGACCAGTTCGTCGCGAGATGGAACCAGCAGTACGGGTCGTAGACGTCATGGCGATCGAACCGTCCAGCTCCCCCGCGGGAGACCTCGGCGGCGACCGCGCCGACGCCGGCGCGACCGACGCGACGGCGCCCGCCGCGCCGCTCGTCGACCGCCGCGCTCAACGCGCCGCGCTGCTCGGCAGGATCGGCGTCCCGCTGATCCTCGTCCTGATGATCGTCGTGTTCGCGCTGACCGCGCAGGACTTCCTCGCGGGCAGCAACATCAAGACGATCTTCACCGACGCCGCGTTCCCGTCGATGGTCGCGATCGGGCTGACCGTCTGCCTCACGATGGGCGAGTTCGACCTCTCGCTGAACGGCGTCGCCGGGCTCGCGACGATCGTCGTCTCGGTGCTCGTCGCGCGCAACCACATGGCCACGATCCCGGCGATCCTGATCACGCTCGCGACGGTCGGCGTCGTCGTCGGGCTCGCGAACGGCCTGCTCGTCGGCTACCTCGGCCTCAACGCGCTGATCGTCACGATCGCCGTCAACTCGGGCCTGCTCGGCTTCGAGTACGTGATCTCGAAGAGCCAGCAGATCTTCGGCGGCTACCCGCGCGGCTTCGTCAGCTTCGCGCGCGGCTCCGTCGGACCGATCCCGAACATCGTGATCCTCGCGGTCGTGCTGGCGATCGCCGTCTGGCTGATGCTCGAGCGCACGACGCTCGGACGCCAGATGCGGGCGGTCGGCGGCAACGCCGAGGCGGCCCGGATCGCTGGCGTGAACGTGTCGCGCACGAAGGTGTGGGGCTTCATCATCTGCTCGCTGCTGACCGCCGTCGCCGGCGTGCTGTTCGCCGGCAAGCAGACGGCGGCCTTCCCGCTCAGCGGCCTCGACGTGCTGCTGCCCTCCTACGCCGCCTGCTTCATCGGCGCCGCGACCTTCAAGGTCGGCGAGTTCAACATCGCGGGGACGCTCGTCGGCGTGATGATCGCGACGATCACCGCCAACGGCCTGCTGTTGATCGGCGTCGCGAACTACGCCACCTATCTGATCCAGGGCGCGATCCTGCTCGTCGCGCTGACCTTCGCGCGACTCGTGGCCAGACGTCGCGCGGCAGCGTGATGCCTCCGATGAGCACGCGCGCGATCGAAGTCCGCGACGTCTCGAAGGCGTACCCGGGCGTCCGGGCGCTGAGCGACGTGTCGTTCGCGGTCGACCGCTCGGAGGTGGTCGGCCTCGTCGGCCACAACGGGGCCGGCAAGTCGACGCTGACGCGGATCCTCGGCGGCGTCGAGCGGCCCGACAGCGGGACCGTCGAGGTCGGCGGCGCGCCGGTCGCCTTCGGCAGTCCCGACGACGCGATCACGGCCGGCGTCTGCGTCGTCCCGCAGCACCTCAGCATCGTGCCGCTGCTGAGCATCGAGGAGAACATCGGCCTCGGCGCCGGGCGACGCGCGCGCTCGGACGGACCGCCGCTGCGCGAGCGGATCCGGCTGATCGCCGCGCAGCTCGGGCTCGAGGGCCAGCTGAAGCAGAAGGCGCTGTGGGCGCGCCCGTCGACCCAGCGACTCGTGATGATCGCGCGGGCGCTGCTGCGCGAGCCGCAGGTGATGCTGCTCGACGAGCCGACCGCCGCGCTGCACCCGAGCGAGGTCGCGCGCGTCTTCGAGGTGATCGACGGCCTCCGCGAGGACGGCATGGCGATCGTCTTCATCTCCCACCGCCTCGAGGAGGTGCTCCGCCTCACCTCGCGCGTCACCGTGATGCGCCAGGGGCGCGTCGTCGCGGAGGAGGCCTCTGCGACGCTCGACAAGGGCCGCCTCAGCGAGCTGATCGCCGGGCGCGAGATCGACGTCGACGCGGAGCGCTCGGCGCCGAGCCCCGCGGCCGCCGACGACGTGCTGCTGCGCTGCGAGGGACTCGTCCGGCTGCCGGGCGTGCGGGGCGTCTCGCTCGAGCTGCGCCGCGGCGAGATCCTCGGACTCGCCGGCCTCGCCGGCTCCGGCCGCACGCAGGTGCTGCGGATGATCGCCGGCCTCGAGCGCCCGGACGAGGGCGAGCTGACGGTCAAGGGCAGACCGATCGGCCGCTCGCGCCGCTCGGCGCTCCGCGCCGGCGTCGCCTACCTGCCCGACGATCGCGTCAACAACGGCGTCGTACCGGAGATGACGGTCGCCGCGACCGTCACGCTCTCCGACGACCGCCGCTTCCGCGTCCATCCGTGGGTGCCGCTGCTGCGCCACGGCCGCGAGGCGGCGATGGTCGACGAGGTGCTGGCGAGACTCGACCTGCACCCCCGCGGCGCGGCCGGCCGCAAGATGAAGCACCTCAGTGGCGGCAACCAGCAGAAGGCGCTGATGGCGCGCGCGCTGCTCGCCGGCGCCGACGTCTATCTGTTCGACGAGCCGACCGAGGGCGTCGACGTCGGCGCCCGCCAGGACCTGCACGACGCGATCCGGCAGCTCGCGGCCGACGGCGCGGGCGTGATCGTCTCCTCCTCGGAGTCGGACGAGATCGTCGCGCTCGCCGATCGCGTGGTCGTGATGTACGACGGCGTCTCCGCGAGAGAGCTGAGCGGCTCCGGCGTGACCGAGGCCGCCGTCACCCAAGCGTGCCTCGTCGGCTGAATGGGACCGATGGACGGCGTCCCTCAGTTCTCCGAGGTCCACTACGCGGACCTGTCGGTCGGCGACCGCTGGGGCCCCTTCGTGGAGCGGCTCGCGCAGCGCACGAGCGACGGGCTGCGCGGCGCTATCGGCACCCACGCCGAGGGGACGAGCGCGCCGCTCGGCGTGCTGCCGCTGCTGACCCTGCGGGTCCTGCGCCGGGCGCTGAACGGGATCATCCCGGGCGGCGTGCTCGCGCGGCAGCACTTCTCGGCGATCGACGCGCTGCCGGCCGAGGGCGAGGTCGCGATCGAGATGTGGGTCAGCGCGCAGCAGCGCCGCCCCAGCGGCCTCTACACGACGTTCACGTTCTCGTTCGCCTACGACGAGCGCGTGCCGGCGATCGTCGAGTGGATGATCATCGCCCCGCCGGAGGAGGACGAGCCGCCGGAAGCGTCCACGTCCTCGTCCTCGTCCGATGGGCGGGCGCGATGAGCCTGACCTGGCGGCCGTTCCCAGAGGTCACGCACGTGGTCGGGCGCGCGGAGATCGACGCATACGCCAAGCTGTCCGGCGACTACAACCCGATCCACATGGACGAAGCGTACGCCGCCGGCACGCGCTTCGGGACGATCATCGCCCACGGGCCGATCGGGCTGCAGACGTTGTTCGAGGCGGTCGCCGGCTGGCTTGGCGGCGATCGCGTTCCGTCGGGCATCCGCATCGACGTCCTCTACCGCGGCCCGGTCCGCAGCGGCGACGCGATCACCTGTCGGGCGGGCGAGATCACCGACCACGCCGGCGATCTCGTCGTCGAGGCGACCTGCCGCAACCAGGACGGCAGACAGGTCCTGCAGGCGCTCGTCGTGGTGCCGCGGCATCTCGCGCCGCGGGGGGATTGAGGGCCGGACAGCGCCCGCCGGTCGGCGAGCGTGTCGCGTCGGGTCGCGTCGGCGTCGCATCGCGCTCAGCCGTCGGGCGCGATCGCGACGTGGATCGCGGGCGGCCCGTCGGCGCGACCGGCGAGGTGGTGGATCGCCTCCTCGGCCTGGCCGAGTCCGTAGCTGGCGGTGTGCATCCGCGCGAACGGCGGGCCGCCCTGCTCCAACAGCCGGATCGCCTGCCGGTAGGCGGGCGAGTCGACGGTGAAGACGCCGCGCAGCGTGATCGACTTGCGGACGAGCACGTCGGTGTCGAGCACCGTGCGGGGTCCGCCCTTGACGCCGCCGATCACGATCGTGCCGCCGGCGCGCACGATCTCGACGGCGTCGAGGATCGGCTGCGTGGCGACGGGCGTGACGTCGACGACGACGTCGGCGCCGCGCCCGTTCGTCAGCTGCAGGATCCGCGTGACGACGTCCTCCTCGTCGGCCACGACGACGGCGTGGGCGCCGAGCTCGCGGGCGAAGTCGAGCTTGGCGGCGGCGCGCGCCAGGTCGGTGACGATGATCTGCCCGGCGCCGGCGGCGCGCGCGGCGATCACGCACGCCAGCCCGCGCTGCCCGGCCCCGAGTACCACGACGGTGTCGCCGAGCGCCAGGTCGGACTCCGCGACGGTCCAGCGGATGCCGGCGGCGAGCGGGTTGAACAGCACCGCGACGCTCGCCGGCAGCGCGGACGAGATCCGGTGCAGGACCGAGTTGGGATGCAGGTACATGTGCTCGGCGTAGCCGCCCAGCAGCTGCGGCTCGACGTCGACGCCGAGCAGGCCGTAGCTGAAGACCCGGCCCCAGCCGCTGCAGCGGGTGCGCTCGCCGGCGCGGCACGCCTCGCACTGCTCGCACGGGATCAGCGGCTCGACCGCGACGCGATCGCCCACCCCCACGCCCCACCGTCTCGCCGCCCGCTCGCCGATCTCGTCGATCACGCCGAGCGGCTCGTGTCCGGGGATCGTGGGCCCGCTCGTCCAGCCGATCTCGTCGAAGCGGCCGTCGTACTGCTCGATGTCGCTGCCGCAGATGCCGCACAGCTCGAGCCGCAGGATCGCGTCGTCGGGGCCGACGGCCGGTCGCGCGAACGCGTGCAGCTCGAACCTGCCCGGACCCGTCTGCACCACCGCCCTGCTGCTGCGCGCCTTCGCCATCGCTCTCCTCCCCGGGTCGACGCGCCGAGCGTAGTCCGCGTTCGGATCGGCGTGGACTGGCGCTTCCGCCAACGCGGCGAGAGCGGCCTGTCGCTTCCGCCGGTGTCCGGCGCAGCGCGGCGGCCGTAGGGTGGCGCGCATGACGTCGGTGCAGGCCCCTCGCCGGCACTACCGCGTCACGCTGCTCGTGCTCGCGCTCGACGGGATCGCGTACGCGCTGCTCCAATCGCTGCTGACGCCGGCGCTGCCGACGCTCCAGCGCAGCCTCGGAACGTCCGCCAGCACGACCGCGTGGGTGATGACCGCCTACCTGCTGAGCGCGGCGGTCGCGACGCCGATCGTCGGCCGCCTCGGCGACATGTACGGCAAGAAGCGCCTGCTCGTGATCGTGCTGGCGGTGCTCGCGGTGGGCACCCTCGCGGCGGCGCTGAGCAGCTCGATCGCGCCGCTGATCGCCGCGCGGGCCGTGCAGGGCGTCGGCAGCGGCGTCTTCCCGCTCGCGTTCGCGATCGTGCGCGACGAGTTCCCGGCCGAGCGCGTGCCGGCGGGGATCGGGCTCGTCTCGGCGATCCTCGGGATCGGCGCGTCGGCCGGCACCGCGCTCTCCGGCGTGATCGTCGAGGGCCTCGACTACCACTGGCTGTTCTGGCTCCCGCTCGTGCTGATCGTCGTGGCGTGCGCGACCTCGGCGCGCGTGGTGCCGGAGTCGCCGCTGCGCACGCCCGGGCGGATCAACTGGCTCGCCGCGCTGCTGCTGTCGGCCGGGCTCGCCGGCGTGCTGCTGGCGATCACGCAGGCGCCGTCGTGGGGCTGGCTCTCCGTCCGCACGCTCGGCGTGCTCGGCGTGGGACTGGCGCTGCTGGCGGGCTGGGTGTGCGTGGAGCTGCGCTCCCGCGCGCCGCTGGTCGACATGCGGATGATGCGGATCCGTGCGGTCTGGACGACGAACCTCGCCGGCCTGCTGCTCGCCGTCGGGATGTTCTGCGCCTTCCTGCTGATCCCGCAGCTCGTCGAGGTGCCGGCCTCGACGGGATTCGGGCTCGGCGCGACGCCGGTCCGGGCCGGCCTCTACCTCCTGCCGACGGCCGTGATGATGCTCGTGAGCGGCGTGGCGATCGGCTGGCTCGAGCGGCGGATCGGCTCGAAGCCGACGTTCGTCAGCGGTGCCGTCATATCCGTGCTGGCGTTCGTCCTGCTCGCGGTCGCGCATCGCGAGCCGTGGCAGATCTACCTCGCCGCCGCGGTGGCGGGGATCGGGATCGGGCTGTCGTTCGCCGCGATGCCGAACCTGATCGTCGCGACCGTCGCCGCCGGCGAGACCGGCGTGGCGTTGGGGATGAACACCGTCACCCGATGGGTGGGCGGCGCCCTCGGCAGCCAGATGGCGATCAGCGTGCTCGCCGCCCACCCGGGCATCGACGGCTTCCCGGCCGAGCGCGGCTTCACCGCGGCGTTCGCGCTCACCGCTGCGGTGCTCGCCGTCGCGGTCGGCGCGTCGCTGGC
>JAOPZA010000141.1 GCA_025964325.1 Conexibacter sp.
GGCGCGGCCGCCGCGCGCCTCGATCGCCGTCGCCTCGGCCGCGGTCCGCAGCTCGCCGCCGCGCGCTCGCAGCATCGCGACGAGCGCGTCGACCATGCGCGAGGCGCCGCCCTCGACGATCGCCATCCCGGCGCGCTGGTCCGCGAAGGACTCGAGGAAGGCGAACATCGCGCCGCCGGCGACGTCGGGGCCGAAGTCGAGGTGCAGGCCCCAGCAGGCGAGGGCGGCCTTCGCCTCCGGCGTCTCCAGGTAGGCGTCGGCCAGCTCGCGCGAGGAGGAGGCGAGCAGCTTCGCGAGCGCCGGCAGCTCGCGCCGCCGCCGGGCGAAGCGCCGCGCCGGACCGAGCCCGCCGCGCGCCTGCGCCAACGTTGCCGGCACGGGCGCGGCGTAGAGCTCGAACAGCAGCGGCGAGATCCGCTCGAAGAGCGCGTCGAGCTCGTGCCAGCCGGCCGCGTCCGCGCTGCCGAGGCCGGCCGCGGTGCGCTCGACGTCCTGGTAGGCGCGCAGCGCGCCGCCGTCCGGGAAGGCGTTCGCGAACGGCGTGCTCGAGACGGCGTAGCGCAGCCCGTGGCGCTCCAGCTCAGCGGCGTGCTCGGCGTAGAAGGGGGAGGCGAGGAAGAGGTTGTGGTTGGTCGAGTGGCCGTCGTGGACGAAGCCCGGCTGCGTCAGCTCGGCGCTCCAGATCGCGCCGCCCGCGCGGTCCGCCTGCTCGAGGACGAGGACGCGCCAGCCCGCGTCGGCGAGACGGATCGCGCTGATCAGCCCGTTGTGACCGGCGCCGATCACCACGGCGTCGTAGGCGTTCGTCACGACCACACTCCTGACATTTGATCATTGACATCCTTGAACGTCGCGGGAATACTACGGCCCCTTCCCGATGCCCCCCCGCAGAGCAACCAGGACCCACGGAGGACTCATGCCAGGAACTCGTACCGGGGCGCTCACCGCCGCCGGCATCGCTGCCGTCCTCGCGCTCGGTGCGTGCGGCTCCGCCAAGAAGAGCGACTCGAGCGCGTCGACCTCCTCGGGAGCGGCCTCCACGTCCGCCACGACGACGGCCGACAAGGGCCCGATCGTGATCGGCGCCGCGGTCGACGACACCAACTTCATGAGACCGATCGACCAGCCGCCGCTCGCGGCGGCGAGACTCGAGGCGGCGAGAATCAACGCCGCCGGCGGCGTCGACGGCCGCAGAATCGAGTTCAAGGTCATCAACACGCAGATCGACCCCGAGAGAACGAGAGCGGCCGCCACGCAGCTGCTCGACGGCGGCGCCAGCGTCCTCTGGGTCACCTGCGACGTCGACCTCTCGACCCCGTCGATCCAGGTCGGCCTCGCCAAGAAGGTCCTCACGGTCGCGCCCTGCATCGGCACCGACCAGATGGGCGCGAGACGCTTCGGAGACGCCGGCAAGCTCGCCTTCTCCTTCGGCAACGTCGCCCAGGACGAGGGTGCGGCGATGGCGAGAGCGGCGATCGACAAGGGCTGGAGAACGTCCAACCTGATCTCCGACAGAGCCCTCGTCTACACGCAGAACGTCTGCGAGGCGTTCTCGATCGCGTTCGCGAGACTCGGCGGCAGAGTGCTCGACAGAGAGACGTTCACGACCGGCGACAACACGATCAGCGGGGTCGTCTCGAAGATCAACAAGTCGCAGGCCGACGTCGACACGCTCTGCACGACGGCCGGCAGAGACCTGCCGGCGTTCGTCACCGGCCTGCGTGGACTCGGCAACAGAACACCGATCCTCGGGCCGTGGTCGATCGACGGCACCTACTGGCTGCCGAAGAGCACGAGCGCCGCGGACGACATCCACCTCGTCACGTTCGCGTCGGTCTTCGCCGACGACCCGGACCCGAAGGTCAGATCGCTGATCGACGAGATGAAGAGAGCCGGTCAGGCGCCGACGACCGGAGGCTTCCTGACGGGCCCCGAGACCGTCGACGCGATCGTCCAGGCGATCAGAGACAACGGCGGCTCGACCGACGGCACGAAGCTGGCGGCGTCGATGGAGGGCTTCAGAGACGTCAGAACCTCGCTCGGCACGATCTCGTTCTCGCCCCAGCTCCACACCGTGTTCGGCCGCGAGTACCGCGTGATCGACATCATGGGCGGCAAGGGGAAGCTCGGCGGCACCGTCAGAGCCGACGCTCCCGTCACGCTCGGCGGCTAGCACGGGGCGCACGTCAGATGACGGCACCATCGTCACCCCGCGCGGACGCGCTCGAGGCCCTCGGGGTCTCGCGCGCGTTCGCCGGCGTCCAGGCACTCGACGGCGTCACGCTGCGCGTCGGGCGTCGTGAGGTGCTCGGGTTGATCGGGCCCAACGGCGCCGGCAAGACGACGCTCGTCAACCTGCTGACGGGCTTCGACCGGCCGACCGAGGGCTCGATCGTCCTCGAGGGCGACGACGTCACGCGCTGGTCGCCGGTGCGGCGCGCGCGCCACGGGATGGCGCGCACGTTCCAGCACGGCCACCTCTTCGGCGGCCTCTCCGTGCGTGAGAACGTCGAGGTCGCCGCGATCGGCTGCGGCGCCTCGCCGCGCGCCGCGCGCCGCCGCGCCGCCGCGCTGCTCGACCAGGTCGGGCTCTCGCGGCAGGCGGAGCGCCTCGCGCGGCTGCTGCCGCACGGCGAGCAGCGCAAGCTCGGCGTCGCGCGCGCCGTCGCCGCCGAGCCGCGCTACGTGCTGATGGACGAGCCGGCCGCCGGCCTGGTCGAGGCGGAGGTGCCGGCGCTCGTCGCGCTCGTGCGCTCGGTCGCCGAGGAGCACGGCGCCGGCGTCGTCCTGATCGACCACAACATGGCGCTCGTGATGGAGGTCAGCGACCGGATCCAGGTGCTCGACCAGGGCCGCACGCTGGCCGAGGGCAACGCCGACGAGATCCGCAAGAACGTCGACGTCACCTCCGCCTACCTCGGCGGCACCGGGATCGACGAGGCCGAGGCGCATGTCTGAGGTCGCGACCGCCGTCGGACTCGCCGTCGAGGGGCTCGAGGTCGCCTACGGGCCCGTGACGGTCGTGCGCGACCTGACGCTGAACGTCGAGCCCGGCGAGGTCGTCGCGCTCGTCGGCGCCAACGGCGCCGGCAAGACGACGACGCTGTCGGCGATCATGGGCCTCGTCCCGGCGAAGGCCGGCGCGATCCGCCTCGGCGACCGCTCGATCGCCGGCTTCCGGCCGGAGCGCGTCGCGCGCGCCGGCATCGCCCTCGTTCCCGAGGGGCGTCACCTGTTCCCGGCGATGACGGTCGAGGAGAACCTCAAGCTCGGCACGATCGGCCGCCGCAGCGACGACGGCCTCGCGGAGGACCGCGCCTGGGTCGAGGAGCTCTTCCCGGCCGTGCGCGACTTCTCCGGGCGCCGCGCCGGCGACCTCTCCGGCGGCCAGCAGCAGCAGGTCGCGATCGCGCGGGCGCTGCTCGCGCGGCCCGACGTGCTGCTGCTCGACGAGCCCTCGCTCGGCCTCGCGCCGAAGACGGTCGAGTCCGTCTTCGAGGCGCTCACCGAGATCCGCCGCCGCGGCGTCACCGTGCTGCTGGTCGAGCAGCGCGCCCAGCTCGCGATCGGCTTCTGCGACCGCACCTACGTGATGGCGGCGGGGGAGCTGCGTCTCACGCTGACCCCCAAGGACGCCGGCGACTCGGCGCGCATCGTCGCCGCCTACTTCGGCTCATGAGCAACGTCATCCAGTACATCATCGACGGGATCGCGCTCGGCGCCGTGTACGCGCTCGCGGCCGTCGGCATCGCGCTGATCTTCGGCGTCCTGCGGCTCGTCAACTTCGCCTACGGCGAGCTGATCACGATCGCCGCCTACGTGCTCGCGGTGACGAGCAACTGGTGGCTGCCGCTCAGCCTCCTCGCCGCCGTCGCGTCGTCTGTCGCGCTCGCCGTGCTGACCGATCGGGTCGCGTTCAAGCGCCTGCGCGAGGCGCCGCCGGCGACGACGCTCGTCGCGACCTTCGCGCTGTCGTTCGCGCTCGAGGCCGTCTGGCGGCTCGTGTTCGGCGTCAACGGCCGCTCGGCCGATGTGCTCGGGGCGCTCAACACGACCGCGATCAGCGGCGCGATCGACGTCCGCTGGGTGACGATCGTCGAGGTCGTCGTCGGCGCCGCGCTGCTGTCGGCGATCGCGATCTTCCTCAGACGCTCGACGATCGGCCTGCAGATGCGCGCCGCCGCGAGCGACATCCGCACCGCGCGCACGCTCGGCGTCCGCGCCGACCGCGTGATCCTCAGCGCCTTCGTCCTGTCGGGGGTCCTCGCGGCCGTCGTCGCGATGCTGCTGACGGCCGGCTCGCCGCTCGTGACGCCGACGCTGGGGCTCGAGGTCACGACCTTCGCGCTCGTCGGCGTCGTGGTCGGCGGGATGGACAACCTCGTGACGGCGACGCTCGGCGGCTTCGTCGTCGGCTTCGTCAACGCCGTGCTGGGCGACGCGCTCGGCGCCGACCTGCGCGTCTTCCTCTCGTCCTTCACCTACCTGGCGGTGATCCTCGTGCTGCTGCTGCGGCCCGGCGGGCTGTTCGCCTCGCGCCGCGCGACGGGGGCGGAGCGGGTATGAGTCGCGCACGCACCGCGGCGATCCAGCTGCTCGGGCCGATCGCGCTGATCGTGATCGTCGGGCTGCTCGGCAGCGCCTCCTCCGGCGCCCATCAGATCGACTTCGTCAACGCGCTCGTGCAGACGACGATCGTGATCGGGATGTACATCTTCATCGGCAACTCGGGCGTGATCTCGTTCGGGCACATCTCGTTCGTCGCGATCGGCGCGTTCGTCGCCGGCGTGCTGACGATCCCGTCGGTCGTCAAGCCGACGCTGCTGCCGGCGCTCTTCCCGCTGCTGGCGAACCACTCCGTCTCGCCCTTCGCCTCGCTGCTGATCGCGGCGGGCGCGGGCGCCCTGTTCGCGCTGGTCATCGGCGCGCCGCTGATGCGGCTCGGGGGCCTGGCGGCCGGCATAGGCACGCTCGCCGTGCTCGAGATCACGCACAACCTGCTGCGCTACTGGGAGAAGATCGGGCCGGGCGCGAGAACGCTGTCGCTCGTGCCGACGACGACGACGATGCGGGTCGCCACGATCGGGGCGGTCGTCTCCGCCGTCGTCGCCTACGGCTACCAGCGCACGCGCGCCGGCCGGCTGCTGCGCGCGACGCGCGAGGACCCGGCCGCGGCCGCCGGTGCCGGCGTGCGGATCCACGGCCAGCGGCTCGGCGCGTTCGTGCTGAGCGGCGCGGTCGCGGGCCTCGCCGGCGGGCTGCTGGTGCACGCGCTCGGCAGCATCACGACCGAGCAGGTCTACCTCGACCTCACCTTCGTGACGCTCGCGATGCTCGTCGTGGGCGGCATGAACAGCCTCTGGGGCGCGGTCGTCGGCGCGCTGCTGATCTCGTTCCTCGACACCTACCTCGGCTACGCCGAGAACGGCCTCGACCTCGGCCTCTTCCGCGTCAACCTGCCCGACGGCCTGAGCACCGTGATCCTCGGTGCGATCATGCTGGCGATCCTCGTCCTGCGGCCCTCGGGATTGACCGGCGGCCGCGAGTTCCGCATCCCCGGGCTGCGACGCCGCGCGACCCCCGCGCAGCCGGACGCCGAGGAGGAGGACGGCGGCGCCGCGCCGGCCGCGGAGACGAGCGCCTGAGGGGACGCGCTGCGGCGCTCCCGCGCTCATCGGCTCGCGGCCGCGCTGGAGGGGGAGGACTCGGTAGGCCAGCACCGCCAGCATCAGCGCGACCGCGAGGCGGATGCCGTGGCGGAAGGCGCTCGACTCGCCCGCGACCATCACGGCGAGGCCGTCGCGTCCGCCGTCGCGGCAGTGCTCGCTCGCCGCCGCCAGCCCCGGTCAGCGCCGGGCCGGCGGCGACCTGCGACCGGTCGAGCCGCAGGGCGCCGCGCGCGAACCTCCTCGACCGCACGCGCGAGCGCGCGGCGGCTCAGCGGCGGCCGCCGCCGCCGCCGAAGAGCGAGAGGAAGAAGAGGAAGACGTTGACGACGTCGAGGAAGATGCTCGCCGCGATCGGCACCGCCGACCCGATCCCCGCACGGCGCAGGCGGTTGAAGTCGAACATCGTGTAGGCGGCGAAGAGCGCGAGCCCCAGCACGCTCCAGATGATGTTCGCGCCCGGGATGCTGACGAAGAAGAGGACGATCCCGACGCCGATCAGCCCCAGCAGCGCCCAGAAGAGGCCGCGCGCCCAGCTCGACAGGTCGCGGCGGGTCGCGTAGCCGTAGGCGCCGAAGCCGCTGACGAAGAGGGCGGTCGCACCGCCCGCCTGCCAGACCGCGGCCGGATCGGCCTGCGCGTAGGCGGCCAGGACGCGCCCGACGGCGACGCCGAGCACGAGGCCGGCGGCGAACAGCATCACGGTCGCGACCGGCTCGGATCTCCGCACCGCGATGTTGAGGCCGAACAGCAGCGCGAAGGCGACGACGAATGCGATCAGCCCGGCGCCGCCGGAGAGGTCGCGGCCGATGTAGGCGCCGAGCGTGAAGAAGCCGAGCGTGAACGCGACGAGGCCCATGACCTGGCCGAAGACGGCGCGTGCGTCGGCAGCGGCGGGACGGGGCTGTGCGAGCGTGCCCGCGTAGCGGAGCGACGGGTCAGGGGGCATCGGGGAGGAGTCCTCTCTCGAGTCGGGTCTGAGGGATTGTCGGCACGTCGGCGGTCGGACTCGACTCCCGCCGGCGACGTCGGCGACGGATCAGCGCGGCGCCGGCGGCGACGGCGGCCGCGTAGAGCCATCCCACGACGATGTCGAAGACGTAGTGCTCGCCGCTGTAGACGAGCGTCCACGCCATCGCGAGCACGTAGCCGACGAGCAGCGTGCGGACCCACCAGGCCGCGCGGGGCCAGAAGAACAGCAGGATCATCAGCGTGACCGCGGCGTGCATCGAGGGGAGGGCGGCGACGTCGTTGTCGAACGCGCTGCCCTGCTCGACGGTCGAGCGGGCCGCCTGCAGCCCGACGTGACCCCAGACGTCGAAGATCGAGCGGTGGATCGGCGGCAGCCCGCCGAGGTCGGCGACCATCCACGGCGGCCGCGCGGGGTAGAGGACGTAGGTCGCGAAGCCGAGCGTCGTGAGCGTCACGAGCTGCGCGCGGAACGCGCGGAAGCGCGGATAGGCAAAGCGCCAGAGGATCCCGGCGACGAGCACGCCGGCGAAGAAGTGCGTCATGTAGACCGCGAACATCGGGTACTCCCAGAAGCGCGCGGCGGAGGTCTCGTGGAACGCGTGCTGCAGCCGCGCGGTCAGCAGCGGCGTGCCGAAGAGCGCCTCGTCGAAGTGGATCTGCAGCGCCTGGTGGACGGGCATCCCGAGCCGCTCGGAGATCTCGCGCGAGGTGTCGTAGAAGACGAGCAGGACCGCCAGCGGCAGCCAGTCGAACAGCACGCCGCGGCCCCAGCGCCGCAGGTCCGTCAGCGAGAGGGCCAGCAGGGCCGCGAGCATCCACAGCAGGACCGCGTCCTTGCGCAGGAAGAGGCCGTTGCGGTCGATGGCGATCGCCGAGCCGGCGACGAACGTCGCGAGCCCGGCGGCGGTCAGCAGCCGCCGGCGCCGGCGCGAGAGGCGGCCCGCGTCCGGTCTGGGAGCGGGAGGCGCGGATCGCGTGGCGGCCATCGTGTGAAGGATATGTTGCCGAGGCTAGGCGTTGGCGGGTCTAGGCCTCCTGCCCTTCCAGCAGCCCGGCGATCCAGCCGGCCGTCTGGCGGAGGTCGTTCTGCGTCAGGCCGTGACCGGCGCCCGGCTCGCGGTGCGCGGTCACCTCGGCGCCCGCGGCGCCGAGGAGCTCGGCGAGTCGCTCGCTCTGCTCGCGCGACGAGTAGGGATCGCGCTCGCCGGCGTCGATCAGCACGTCGGTGCCGCGCAGGTCGGGCTCGCGCTCGGGCTCGTAGGGCAGCATCGGCCGCAGCAGCGCGGCGCCGCGCAGCAGGCCCGGGTGGCGCAGCAGCAGGCTGACGGCGATGTTCGCGCCGTTGGAGAGGCCGAGCGCGACGACGCGGCGCGGGTCGCGGCCGTAGGCGGCGGCGGCGGACGTCACGAACTGCGCCAGCTCGTCAGTGCGGGCGAGCAGGTCGGGGATGTCGAGCCGGCCGACCGCGAGGCGGCGGAAGTAGCGCGGCATCCCGTTCTCGAGCACCTGGCCGCGGGGGCTCAACAGCGCCGCGGCGGGCGCGAGCTGGCGACCGAGGTCGACGAGGTCGTGCTCGTCGCCGCCGGTCCCGTGCAGCAGCAGCAGCGTCCAGTCGCCTGTTCCCGGCTCGTAGACGTGGACGAAGCCGAGCTCCGGGGCGCGGTCATCGGTGCTGGACATGGCGGCTCCTCGAGATGACGTGGGCGAGAAAACGAATCTAGCAGGTAGTTGCGCACGCAACGACTTGCTGCTGACGCGATGCCCTGCTGTTGATAGAACCCGCCGCATGGACGACGAGCACGCGGGCGACGGGCACGGCGGCGCGGGCGCGGCGAGCGCCGTGCGGGTCGAGCGCAACGGGTCCGTCACGACGGTGATCCTCGATCGTCCGGAGGTCCGCAACGCGGTCGATCGGCCGACCGCCGAGGCGCTCGCCGACGCCTTCCGCGCCTTCGACGCTGACGCCGAGGCCGCCGTCGCCGTGCTCTGGGGGGCCGGCGGGACGTTCTGCGCGGGCGCCGACCTGAAGGCGGTCGGGACGGGGGATGGCAACCGCGTCGCGCCCGACGGCGACGGCCCGATGGGGCCGACGCGGATGGCGCTCGGCAAGCCGGTGATCGCCGCCGTCGCCGGGCACGCGGTCGCCGGCGGGCTCGAGCTGGCCTGCTGGTGCGACCTGCGCGTGGTGGAGCAGGACGCGGTGTTCGGCGTCTTCTGCCGCCGTTGGGGGGTGCCGCTGATCGACGGCGGGACGGTGCGGCTGCCGCGCCTGATCGGCGCCGGCCGCGCGCTCGACATGGTCCTGACCGGGCGCGCCGTCGGCGCCGAGGAGGCGCTCGCCTTCGGGCTCGCCAACCGCGTCGTCGCCGTCGGCGAGGCGCGGGCGGCGGCCGAGCAGCTCGCGGCCGAGCTGGCGCGCTTCCCGCAGGTCACGCTGCGCGGCGACCGCCGCTCGCTCTACGAGGCCGCCGGCCAGGAGCTCGGCGACGCGCTCGCGAACGAGCTCGCGATCGGGCGCGAGAGCCTCGCGCAGGCGCAGCGCGGCGCCGCGCGCTTCGCCGCCGGCGAGGGGCGCCACGGCGCGTTCGACGCGAGCTGACGTGCGGGGCGGTCAGACGCGCTCGAGCACGTCGAGCGACCACGGCGCGCCGGCCTTCGCCGGCTGCGCCAGCTCGACCTCGAAGCCGGCGCCGCGCGCGACGGCGGCGACGTCGCGCGGCGAGCGCAGCGTGCGCCGCGAGCGCAGCAGCGCGCCGGCGACCAGGCCGCGCGACGCCTTCGCCATGTGGGAGATCACCTGGCGCGCGCCGTCGGGGCGGACGCTGAACGCGCGGACCTCGACGCGGGTGGCGCGGTGGGGGCGCCAGACGGCGGCGTATCCGCCCGAGCGGCAGTCGACGATCAGCTCGCCGTCCACGTCCCGGGCGGCGAGCGCGGCGGCGACCGCGGGGCGCCAGGCGGCCGCCAGTCGCCCGATGCCGGCGACCGGCGTCGCGATCGGCAGCTTGTAGGCGGGGATGCGATCGCCCGGGGCGAGGAGGCCCCACAGGCCGCTCGCGATCAGCACCTGCTCGCGCGCCCGGCGGCGCGCGCCCGGCGGCATCGACGCGAGGTCGAGGTGCGCGAACAGGACGCCGCTGTAGACCTCGGCGGCGGGCGCGGCCGGCGCGCTCGCCAACGCGGGGTCGACGGCGGCGATCAGCCGCGCGCGCAGCGGACCGAGCGCGGCGGCGTGGGAGAGGGCGGTCAGGTCGACCGGCGGGCCGGCGACGGGCGTCGTCTTGCCCTCGGAGGGCGGCAGGAGCAGCAGCATGGGGGGCGGGGAGCCTGCCACAGCGGTGGAGAGCGCGCCGCGCGGGTAGGCCAGGGGCGAGCCCGATCTCGACCACGAGGACGCGACCGATGCCGATCACTCCGCCCAGCCCGCGCACCGGCGCCACCGGCGGCTCGAGCGACCGCTTCGGCACGAGCAAGCCGTTCACGCTCGGCGTCGAGGAGGAGCTGTTCCTCGTCGACGCGGTCACGGGCGAGCAGGCGAACGCCTCGGCGGCCGTGATCGAGCGGCTCGGGCCGGTCGCGGGGACGGTCGAGCGCGAGCTGCACGCCTGCCAGGTCGAGCTCATCACCGACGTCTGTCGCACCGCCGGCGAGGCGGTCGCGGCGCTCGGCGGCCTGCGCCGGGCGGTCGTCGGGACGGGCGCCGGGATCCTCGGCTCCGGCACGCACCCGCGCGCGCCCGAGGGCGTCGCCGAGATCACCGACAAGGAACGCTACGAGACGATCCGGGAGCTGCTCGGCGACGCCGTCGCGACGCCGGTCGGCGGCCTCCACGTCCACGTCGGCATGCCCGACGCGGAGACCGCGATCCGCGCCTTCAACGGCCTGCGGCGCCATCTCCCGCTGCTGCAGGCGCTGGCCGCCAACTCGCCCTTCCGCCACGGTCGCGACACCGGTCTCGTCTCCGCGCGCGAGGTCACGATGCGCGGCTGGCCGCGCGCCGGGGCCCCGCGCGCGATGCGCGACTTCGAGGACTTCTGCCGTACCAGCGCCCTGCTCGCGAGGGCGGCGGACGTGCCGGATTACACCTGGTTCTGGTGGAAGCTGCGGCCGCATCCGCGTCTCGGCACGGTCGAGATCCGCGCGCTCGACGCGCAGACGTCGCTCGAGGACCTGGCGGCGCTCGTCGCGCTCGTCCACTGCCTCACGCGCGAGGCGGCCACCGCCGCGCCCGCCGCCGACCCGCCCGGCGAGCTGCTCGACGAGGCCGTGTTCCGCGCCGCGCGCTACGGCGTCGCGGCGGAGCTGCCTGACGTCGACGGCCGGCTGCGGCCGCTCGCGACGGTGCTGGACGAGGCGCTCGCGCTCGCCCGCCCGCACGCGCGCGAGCTCGGCTGCATGGACGAGCTGGACGCGATCCGGAGACTCGTCGAGGAGGGCGGCGGCGCCGGTCGCCAGCGCGCCGCGCACGCGATCGGCGGGATGGGGACGCTGCTGCGCGAGATGACGGCGATCACCGCCGCCGGGACCGCTCGGCCGGCGACCGGCGCGGCGCCAGCGCTCGAGCGCGGGCCGGCCATCTAGAGGTCGACGACCTCGAGCTCGGGGCGGCGCCGCAGCAGCGCCTCCGTCAGCACGCGCCGGTGGCAGTGGTGGGGCTCGGCCTCGAGGCACAGCAGCGCCGTTCGCGGCGCGCGGCCGTCGGCCAGCTCGTCGGCGAGGGCGTCGAGCTCGCCGGCCGCGGTGCGCTCCACGTGCGCGAGGAACGCGGTCGCCGCGCGGCGCGTGGCGCCGGTGCGGTAGAGCGGCCGGATCTCGGGCGGCGTGCCGAGCTCGCGGCGATGCTCGTAGGCGATGCCGTGCTGGGCGAGCAGCTCGCCGAGCCGCGTCTTCGACATCCCGGGGCGCCGCGACTGCGGCCGGTAGCGGACGTCGAGCACCCGCTCGACGCCGGCGTCCTCGAGCTCGGCCACCAGCGCGCCGGGCGGCAGTCGCTCGTAGCCGATCGTCCAGATGCGGACCATCGCACAACCGTAGCCACCCGGCGACCCGTAGGACCCGAGCCGTGCTCGCCTCGAACCGCGCCGCGCTCTGCTACCTCGTGGCGGGCTCGTCGAACAACCCCGACGACGATCGCTGAGCTGGCGCCAGGGCGCTCGTCGCCGACCGCATCGCGTCCGCGCTGCGACGAGGCAGATCGCCACGATCCGCCGGGTAGGGCAAGATAGGTTGCATGCCAACCTCCCCACCGAACCAGCGCAGTGTCAGATTCTCCGATGACGAGCGTGGGGGTTGGTCCTCGGATCGTCCGCGTCGAGGCGGCGGTCCGGAGCGTCCCGCGGACGTCTCCGTCCGCGGCCGGGTTCTCGGCCCGACCGACCGGCTGCGCTACTCGCCCGGCAGCCTGGTCGTGATCGTCTCGGCCTCGCCGGCCGTCCGCGAGGCGTTCGCCGCCCGCGTGATCGAGGAGCGCGGCGCCGTGCTGTCGCTCGCCAAGGTTCGCAGCCTGCTGGGCGGACGCGTCGCCGCGGAGGAGGTCGAGGCCCGCGCAGCCGAGCTGCTCGACACCGCCGTCGCGAGACGGCTCGAGAACGGCGAGTCGGTCGTGATCGTCGCCGACGGGCTCCACTGGGAGGAGCGCGACCACTTCGTGCGCATGGCCGCGCCGCTGCGTCGCCCGCGTCACCTGATCCTGATCGAAGCCGGTCGCGACGAGACCTCCGACGAGGACCGCGCGACGCTCAACGAGCTGCGCAACGCGCTCGACGCCGGCGAGATGGGCAACGAGGGATTCCAGACCGCGCTCCGCCTCGGCGGCGGCTCGGTCGCCGAGCTCAAGAGAATCGTCTTCCGTCCACCGCCCCGCGACGACTAGTCGAGGAGGCGTGGCAATGGCAGTCGAGCTCACGCCGCACTTCTGGGACGAGGACGAGCAGCGCGCGCGCTTCGCCGCCGAGAGCGGGAAGCTGACCGTCTCCGTACGGGCCGGAGAGCACCGCTACGAGCGCGTGCTCGAGCAGTTCGACGCCGTCGATCGCCAGGATCTGCGCGAAGCGAGCAGATCCGCACGCGCCGCCGAGCAGGAGCAGGGACTGGGGCTCGGCCACGCCGCCGCGGCCAGCTGGCGCAGAGCGGCCGAGCGCCTCTTCCCAGAGCTGCGCGGTCTGCCGGACGACGACGCACGGTGACGTCGATGGCGATGTCCGGCGTGATGCCGCTGGTCGTTCGCGTGCTCGCGAAGCTCGAGCCGGGCGGCGCGCAGCTGTCGGTCCTGCACGTCGTGCGCGCGCTCGAGGCCCATCAGATCCGCTCCCGCGTGCTGGTCGGCTGGGCCACGCCCGAGGGCCTCGCGCTCGCCTCCGGGATGGGCGTCGAGGTCGAGGTCTACGGCGCCGGCGGCGACCAGCAGTGGCAGGCCGACCCGCGCTTCGCGCGCTGGCTGAGGCCGCGCCTCGCCGGCGCCTCCGTCGTGCACGCGCACATGTTCGGCGCCTGGTGGGCGGCCTCGCAGGTCGTCGAGGGCGGGACCGCGCTCGTCGCCAGCGAGCACAACGCGCTCGCCTGGCCGGGCGGCACGGCGCCGCTCGAGCTGCTGCGGACCGGACTGCGCCGCGTCGACCGCTTCTACGCGCACGGGCCGGGCGCCCGCCGCGCGGTCCTGGCAGCCGGCATGCCGCCCGCGCGGATCCGCTCCGGGCTCTCGCCGGTCGCCGATCTCGACGGCCTGCCGGCGGCCGGACTGCCGTCGCCGCGGATCGTCTTCGCCGGGCGCCTGCATCCCGAGAAGGGGCCCGACGTGCTGCTCGAGGCGCTCGCTCTGCTGCCGGCCGCACCGCCGGCGCTGGTGCTCGGCGACGGCCCCCTGCGGCGCGCGCTGGCGCGGCAGGTCCGCGTGCTCGGACTGCGCGATCGCGTGCGCCTCTGCGGCTGGGCAGCGCGGCCGGCGCAGTCGATCGCGGGCGCTTCGCTGCTCGTCGTGCCCTCGCGCGACGAGTCGTGGTCGCAGACGGCGGTGCTCGGGATGGGGCTGGGCGTGCCGGTGATCGGCACCGACGTCGACGGCCTGCCCGACACGCTCGCCGACGGCCGCGGGATCGTCGTGCCGAGCGAGGACCCCGTCGCCCTCGCGGCCGCGATCGACGACGTGCTCGCCGGCCGCCGGGTGACCGACCTGGCGGGCGCGCGGCGCTACGCGATGCAGTTCACGCCGGCGCGCATCGCCGCCGCGTACGCGACGACGTACGGCGAGCTCGAGGGGATCCCGGAGCGTCCTTGGGGCGACGAGCGCGACGACGAGGAACCGGCCGCGGCGGCGGTCCCGGTCGCATGAGCGTCGAGGGCACGGTCGACTGGACCGCTCACGACCTCCACGCCTGGCAGGTGCTGCGTCCGCTCCTCGACGCCGGCCCCTACCTGCCATGGAGCTCGGGCGCGATGCGCGCCTCGGGCCTCGTGACGCTCTGCAACGAGATCGTCTTCGGGCGCCGGCGGATGGTCGAGCTCGGCGCGGGCGCCAGCACGCTGCTGTTCGCCCGCGCGCTGCGCGAGCACGGCGGCACGCTCGACGCGATCGAGCACGACGCGCGCTGGGCGCAATGGGTCACCGACCGGCTCGCACGCGAGGGACTGGCGGACGTCGCGCGCGTCACGCTCGCGCCGCTGGAGCCCCATCCGCTGGGCGCGGACGGGCTGCCGTGGTACGCGCAGGAGCCGCTCGCAGCGGCGCTCGGGGGCGCACCGGTCGACCTGCTGCTGGTCGACGGGCCGCCGGCGCACGAGCGCAGCGTGCGCTACGCGCGCTACCCGGCGCTGCCGGCGTTGCTCGGGTACCTCGCGAAGGACGCCGTCGTCGTGCTCGACGATGCCGTCCGCGACGGCGAGCGCGACGTGCTCGAGCGCTGGGAGCGCGAGACGCCCTACCGCTTCGAGCGCCGCGAGCTCGAGGCGATCGCGCTCGGCCGCATCCCCGCGCGCCCTTGACCGGACTGTTCGCGCGCCCGTTACCGGTGCGTCGCACGCTCGCGCTCGGCGATGCGGGCGCGTACGCGCCCCGCCGCCCACCGGCCCCAGGCGCTCGCGAGGTCGAGCGTGCCGGCCAGCAGGAAGCCGACCGGTCCGGTCACGATGCGCGCGGCAAGCCGGGAGAGCACCGACCCACGGTATCGTTCGCAGGCGCATGCCCGAAACCGTTACCACCACCCTCACCGAGCTGCCCGAGTCGCGCGTCCGCGTCGAGGCAGAGGTCCCCGTCGCCGAAGTCCAGAAGAGCGTCGATCGTGCCGCGCGCCAGCTCGCGCGCGACATGCGCGTTCCCGGCTTCCGCAAGGGCAGAGTCCCCCCGCAGGTCGTGATCCGCCGCGTCGGTCGCGAGTACGTGCTCGACGAGGCGGTCCGCAACTCGATCGGCAGCTGGTACGCCGAGGCGCTCGACGCGGCCGGCATCGTGCCCGTCGGCGAGCCGCAGCTGGACCTCGGCGACCTTCCGCCCGAGGGGCAGCCGCTGTCGTTCTCGATCGAGATCGGCGTGCGCCCGACGGCGGAGCTGGGCGAGTACAAGGGCCTCGAGGTCGGCCGCCGCGAGGCGCAGGTCGACGACGAGCGCGTCGACCACGAGCTGAGCCACCTGCGCGACCATCTCGCGAGACTCGAGACGGCCGAGCGCGAGGCGCGCGAGGGCGACTTCGTCGTCGTCGACTACGTCGGCTCGATCGACGGCGAGCCGTTCGAGGGCGGCGAGGGCCGCGACCAGCTGATCGAGCTGGGCGGCGGGCGCCTGATCCCGGGCTTCGAGGAGCAGATCCTCGGCGCGAGCGCCGGCGACGAGCGCACGGTCGAGGTCACCTTCCCCGACGACTACGGCGCCAGAGAGCTGGCCGGCAGACCGGCTCAGTTCGCGCTCACCGTCAGAGAGGTGCGCGAGAGAGTCCTGCCCGAGCTCGACGACGACCTCGCCTCCGACGCGGCCGGCTTCGACACGCTCGACGAGCTGAGAGACGACATCCGCAGACGGATCGCCGAGCAGGAGCAGCAGGCGATCGACGCCGAGTTCCGCGAGGCGGTGCTCGACTCGGCCGTCGCGACCGCGACGGTCGACGTGCCCGAGCCGCTGATCGAGGCGCGCGCGACCGAGCTGTGGGACCAGACGATCAGCTCGCTCAGCCAGCGCGGGATCAACAAGGAGACCTACCTCGGCATCTCCGGCAGAAGCGAGGAGGAGATCCTCGCGGAGGCGAAGCCCGACGCCGAGCAGGCGCTGCGGCGCGAAGCCGTCCTCGCGGCCGTGATCGAGGCCGAGTCGATCGCGCCGACCGACGAGGACCTGACGGCCGCGCTCGCGCACACCGCCGAGCACGAGGGCGTCGCGCCCGAGAAGCTGCTCGAGCGCGTGCGCAAGGCCGGCAACGTCGCCTCGCTGACGGAGGACGTCGCGACGCGCCTGGCGCTCGACCTGCTGGCCGAGCAGGCGCGGCCGATCTCGGTCGAGCAGGCGAAGGCCGACGGCAAGCTCTTCACGCCGGGGCCGGCCGAGCCGCATACGCACGATCACAACCACGATCACGACGAGCACGACCACGATCACGAGGACCACGCGGACGACGTGCCGTCAGCGGACGCTTCCTAGCGCTCGCAGCCCGCGGGGCGCCGGTGGCCGGTTGCTAGACTCGGCCGGCACCGGAAGGGCGCTGGAGCACTCGGCTTCCCGGAAGGATTCAAGCCGAGGAAGCGAAACAAAGCGAGGACTATGAGCCCCCTGGTACCGATGGTCGTGGAGCAGACGTCGCGCGGCGAGCGTGCGTTCGACATCTACAGCCGCCTCCTCAACGAGCGCATCGTCTTCCTCGGGACTCCCGTCGACGACCAGATCGCCAACCTCATCGTGGCCCAGCTCCTGCACCTGGAGTCCGAGGATCCCGACAAGGACATCTCGATCTACATCAACTCGCCCGGCGGCTCGGTCTACGCCGGTCTCGCGATCTACGACACGATGCAGTTCATCAAGCCCGACGTGCAGACGATCTGCGTCGGCATCGCGATGTCGATGGGCGCGCTGCTGCTGTCCGGAGGCGCGAGAGGCAAGCGGATGGCGCTGCCGAACGCCAAGATCCTGATCCATCAGGTGTCGTCCAGCTTCCAGGGTCAGGCCACCGACATCGAGATCCACGCGAGAGAGATCATCGACATCCGCCGCCGTCTCGACGAGATCATCGCCTTCCATACCGAGAAGCCGGTCGAGGACGTCAAGAGAGACACCGAGCGCGACTACTTCATGAGCTCGGACGAGGCGCGTGACTACGGCATCATCGACCGCGTGATCTCGCAGCACTAAGGTCTTCGCAGGAAGCTGCCGAATCCCGGGGGTAGAGCATCCATGGCACGACCCACAGATTCCAACGAACAACTTCTCTGCAGCTTCTGCGGCAAGTCGCAGCGGCAGGTCAAGAAGCTCATCGCGGGCCCCGGGGTCTACATCTGCGACGAGTGCATCGACCTCTGCAACGAGATCATCGACGAGGAGCTGACGGCTCCGCCGACGTTCGACCTCGAGAACCTGCCGAAGCCGCGCCAGATCTACGACGTCCTCAACGACTACGTCGTCGGCCAGGAAGCGGCCAAGCGCACGCTCTCCGTAGCGGTCTACAACCACTACAAGCGCGTCCAGATGATGCAGTCCGAGGACGACGACATCGAGCTGCAGAAGTCGAACATCCTGCTGCTCGGTCCGACCGGCTGCGGCAAGACGCTGCTGGCGCAGACGCTCGCGCGGATCCTCAACGTGCCGTTCGCGATCGCCGACGCGACCGCGCTGACGGAGGCCGGCTACGTCGGCGAGGACGTCGAGAACATCCTCCTCAAGCTGATCCAGGCGGCCGACTACGACGTCAAGAAGGCCGAGACCGGGATCATCTACATCGACGAGGTCGACAAGATCGCGCGCAAGGCCGACAACCCGTCGATCACCCGCGACGTCTCGGGCGAGGGCGTGCAGCAGGCGCTGCTGAAGATCCTCGAGGGGACGACCGCCTCGGTGCCGCCGCAAGGCGGTAGGAAGCATCCGCACCAGGAGTTCCTGACGATCGACACGACGAACATCCTGTTCGTCTGCGGCGGCGCCTTCGCCAACCTCGACAAGGTGATCGAGCGTCGCGTCGGCAACCAGGGCGTCGGCTTCGGCGCCTCGATCCAGGCGAAGGAGGACCGCGACAAGGGCGAGGTCTTCGAGCACTGCCTGCCGGAGGACCTGATCCAGTACGGCCTGATCCCCGAGTTCATCGGTCGCCTGCCGGTGATGTCGGCCGTCCACCAGCTCTCCCGCGAGGAGCTGATGACGATCCTGACCGAGCCGCGCAACGCGCTCGTCAGACAGTTCCAGCGTTTCTTCCAGTTCGACGGGATCGAGCTCGTCTTCGCCGACGAGGCGCTCGTCTCCGTCGCCGACAAGGCGCTCGAGCGCGAGACCGGCGCGCGAGGATTGCGTTCGATCATCGAGGAGACGCTGCTCGACGTGCAGTTCGAGCTGCCCTCCCGGCGCGACGTGAAGAAGTGCGTCGTGACGAAGGAGACGATCGAGAAGGGGCTCTCGCCGACGCTCGTGACCGAAGCCGCCCCCGACGACGGCTCCGCCGGCGCCGACCTGCGCGAAGAGTCGGCCTAGCGGTCCAGGCGCGCGAGCAGCCGTCGTTCGCCGCCGAGCGTCCGCACGGCTGACGGCAATACACTCCAGTCGAGATGTCAGAGCTGGAATCGAGGACCCGTTACGAGGCCGCCGAGGTCGAGCCGCGCATCCTGCGCGCCTGGCTCGAGTCCGGCCTCTTCCACCCCGAGCCCGAGGGCACGGCGGAGGAGAACTACTCGATCGCGGTCCCGCCGCCGAACGTCACCGGCGTGCTGCACATGGGGCACGCGCTGAACGGCTCGATCCAGGACGTCCTCGCGCGCTCGCACCGGGCGCGCGGCCAGCGCACGAAGTGGATCCTCGGCACCGACCACGCCGGCATCGCGACGCAGAAGCAGGTCGAGCGGCGGCTGCAGGAGGAGGGCACGACGCGCGCGGAGCTCGGGCGCGAGGCGTTCGTCGAGCGCGTGTGGGAATGGCGCGAGCAGTACGGCAGCTCGATCGTCGAGCAGTTCAAGCGGCTCGGCGCCTCGCTCGACTACGAGGACGAGCGCTTCACGCTCGACGAGCGCTACGCCGAGGCGGTGCAGAAGGTCTTCGTCGACCTGTACGCGAAGGGCTACATCTACCGCGACCGGTACCTGGTCAACTGGGATCCGGGAAGCGGCTCGGCGATCTCCGACCTCGAGGTCGAGGAGCGCGAGGTGGTCGACACGCTCACCTACGTCGAGTATCCGCTCGCCAGCGGCGAGGGCACGATCACGGTCGCGACGGTGCGGCCCGAGACGATGCTGGCCGACACCGCGATCGCGGTCAACCCGAACGACGAGCGCTACGCCGGGCTCGTCGGCCAGGAGGCGATCCTGCCGCTCGTCGGCCGCCGCCTGCCGATCATCGCCGACGACTACGTCAAGCCCGAGTTCGGCACCGGCGCGCTGAAGATCACGCCGGGGCACGACCCCAACGACTTCGAGATCGGCCGCCGCCACGGGCTGCCCGAGCTGTCGGTGATCGGCGAGGACGGTCGCATGACCGCCGCCGCGGGCGAGCGCTTCGCCGGCCTGACCGTGATGGAAGCGCGCGAGGCCGTCGTCGCCGCGCTGCGCGCGGAGGGCGCGATCTCGCGCACCGAGGAGTACCCCCACGTCGTGCCGTTCTCGCACCGCTCGGGCGAGCGGATCGAGCCGCTCATCTCGCTGCAGTGGTTCATGCGGATGGACGAGCTGGCGCGGCCGGCGATCGAGGCCGTGCGCGACGGGCGCGTGAACATCCATCCCGAGCGCTGGACGCGCGTCTACCTCGACTGGATGGAGAACATCCGCCCCTGGTGCATCTCGCGCCAGCTGTGGTGGGGACACCAGATCCCGGTCTGGTACCGCGGCGACGAGACGTACGTCGGCGCGAGCGCGCCGGAGGGGGAGGGCTGGGAGCGCGACCCCGACGTGCTCGACACCTGGTTCTCGTCCGCGCTGTGGCCGTTCGCGACGCTCGGCTGGCCGCGCGAGACGCCGGAGCTGGCGGCCTTCTACCCGACCGACGTGCTCTCGACCGCGCGCGACATCCTCTTCCTCTGGGTCGCGCGGATGATCATGATGGGGCTCGAGTTCGCCGGCGACGTCCCGTTCAGAGACGTCTACATCCACTCCGTCATCCAGGCGCCCGACGGTCGCCGCATGTCGAAGTCGCTCGGCACCGGGATCGACCCGCTCGACGAGATCGACAAGCACGGCGCCGACGGGGTCCGCTTCGGCCTCCTCGCGATGTCGTCCTCGCAGGACGTGCGCTACTCGGCCGAGAAGGTCCAGCAGGGCCAGGGGCTCGCGAACAAGCTCTGGAACGCGTCGCGCCTGATCCTCACCAAGACCTCCGGTTTCGGTGCCGGGATCGACGAGGACGCGCCCGCCGGCTCCACCGGCGGCGTCGCAGCGGCGCGCCCGCGTACGGTCGAGGACCGCTGGATCCTCTCCGAGCTGGAGCGCACGAAGGCGGAGCTGACCGAGCGGATCGACGCCTACGACTTCTCGCACGCCGCGCTCGCGCTCTACGACTTCGTCTACGGGGAGCTGTGCGACTGGTACCTCGAGCTCGTCAAGCCGCGGCTCTACGAGGCGGAGGGGGAGGAGCGCGCCGACCTCTCGGCGACGCTGCTGCACGTGCTGAGCGAGACGCTCACGCTCGCGCACCCGATGATCCCGTTCGTGACGGAGGAGATCTGGTCGTTCGTCCCCGGCACGGACGGCCTGCTGGCGGCGCAGCAGGCGGCGCCGCCCGATCCGGGCGCGCGCGACGCGCAGGCGGAGGCGACGATCGCTCGGACGATCGAGACGATCCAGGTGCTGCGCGGCTGGCGCGACGGCGTCGGCGCGCCCGCGGGCGCGCGGATCCCGGCGCGGATCGAGGCCGAAGGCTACGAGGAGACCGCCGAGCACATCGCGCGGCTCGCCCGCTTCGAGCTGAAGGAGCGGGGCGCCAACGGCTCCGAGCCGGTCGCGACGCTCGCGATCCCGGGCGGCGCGGTGCACGTCTACGCCAGCGACGCCGTCGACCTCGGCGCCGCCGAGCGCAAGCTGGCCGCACGGCGCGGCACGCTCGAGGCGGAGATCGCGCGCAGCGAGGGCAAGCTCGGCAACGCCGGCTTCGTCGCGAAGGCGCCGAGCGCCGTCGTCGAGGCCGAGCGCGAGAAGCTCGCGCAGCTCCAGGAGGAACTGGGGGACCTGTCGTGAGCGGCACGCACTGGACGCTCGACGAGGCGGAGCGCTATCTGCTGTCGCTGGAGCTGTTCGGCATGCGCTTCGGCCTCGACCGGATGCGCCGCCTGATGACGACGCTCGACCAGCCGGAGCGGCGCTTCGACACGATCCATGTCGTCGGCACGAACGGCAAGTCCTCGACCGTCCGGATGACGGCCGCGATCCTGCAGCGCCACGGCCGCCGCGCCGGCGCGTATCTCTCGCCGCATCTCGTCTCGTTCACCGAGCGGGTCCGCGTCGACGACGCCGACGTCGACGAGCAGGCCTTCGCGCGCGCGGTCGAGCGCGCCGCCCACGCGGCCGCGCTCGTCAACCGCAGCGCCGGCGAGGACGACCACGTGACGCAGTTCGAGGCGCTGACGGCCGCCGCCTTCAGCGAGCTGGCCGCGCGCGAGGTCGACGTCGCCGTGGTCGAAGCCGGCCTCGGCGGCCGCTACGACGCCACCAACGTGCTGGCCTCGCGCGTCCAGGTGCTGACGAACGTCGGTCTCGAGCACACCCGCTGGCTCGGCCCGACGGTGCGCGACATCGCCCGCGAGAAGCTCGCCGTCGTGCGCGACGGCGCGACGCTCGTGGTCGGCGCCGACCTGCACCCCGACGCCGCCGAGGAGGCCCAGCTGGCGGCCGAGCTCCACGGCGCGCGGCTCGTCGTCGCGCCGGCGGATCCCGGCGTCGAGGTCGCCGCGCCGGGCACCTACCAGCGCCGCAACTTCGCGCTCGCGCGGACGGCGGCCGAGGCCTACCTCGGCGCGCTCGACGCCGACGCCGTCCGCGCCGCCGCCACCTCGGTGATCGTGCCCGGACGGATGCAGGTCGTCGGCCACGAGCCGCTGACGGTGCTCGACGGCGCGCACAACCCGGCCGGGATCGCGGCGCTGGCGGAGTCGCTGCCGCAGCTGACCGCGGGCCGCCGGCTCGTCACCGTCCTCTCGGTGCTCGACGACAAGGACGCGGCCGAGATGCTGCGCGCGCTGCTGCCGCACTGCGAGGCTGCCGTCTTCACCCGCAACCACAGCCCGCGCGCGCTGCCGCCCGCCACGCTCGCGTCGCTCAGCTCGCAGCTCGGCGGTCCGCCGAGCGAGCTCGAGACCGACCCGCGCCGCGCGCTCGCGCGGGCGCGCGAGCTGGCCGGTGCGGCCGGCGTCGTGCTCGCGACCGGCTCGATCTACCTCGTCGCGGACCTGCTGACGCCCGCGGGCGAGCGGAGCGCCTCGATCCTGTGAATCCCGACGACGGCCCCCGCTTCCTGCCGATGATCGGCCTCGTGGCCGCGGTCGTCGCCGTCGTCGTGCTCGTGTTCTTCGGCCTCGGCTACCTCTTCGGCCGCCTGTTCCTGTGATCGTGCAGGGCAATCCAGACGCGCCGCGAATCAACGGCGTGATGCCGTTCCCGCTCTTCGCAGGCTAGACTCGCCGGTCGTGACGCCCCCCTTCGCAATCTTCGGGATCCACAACAGCGGCCTCAACCTGGCCGTCAACCTGGTGATCCTCTTCCTCGTCGTGCTGTGGCTCGCGCTGCTGTACTGGACGTTCGCCGACGCACGTCGCCGGATCGCCGACCCGCTGCTCGTCGCCTGCGCGACGGCGGCCTCGATCTTCCCCTTCCTCGGCACGGTCGTCTACATGATCGTGCGGCCGCCGGAGTACCTCGACGACGTGCGCGAGCGCGAGCTCGAGATGCAGGCGGCCGAGGCGCGCCTGCACCAGACGGGCTTCCACCTCTGCCCGCACTGCGATTACGAGGTCGAGAGGGACTTCCTGCGCTGCCCCAACTGCCTGCGCAAGCTGAAGGACCCGTGCCGGAACTGCGGCAAGCCGCTCGACCCGCTGTGGAGGGTCTGCCCCTACTGCGAGACCGAGGTCGAGTCCACCGCCACCGCTCCCCGGCGCAGCCGGCGACGGCGCACCGAAGAAGCGCCCGAGCCGACCCAGTAGCACCCCTCCAGTACTGAAACCAAGGAGCCTCGATGGACCGGACCCTCATCCTGGTCAAGCCGGATGCCTTTGCGCGCGGCCTGACCGGCGAGATCATCTCCCGCTTCGAGCGCAAGGGCCTGCGCATCGCGGCGCTGGAGCAGCGCACGCTGACGCGTGAGATCGCCGAGCAGCACTACGCCGAGCACAAGGAGCGCCCGTTCTTCGGCGAGCTGGTCGACTTCATCACCTCCGGTCCGCTCGTCGCGCTCGTGCTCGAGGGCGACGAGGCGGTCAAGGCGACGCGCCAGCTGATCGGCGCGACGAACCCGCTGGAGGCCGCGCCCGGCTCGATCCGCGGCGACTTCGCGATCGAGGTCGGGCAGAACCTCGTCCACGGCTCCGACTCGAACGAGTCGGCCGCGCGCGAGGCGAAGCTGTTCTTCCCCGGGCTGGCCTAGCCAGCTCCGCAGCTGCCGCTCCTCCTCGCATCCCGCTCGCCGCAGCGGCGGGCGATCCTGACGCAGCTGGGCGTGCCCTTCGAGGCGCATCCGGCTGACGTCGCGGAGCTGACCGCCGGCGAGCCGCGCGCCGTCGCGGTCGAGAACGCGCGCCGCAAGGCGCTCGCGATCGCCGCGCAGGCGCCCGCCGGCGCGGTCGTCCTCGGCGTCGACACGATCGTCGTGCTCGACGGCGCGCTGTACGGCAAGCCGGCCGACGAGGCGGCGGCGCGCACCACGCTCGCGGCGCTCTCGGGCCGCGTGCACGAGGTCCTCAGCGGCATCTGCGTCGTCGACGCCGCTGGCTCGCGCGATGCCGTCGCGACGACGCGCGTCCGCTTCCGCGCACTCGACGCGGCGACGCTCGACTGGTACCTCGCGAGCGGCGAATGGCGCGAGCGCGCCGGCGGCTACGCGATCCAGGGCCGCGGCGCCGCGCTGGTCGGCGCGATCGATGGTGATTACCTGAACGTCGTCGGGCTGCCGGTCGCCACGCTCCTGGAGCTTCTGCCAGACATCCTGCAGAGAACTTCTTGACCTCGAATTTGCAGCGCTTTCAGGCCATTGCAGGGCCACCGGGACGGCGGCGCAGGGGGCGGCGTCCGCTACACTCCGGCGCGGACGGGGTGCCAGCCGCATCGCGCAACGCGAGGCCTCACGGCGACGTCGTCCGCCTCCCCCTCCACCACCCATGGGCTTCTTCAGCTACCTGACCGGTTTTGGTGGCCGCGACATGGCGGTCGACCTCGGAACCGCAAACACCTTGGTGTATGTGCGGGGCCGTGGGATCGTGCTGTCCGAGCCGTCCGTCGTCGCCGTCGACTCGCGCTCCGGCGAGGTCCACGCGGTCGGGATCGAGGCGAAGCGGATGCTCGGCCGGACCCCCGGCACGATCTCCGCGATCCGCCCGCTGAAGGACGGCGTGATCGCCGACTTCGAGGTGACGGAGGAGATGCTGCGGCACTTCATCCAGAAGGTGCACCAGAACCGCTGGGCGCATCCGCGCGTCGTCGTCTGCGTGCCCTCGGGCGTGACCGGCGTCGAGAAGCGCGCGGTCGAGGAGGCCTGCCTCTCGGCCGGCGCGCGCCAGGCCTACCTGATCGAGGAGCCGATGGCGGCCGCGATCGGCGCCGGCCTGCCGGTCGGCGAGCCGACCGGCTCGATGGTCGTCGACATCGGGGGCGGCACCTCGGAGGTCGCCGTCATCTCGCTCGGCGGGATCGTCGTCTCGCAGTCGATCCGCGTCGGCGGCGACGAGCTCGTCGAGGCGATCATCAACGACGTCAAGCGCGAGTACAAGCTCCTGATCGGGCAGCAGACCTCCGAGGAGGTCAAGCTCGAGATCGGCTCGGCCTTCCCGATGGACGAGGAGGTGCAGGCCGAGATCCGCGGGCGCGACATGGTCTC
>JAOPZA010000199.1 GCA_025964325.1 Conexibacter sp.
TGTGGGAGATCAGGACGACGGAGATGCCGCGGTCGCGGACGCGGCGGATCAGGTCGAGCACGGCGCGCGTCTGGATCACGCCGAGCGCGGCGGTCGGCTCGTCCATGAAGACGACCTTGCTCGCCCACGTGACGGCGCGGGCGACGGCGACGCCCTGGCGCTGGCCGCCGGACATCGTCGCGACCTGTGCGGAGACGTCCTGCAGCTTCACGCCGAGGCTCCCGAACGACTCCTGGCCGCGGCGCCGCATCGCGGCGTCGTCGAGGAAGCCGAGCCTGCCGAGCAGGCCGCCGCGCGTGATCTCGCGGCCGAGGTAGAGGTTCGCCGCCGGATCGAGCTCGGGCGCGAGCGCGAGGTCCTGGTAGACCGTCTCGATCCCGAGCCGCCGCGCGGCGACGGGTGAGGCGATCTCGACGGGCGCGTTTTCGAAGCGGATCTCGCCGCTGTCCGGCTGCTGGACGCCCGCGAGCGTCTTCACGAGCGTGCTCTTGCCGGCGCCGTTGTCGCCCACGAGCGCGACGACCTCGTTCGGATACACCGTGAAGCTGGCGCCACGCAGCGCGCGGACCTTGCCGAAGCTCTTCTCCAGCTGCTGGGCCTCCAGCAGCGGCTGTTGCGCGGGGGCGACCGCTCCGTCCACCAAATCTCCTCCTAGAGATCGTTCCGTACTGCGGAACTTCATTTGGTCTGGCGGAATAGTACGCATCCGGCCGGGCAGGTGTCAACAGCCGCCGGCAGAGGACGGAGGCGAGGCGCGGGACGGACTGGGGGGCGCGCGTGGGGCGCGCCGGGAGGGCGGCGCTCCGGCGCGCGCGGCGCGAGCGCGGGACGTCAGCGAGCCGAGCTCAGCCGTTGCAGGCGGTCGCCTTCTGCTGCAGGTCCTTCGGCGGATTCGGAACGCTGATCGTGCCGAGCTCGCTGTTGATCCGCTTCAACACCTTCGTGTCGCCCTTGCGCGCCTTGCTGGCAACCGTCTCGAGCCGGGTCGCGACGTCCTCGAAGCCCTTCACGGCGCCGCTGTCGAACGACTTGTACTCGTCCGGCGCGGTGACCCCGTCGAGCTTCGAGACGCCCGTGCGGATCGTCGTCGCGTAGTCGTCGATCGCGGTCGCGAAGGTGCCGAGCGCCTGCTTCGCGGTGGCGTTTCTGGGGATTCTCGAGGCGGCCGTCTGGACGCCCGCGACGCCTTGCTTGAAGGACGTGCAGAAGCTGTTGAGGGCTCTCGCGTAGTCGTCCTTGGCGGCGCTGGTGGAGGCGCCCTTGGAGCTGCTGTCACTGCCGCCGCAGCCGGCGACGGCAAGCGCGACGGCCGCGAGCGCGGCGGGGAGGGTGAGGGTCCGGTGGGTGAGGGGCATAGCGGTTCACCCTATCCACCGGGGTCGGCGGCATCGGCGACGGCGCGCGCTCTAGCCGCGCCGATCAGGCGCTCGCGGCGGACCGCGCCGGGCGCGAACGCGCTGATCCTCAGCTTGTCGATCGCAGGCCGCGGGTTTCGCCCACCAGGCGATCCCAACTGCGCAGCCCGCGTCCGGGCAGAAACCCGCAAGCGAAGGCGAGCGCCTAGCGCGAGCCTTCGCCGCCCTCCAGCGCCTCGAGGAGCGGGGCGAGCTGGCGCAGCACCTGGGCGCGGGAGGCGCCGGCGAGCTTCGCCAGCGTTCCGTTGGCCCGCGAGACGGACACGCCGACGAGCAGCGCGACGAGCAGCTCGGCGCGCAGGGCGGCGTCCTCGCCGCCGCCGATCGCCTCCTTCGCGGGATCGGTCAGCCGTCGCACGATGCGGCGCAGCTGCGCGCGCTCGGGCGGCGTCGGGGCGGGGCTCGCGAGCGCGCGCCGCAGCGGCGCCTCGGCGCCGTCCCAGCGCGTCAGCAGGCGCTCGGCGAGCGCGGCCAGGTCGGGCTCGAGCGGGCCCCGCTCGGCCGCGCGCTCCTCGTCCGCGAGGACGGCGAGGTAGAGGCCCTCCTTCGAGCCGAAGTAGCGCGCGATCAGGGCCGCGTCGAGACCGGCGCGCTCGCCGATCTCGCGCACCGTCGCGCCGCCGTAGCCGCGCGCATCGAACAGCGCGGCAGCGGCATCGAGCAGCGCCTTGCGGCTCGCGTCGGCGTCCCGCGCGCGACGCGGCGGAGCGGTGCCCTCGGCGGTCATCGCGATCGCTCGCCGTCGAAGGCGCCGGGGCCGACGGTGCCGGCCGCCGACTCCTCCATCAGCAGCGCCGTCTCCTTCGCGGCGTCGTCCGCGGCGGCCTTCGCGGCCGCGGACGCCGGGCCCGGCGAGGCGCCGGCGACCCGTCGCGGCGCCAGCAGCGCCGCCATCGCGGCGGCGAGCACGCAGATCGCGGCCGCGGCCAGGAAGGCGGTCGTGTAGCCCGACTCCTGCGGGAACGGCGCTCGGCCGGGCTGGTGGGCGGCGAGGATCGTCACGCCGACCGCGCTGCCGAGCGCGCCGCCGACGCTGCGCAGGACCTGGTTCAGGCTCGTCGCGCTGCCGGTCCGCTCGGGCGGGACGCTGGCGACGATCAGTGCGGGCATGGCCGCGAAGGTACAGCCGACGCCGACGCCGAGCAAAGCGGTCGCGATCGCGATGTCGACGAGCGAGCCGTGCGCGACCGCCAGCAGCGTCAGCGTCGCCGCCACCAGCAGGCCGCCGGCGGGCAGCACAGGGCGGATCCCGAAGCGCGCGATCACGCGCCGCGTGAGCGGCTGCGACAGCAGGCTGCCGAAGGAGATCGGCAGCAGCACGAGGCCGGTCGTCACGAGCGTGGCGCTGAACCCGTAGCCGGACGCGCGCGGCGTCTGGACGAGGCGGTTGACGAGCGCCATGCCGACGTACATCCCCATCGCGGCGAGCAGCGCGGTGACGTTCGCCCCGAGGACCGCACGCTGCGAGACGAGCCGCAGGTCGACGAGCGGGTGCGGGTCGCGCAGCTCGACGAGCACCCACGTGCTCAGCAGCGCGAGCGCGAGCGCGAAGAGCCCGAGCGCGCGCGCCGAGCCCCAGCCCCACGACTCGGCGTTCGAGATCGCCAGCAGCAGGGCGGCGAGCCCGCCGCCGAGCAGCAGTGCGCCCGGCAGGTCGAGCACGACGGCGGAGCCACCGGCCTGCGGCTTCGGCACGACGCGGGCGACCGCGACGAACGCGGCGGCGGCGAAGATCGCGCCGAACCAGAAGGCGGCGTGGTAGTCGAGGCCCTGGGCGATCAGCCCGGTGACGGGGAAGCCGAGGCCGGCGCCGACGGCGACCGTGATCGACAGCATCGCGATCCCGGAGCGCTGCCGCTCGCCCGCGACGTGCTGGCGCGCGAGGGCGATCGCGAGCGGGACGGTGCCGTAGCCGATGCCCTGCAGGGCACGCCCGGCGATCAGCTGCGGGAAGGAGCTGGCGGTCGCGGCGACGATCGAGCCGAGCAGCGACGCGCCGAGCGTCGTGAGCAGCATGCGGCGGCGGCGCGGGCCGTCGCCGAGACGGCCGATCACCGGCGTCGCGATCGCGCCGACGAGCAGGGTGACGGTCAGCATCCACTGCGCCGACTCGAGCGAGACGTGCTGGTCGCGCGCGATCGTCGGGATCAGCGGCGTGCCGAGCGTCGACATCACCGAGACGGTCAGCGCGGCGAAGACGAGTGCCGAGATCAGCCGGCGGCCCTCCCGCTCGTCGTCGCGCCGCGCCTCCGTCAGCAGTAAGTCAACAGTTGATGACATCGCTCGTTGAATCTAGCGGAGTTCCCGTGAC
>JAOPZA010000208.1 GCA_025964325.1 Conexibacter sp.
CAGTTTCGCCTAGTCCGCCAGCTGCTCGATCCGGCACTCGGCCGGCGGCTTGTCCTCGCGCCAGCGCTGCACCTTCGCGCCGTGCCGGATCCGCTGACCGCTGACGTGGTCGAAGGAGACCTCGATCACGAGCTCGGGCCGCACCGCGATCCACTCGAGCTCCTTGTCGCTTCTCCAACGGCTCGGCTCGGCGCTGCCGCGCTCGCCGGTCTCGTACGGCGCGAGGCGGCCGACCAGCTCGCGTCTCTCGGCGGCGCGGAAGCCCGAGGTGTGACCGACGACCTGCAGCTCGCCGTCGCCGTCGTAGAGGCCGAGCATCAGCGATCCGACCGTGCCGTCCTCTCTGCCCGGGCGCCAGCCGGCGACGACGACGTCGATCGTGCGCACGCGCTTGATCTTCGCCATCCCGGTGCGCTCGCCGGGCCGGTACGGTGCGGCCAGCTCCTTCGCGATGACGCCCTCGGCGCTCCGCAGCCAGGCCTCCGCCTCGGCGGCGGAATAGACGATCGGCGTCAGCTCGGCGCCGCCGGGGGCGAGCAGCTCGAGCGCCGCGCGCCGCTCCGTGAAGGAGCGCTCGAAGAGGACGTCGTCGCCGTCGGCCAGCAGGTCGAAGGCGATGAAGCGGGCCGGCGTCTCGCGCGCGAGCTGCGCGATCCGCGACGCTGCCGGGTGGATCCGCTGGGACAGCGCGTCGAAGTCCTGCTGCCCGTCCGCGCTCTCGATCACGATCTCGCCGTCGAGCACGTAGCGGCCGTGCTGCAGCTCGATCTCGGGGAAGTAGCGGTCGAGCGGCTTGCCGCTGCGCGACTGGAGTCTCAGCTCCCGATCATCGACGAACGCGAGCGCACGGAAGCCGTCGAACTTCGGCTCGTATGCCCATCCGGGGCGATCCGGGAGCGTCGTGCGCGAACGCGCGAGCTGGGGTGCGACCGGCGGTGAGAGCGGGAGCGCCACGATCCTCCGATCCTACCCTGCACCTGCAACACCAGTACCGCGATGATGACCGCCGCGCCGCCGAGCAGCTGGACCGGTCCGAGCACCTCGCCGAAGGCGACGAACGCGGCGGCGACCGTGATCGGCGGCTCGAGCGTCGAGAGGATGCTCGCGCGCCCCGGCCCGAGCCGCGCGACGCCGCCGAGGAAGGCGGTCAGCGACAGCACCGTCGAGAGCAGCGCGATGACGGCCGCGTAGCCCCACGCGGCGGCCGGCAGGGCGAGCTGCAGCGTCCCCGATGCGGTCCCGGCCGAGGTGAAGGCGATCGCCGCGCCGCTGCAGACGAGCGCCGCGAACGTGAGCGGATGGAGCCGGCCGCCGAGCGCGTCGGCGACGAGCACGTACATCGCGTACATCAGGGCGGCGCCGAGCGCGAGCCCGACGCCGAGCGGGTCGAGCGCGCCGGGATCGCCGCCGGCGAGCACCAGCCCGACGCCCGCCGTCGCCAGTCCGAGGGCGACGAAGCGCCGTCGCGAGCCGGACTCGCGTCGCAGCGCGATCGCCCCGAGGACGACGATCGCCGGATAGCTGAACAGCAGCAGCTCGGCGAGCGACGCGTCGATGCGCGTGAGCGAGGCGTAGAAGAGGCCGGACTCGAGGCTGTAGCTGCCGAGCCCGATGGCGAGCGCGACCATCCCGATGCGCCAGCTCGGCACGCGCGCGACGCCCTTGTGGAGCGCCAGCAGCCACAGCACCGCGGCCGCGATCGCGAAGCGGACGGACAGCAGCGTGACGACGTCCACGCCGGTCGCGTAGGCGAGCTTCGCGACGACGGCCATCGTGCCGAAGCCGGCGGCCGCGAGCGCGGACATGAGGACGCCCTCGCGCTCGCGCGAGTGGCGCGCCGGCGCCGGCGGGGAGGGGATGGGGGGCGCGGTGAGTGCCACGCCGACAAGCTAGACGATCGTCTAACAATGAACCAGCCTTGATGTGCTTCACTATCCATAGGCTCTACCTATGACGCTGCAGCAGCTCCAGTACTTCCTCGCGGCCGTCGAGCACGGCACCTTCAGCGGCGCGGCCGCCGCGCTCTACATGGCCCAGCCGTCGCTCTCGGAGCAGATCCGGCGGCTCGAGTCCGAGCTCGGCGTCGCGCTGTTCGTCCGCGCCGGCCGGCGGCTCGTGCTGACGGAGGCCGGGCGCGCGCTGCGGCCCGAGGCCGAGCGCACGCTGGCGGCCGCCGCCCGGGCCGCGGCCTCGGTCGCGGAGGTGCGCGAGCTGACCGGCGGCACGGCGACGATCGGCACCTTCGGCGAGGCACCCAACTGGCTGATCGGCAACGTCGTCGCGACCTTCCGCCGGCGCCACCCCGGCGTGCGCGTGCGCGTGATCGGCCTGAACTCCAGCGAGGTCGCCGACGAGGTCCGCGAGGGTCGGATCGAGGCCGGGCTGGTCGTGCTGCCGATCGACGACGCCGGGCTCGACGTGCGACCCGTGATGACGAGCGAGCTGCTCTACGCGAGCGCCGACGAGGAGCGCCTGCGCGCCCCGATCGCGGTCGAGCGGCTGGCCGAGGTCCCACTGATCCTCTACGACGCGCGCTGGGGCTCGGACGACCCGACGCGCCGCGCGCTGCTCGAGCGCGCGCAGCTGGCGGGCGTGCGGCTCGAGCCGGCGATCGAGGTCGAGGAGCTCGGCAGCGCGCTGGACCTCGCCGCCCGCGGCCTCGGCGACACCGTCATCTCGCAGGTCACGACGGTGCGCCGCGGCGCGCTCCCGAGCGCGCTCGGGCTGGTCCCGTTCGCCGAGCCGCTGTACGAGACCTTCGCCTTCATCTCGCGCCGCGACGCCCAGCTCTCGCCCGCCACGCGCGAGCTGGTCGCGCTCGCCGAGCAGCAGCTCGCGACCCTGGCCGAACGCAGCGGCGGCGCCGTCTCGCTGCACTGAGCCGCCGGCCGCGACGGGCAGCGGCGGCGTGGAACTCGCGGCCCGCCACCGACCGTCTACGATCCGCCTGTGTCGCAGACCCCAGAGCACGTGACGGTCGCGGAGGAGGAGTACCTCCAGACGCTCTACTGGCTGTTCGAGGCGGGGCTCCCGATGACCGGCGCGAACGTCGCCCGTGCGATGCAGCTGTCCGCGCCGACGGTCCACGAGATGATCGGCCGGCTCGAGAAGGACGGCTACATCAGCCGCGCGAGAGACCGCTCGATCGCCTTCACCGACTCCGGTCGCCGCCACGCGGAGGAGATCACGAGCCGCCACCGCCTGATCGAGCGGTTCCTGACCGACGTCGTCGGCGTCCCGTGGGACGACGTGCACGAGGAGGCCGAGCACATGGAGCACGCGATGACGCCGCGCTTCGAGGCCTACGTGCGCTCGGCCGTCGGCGACGCCGCCACCTGCCCGCACGGCCATCCGATCAAGGTCGGCGAGCGCGTCATCGGCGTCCCGCTGGCCGACTGCGAGATCGGCGCGAGCGTCACGATCCTGCGGCTCGAGAACGAGGCCGAGGACCTGCTCCACTACCTCAAGCGCGCCGGGATCGAGCCGGGCCGCGAGGGCACCGTCGCCGCCAGCGACGCCGAGCACGTCACCGTCGACGCCGCCGGCGAGCCCCTGACGATCACCAGAAGCGTCGCGGAGACCGTCGCCGTCCTGGCCGATCCCTCGCCCCCGCCGCGCACCGCGCTCCCGGCCCAGCTGGTGCTGGGCAGAGAACGTTATGGTCGTTGAGCTCGCGGTCGTTGAGCTCGCGCAGGGCGCTCGCTCAACGATCGCTGGTGTTCGCGCAGAGCGCGAAACCTGCGGCCGCTGATCCTCAGGCGTTGACGGTTCCGAGCGAGCGGACGGCGTCGGCGAGGCGCTTGACGCCCTCGTCGATCTGCTCGACGGTGACGCCGGAGTAGGCGAGCCGGAAGGCGTTCTCGCCGCCCTCGATCAGGAAGTCGGTGCCCTTCACGATCTGGACGCCGCGGTCGGCGGCGGCGCGGAAGAGCGCTTCGCCGTCGCTGCCCTCCGGCAGCTCGACCCAGAGGAAGTAGCCGCCCTGCGGCTCGACGAAGCGCGCCTCCGGCAGCTCGCGCCGCAGCGCGCCGGTGAGGGCGGCCGCGCGCTCGCCGAGCGCCTGCTTGACGGTCTCGACCGAGCGGTCGAGGGCGCCGCTGCGGCAGAACTCGTTGACGATCGACTGCGCGACCATGTTCGGCGAGATGTAGGTGTTGGTCGCCAGCTTCGCGATCCGCGCGATCAGCTTCTCAGGGCCGACGAGGTAGCCGACGCGGATGCCGGGGCAGACCGTCTTCGAGAAGGAGGACGCGTAGACGACCTTGTCGGCGCCGTCGAGCGACAGCATCGTCGGCAGCGTCTCGCCGCTGAAGCGCAGCGACACGTACGGGTCGTCTTCGAAGATCGTGAAGCCGTGCTGGGCGGCGAGCGCGACGAGGTCGCGCCGCTTCGCCTCGGAGAGCGTGTAGCCGGCCGGGTTCTGGAAGTTCGGGATCAGGTGGGCGAGCCGGGGAGTGACGCCCTCGGCGATCAGCTGCTCGATGCCGCCGACGTCGATCCCGTCGGTCTCCAGCTCGATCGGCCGCAGGTCGGCGCCGCGCGAGCGCAGCGACAGCAGCGTGCGGTCGTAGGTCGGCCGCTCGACGACGACGACGTCGTCGGGCTCGACGAGCGCCTCGAACAGGAACGCGTCGGCCTGCATCGAGCCGTTCGTGACGATCACCTGCTCGGGGGCGACCTCGTGGCGCTCCGCGATCCACGCGCGCAGCGGTCTGTAGCCGATCGACGTGCCGTACGAGAAGGTGCCGGCCGGATCGTTCGAGAAGGCGCGATCGGCGGCGGCGCGGAGGCCCTCGACGTCGATGATGTCGAGCGACGGGGCGCCGCGTGCGAAGGAGATCGGAGCGGGTTCGGAAGCCATGACTCCGAGCTTACGCAACCGCGGCCACCCACGTCGCCGAGGCGCAAGGGATCGCGTCGGCGCGGGATCAGGCTTGCAGCTACCCGCGATCGCCCGCCGACGTGTCGAAACGCCGGCGCGTGTGGACACGATCGCAATGGAATCGCGTCAAGGGATCGCGTCGGCGCGGGATCAGGCTTGCAGCTACCCGCGATCGCCCGCCGAGGTGTCGAAACGCCGGCGCGTGTGGACGCGATCGCAATGGAATCGCGTCAGCGATTCCACCGTCAGCGATTCCACCGTCAGCGATTCCCCAGGATCTGCATTGCCAGCTCGGCCGTCTCGGTCGGCGTTCTGCCGACGCGCACGCCCTTCGCCTCCAGCGCCTCCTGCTTGGCTCTGGCGGTGCCGGCGGTTCCGGACACGATCGCGCCGGCGTGGCCCATCGTCTTGCCGGGCGGGGCGGTGAAGCCGGCGATGTAGGCGACGACGGGCTTCGTCACGTTGGCGGCGATGTACTCGGCCGCCTCCTCCTCGGCGCTGCCGCCGATCTCGCCGGACATCACGATCAGCTCGGTCTCGGGGTCGGCCTCGAACAGCGCGATGATGTCGATGAAGCTGGAGCCCGGGACGGGGTCGCCGCCGATCCCGACGATCGACGAGTTGCCGAAGCCGCGCTGGGCCAGCTCGTTGCCGATCTGGTAGGTCAGCGTGCCGGAGCGCGAGACGACGCCGACGTTGCCCTGCTTGAAGAACGACGCTGGGATGATGCCGACGCTCGCCTTGCCGGGCGACAGGATGCCGGGGCAGTTGGGGCCGACGAGCGTGACGTTCGGGTTGCGCTTCAGGTGCGTGTAGACGCGCAGCTCGTCGTGCGCGGGTATCCCCTCGGTGATCGCGATGATCAGCGAGATGCCGGCCTCCTCGGCCTCGAGGATCGAGTCGGCGGCGAAGCGCGGCGGCACGAAGATCATCGCCGTGTTCGCGCCCTGCTCCTCGACCGCCTCGGCGAGCGTGTTGAAGACCGGGATCCCCTCGACGTCCTGGCCGCCCTTGCCGGGCGTCACGCCGGCGACCACCTGGGTTCCGTAGCGCCGGTTGTTGAGCGCGTGGAACGTGCCCTCGCGACCGGTGATGCCGGTGACGACGAGGCGGGTGTCGGTGCCGACCAGGACGCTCATGCCGCCGCTCCCGCGTTCGCTGCCAGTTCGACGACCTTCTCGGCCGCCTCGTTCATCGTCGTGGCGGTGTGGACGTTCGGCAGGTTCGCCTCGGCCAGCAGTCGGCGTCCCTCGACGTCGTTCGTGCCGTCGAGGCGGACGACGAACGGGACCGTCGGCTTGACGACGTCGAAGGCCTCGATCAGGCCCTTCGCGACCTCGTCGCAGCGGGTGATCCCGCCGAAGATGTTGAACAGCACGGCCTTGACCTTCTCGTCGGAGAGGATCACCTCGACGGCCGAGACGATCGCGTCGGCCTTCGATCCTCCGCCGGCGTCGAGGAAGTTGGCGGGTGCGCCCCCGGCCAGCGCGACGACGTCGAGCGTCGACATCACGAGCCCGGCGCCGTTGCCGAGGATCCCGATGTCGCCTTCGAGCTTCACGTAGGTGAGACCGCGCTCGTGCGCCATCTGCTCCTGCGCGTCCTCTGCGGAGGGATCGCGCAGCGCGGCGTTGTCGGCGTGGCGGTAGAGCGAGTTGTCGTCCAGCGTGACCTTCGCGTCGAGCGCGCGCACGTCTCGCTCCGGCGTGACGATCAGCGGGTTGACCTCGACCAGCATCGCCTCCTCGGCGACGAAGGCGGCGTACAGCTTCGCCAGCATCGCCCCGACCGGGCGGATCAGGTCGGCGTCGATGCCGGCCGCGAAGGCGAGCCGGCGGCCGTGGAAGTCCTGGAAGCCGAGCAGCGGGTCGACGTGCAGTCTCGCGAGCGCCTCGGGGTTCTCCTCCGCGACCTGCTCGATCTCGACGCCGCCCTCCTTGGAGAGCATCACGAGCGGCGCCTTCGCGGCGCGGTCGAAGACGATCGACGCGTAGTACTCGGCGGCGATCTGCGACGCCTCCTCGATCCACACCTCGTGGACGGTGAAGCCCTTGATGTCCATCCCGAGGATCGAGCGAGCGTGCTGCTCGGCCTCGGCGCGGTCCTTGGCGACTCTGATGCCGCCGGCCTTGCCGCGTCCGCCGATCAGGACCTGCGCCTTGACGACGCACGGGTAGCCGATCTGATCGGCGGCGGCGACGGCCTGCTCGACGGTGCTCGCCGGCTGGCCCGACGGCACCGGGATCGCGTGGCGGGCGAACAGCTGCTTGCCTTGATATTCGAGCAGGTCCATAGCGGCGCCGGACTCTATACAAACGCCGCTGCGTCGCGTCGCGAGGCGCCCAAGGGGGCACGCGACGCCGGAACGCCGCGAACAGGCATAATGCGCCTCCGATGGCTCTTCCCAGAAACGTTACCTTCGTCACCTTCGACGCCTACGGCAGCTTGATCGACTGGGAGACGGGCGTGTACGACGCGTTCGTCAGAGAGGCGAGACGCGACGGCTTCACGATCGACCGCGACGAGCTGATCCCCCTCTTTCACGCCACGCAGCAGCAGATCCAGTCCGGCTCCTACGAGCTCTATGCCGAGGTCCTGCGGCGCACCGCTGTGCAGATCTCGCACGAGCTCGGCTGGGACCTGGAGCCCTCGCGCTCCGGCTTCCTGCCCGACTCGGTCCAGCGCTGGCCGGCCTTCAGAGAGGCCAACCCGACGCTCGCGAGACTCGCCAAGCAGTACAGAACCGGCCTGATCGCGAACGTCGACGACAAGCTCCTCGGCCAGACCCGCCGGCACATCCCGCTCGACTTCGACCTCGTCGTGACCGCGCAGCAGGTCCGCTCCTACAAGCCGGACCCCGCCCACTTCAGAGAGTGCGAGCGGCGCGCGGGCACGAAGAGAGGCTGGGTCCACGTCGCCGCCGGCTACTACACCGACATCGAGCCGGCGCTGAGACTGAGAATCCCGACGATCTGGGTCAACCGCAGCAGACAGCAGCTCGAGTCGGGCCAGAGAAAGCCGGACGCGGAGGTCTCGAACCTGCGCGAAGCGGCGAGACTGCTCGGCATCGGGTAGAGGCCCGCTCGTCGTGCGCGCGATCGGCGTCCACGAGGACGTGATCGTGATCGCCAGCCGCGTCTGGCAGACGACCTGCACGCTCGTGCGCGGCGGCGAGGAGGCGTTCGTGATCGACTCGCCCGTCTACCCGGACGAGCTGGAGATCCTGCCGGCGCTCGCCGAGCAGGCGCGCTTCGAGGTCAGCGGCCTGCTCGTCACGCACGCCGACTGGGACCACCTGCTCGGCCGCCTCGCATTCCCGGAGGCGGCGATCGGCTGCGGTGAGACGACGGCGGCGCGGCTGACGGCGGAGCCGGGCGCGGCCGCGCGGGCGCTGCGCGCCTTCGACGAGGAGCACTACGTCGAACGGCCGGCGCCGCTCTCGCTGCCGGGCGTCCAGGCGCTGCCGGTTCCCGGCTACTGCGCCGTCGGGGACAGAGAGCTGGAGCTCCACCCCGCGGACGGGCACACGGCCGACGGCACCGTTCTCTGGGCGCCGTGGGCGCGCGTGCTCGTCTGCGGCGACTACCTCTCGCCGGTCGAGCTCCCGATGCTCTCCGAGGGCGGGTCGCTCGAGGGCTACCTCGCGACGCTGCGACGGCTGGCGCCGATCGTGACGCAGGCCGACACGGTCGTCCCCGGCCACGGCGCGCCGCTCGACGCCAGCCGCGCGGCGGCGATCCTGCGCGAGGACGTCGCCTATCTCGAGGCGCTGCGGCGCGACGGTGCGGGAGCGAGCCTGCCGCTCGCCCGCCGCACCGCCGCGCAGCGCAAGGTCCACGCGGCCAACGTCGCGCGAATCGGCGCCTGACCGTCCAGCGCGATCACCGCGGGTTCAGCCGGCTCTGCCGGATGAACCCGCAATGATCGGGGGGAGCTGGGCCGGCTCTGCCGGCTCAGCTGCCTCCGATCACGTCGCCCCAGAAGATGCAGGCGTCGCCGTCGCCCCAGACGCCCTGCGTGCCGCCGGGAATCGTCCCGTGCTTCGCACCCGCGTAGAACTGGCCGCCGAGCTGCGTCCCGTCGGGCGCCAGCAGCTGCACGTCGGGATTCGCCCACGACGCCAGCCGGCCGACGTTGGCGTCCGCGAGCGCGACCTCCAGCGCGCGCTGGCGCTCCGGCGTGCCGCTGCTCGTCAGCAGCTGGTTGTCGCCCGTGTAGGCGCCGGCGTCGCCGACCGCGATCGCACCGTCCTGCGCCGAGCTCGCGAGCACGTACGCGAAGACCTGGTCGTTCGTCGTGTCGAGCACGCACTTGCCGTAGATCGTCAGCGGGCCGCGCTTGGCGAGCGTGATCGGCGGGGCGGCCGCGAGGCCGGCGTCGGCATCGGCGCCGGCGGTCGGGCTGACGTGCTTGAGCGCGAGCGGACGCAGCGTGTCGACCGAGCCCGTCGAGTCGGCATGCCCGGCGCGGTCGGCGTAGCGGGCGTGCCCGACCGAGCCGGCGTGCTCGGCGTAGCCGGCGCGGTCGGCCGTGACCGCCCGCCGCACGTTGCCGAGCGTCCACTCCTGGATCTGCGCGCCGGTCAGCGAGTCGGGCTTGATCCGCTCGGCACCGACGCTGCCGGGGGTGATGCGGTCCCCGGGCAGCGAGTTTCTGGCGACGGTCGAGCCGTCGATCAGCTTCGTCGTCGCGACGGCGGTGCCGCCGGAGGCGACGAACAGGGCGAGCAGCGCGACGACCAGTGCCGGCGACGGGCGGCGCAAGGGGATGCGGCGCATGCAGGGACCTCCTCAGGTCGATACGACCCGCTCATGCGGGCCGGCGTGCATCCTCTCCGCGCGCCTGCATCGGCGTCCAGTGTGAAGCGTCGCGCCACGCGCTAGCGGGAGCGCGCCACCCCCCGCGCGGAGTGGCGCGCGATCGTCAGGCCGAAGCGCGTCATCGCGCGCGGCGGCCGTCTCAGCCCGTCGAGCACCTCGTCGAGCGCCGACGCGAAGCGTCGCACGTCGGCCTCCTCGATCACGTACGGCGGCAGCACGCGGACGACGTTGACGTGGTGCCCGGAGACCTGGGTGAGGATCTGGTGGCGGTCGAACAGCGGGACCGTCAGCAGCTGGGCCCACAGGCCCGGCTGGCCGCGCTCGACGAGCTGCCAGAGCCCCCGGCTCGCGAGGCCGCCGCTCGGCGGCTGCAGCTCGATCGCCCACATCAGCCCGCAGCCGCGCACCTCGCGCACGACCTCGTGGCGCTCGACCAGCGGCTGCGTCAGCTCGAGCAGCAGCGCGCCCATGCGGCCGGCCCGCTCGACGAGCCGCTCGTCGTCGAGCGCGGACAGCGTCGCGATCCCGGCGGCGGCCGCGAGGTCGTTGGTCGCGAAGGTCGAGCTGTGGACGACGGCGCGCTCCATCGAGTCGAACACGCGCGCGTGGACGCGGCGCGTCGCGAGCACCGCGCCGATCGGCACGTAGCCGCCCGAGAGCGCCTTCGAGAGCGTCACCAGATCCGGCTCCAGGCCCCAGTGCTCGAGCGCGAGGAAGCGGCCGGTGCGCCCGAGCCCCGTCATCACCTCGTCGAGGATCAGCAGCGTCCCGTGTCTGCGGCACAGCTCCTGCGCCGCCGGCAGGTAGTCGCGCTGCGGCACGCGCACGGTCTTGCCCTGCACGGGCTCGACGACGAAGGCGGCGACGTCCCCGCGGCGCAGCTCGCGCGCGAGCGCGTCGAGGTCGCCGAACGGCACCGCGGTCGTGCCGGGCAGCAGCGGCCCGAAGCGCTCGCGGAAGTCGTCGTTGCCGTTGATCGAGAGCGCGCCGAGCGTGAGGCCGTGGAAGCCGTGGTCGCAGTGGACGATGCGCCCGCGCCCGGTCGCGGCGCGCGCCAGCTTCAGCGCCGTCTCGATCGACTCCGCGCCCGAGTTCGTGAAGACGACGGCGCCGAGGTGCGCCGGTGCGCGTCGCAGCAGCTCCTCCGCCAGCACGCCCGCCAGCGTCGTGACGCCCATCTGCGGCAGCGACGCCGTCTCGGCGGCGAGGAAGCGCTCGAGCTGCGCGCGCACGGCCGGGTTGTTGCGCCCGACGGCGAAGACGCCGTAGCCGCCCAGCAGGTCGAGGTAGCGTTCGCCGTCGGCGTCGATCAGGTGCGCGCCCTCGCCGCGCGCCCACGCGCGGTCGAAGCCGATCGTGCGCAGGACGCGGCCGAACTGGGGGTTGACGTGGCGGTCGTTGAGCCGCAGCGCCTCACGCCCGCGGCGTGCGAGGAGCTCGGCGACGTCGAGGCTCGGCACGGGCGTCGCGGAGCCGTCAGGAGCTGACGAGCGCGCGCACCGACTGCTTGAGCGACTGCGTCGTGGCGAGGACGGCGGTCGGCTCGTAGCCGCAGTGCGCCATGCAGTTGTCGCAGCGCTCGTCTCTGCCGCGCCCGTAGCTGTCCCAGTCGGTCGTCTCGAGCAGCTCTCTGTAGGTCGTCGCGTAGCCGTCGGCCATCAGGTAGCAGGGCCGCTGCCAGCCGTGCAGCGAGTAGCTCGGGATCCCCCACGGCGTGCACTCGTAGTCGGTCTTGCCCTCGAGGAAGTCGAGGAACAGCGGGCTGTGGTTCAGCCGCCAGTGCTTGCGGCGGCCGTCCGCGAACGCCTCGCGGAAGAGCTTGCGCGTCTGCTCCACGCCGAGGAAGTGGTCCTGGTCGGGCGCCTTCTCGTAGGCGTAGGCCGGCGAGATCATCATGTCGTCGATCTCGAGCTCGTCGTTGAGGTAGTCGAGCACGTCGCGCACCGACTCCGGCGAGTCCTGCGTGAAGACCGTCGTGTTGGTCGTGACGCGGAAGCCCGCCGCCTTCGCGGCTCTGATCGCCTCGACCGCCTTGTCGAAGACGCCCTCGCGGTCGACGGAGTCGTCGTGGCGCTCCTTCAGCCCGTCGATGTGGACGGTGAAGGCGAAGTACTCGCTCGGCTCGAAGAGGTGCAGCTTCTTCTCGAGCAGCAGCGCGTTCGTGCAGAGGTAGACGTATCTCTTGCGCTTCACGAGCTCCGCGACGATCTTCTCGATCTCGGGATGGATCAGCGGCTCGCCGCCGGCGATCGAGACCATCGGCGCGCCGCACTCCTCGACCGCGGCGATCGCCTGCTCGACCGGCATCCGCATCTTCAGCACGTGGTCGGGCTGCTGGATCTTGCCGCAGCCGACGCAGGCGAGGTTGCACTGGAAGAGCGGCTCGAGCTCGACGATCAGCGGAAAGCGCTCGACGCGCTTGAGCTTCTGCTTCGCGAGGTACGCACCGATGCGGATGCTCTGGCGGACGGGGACGGGCACGGCACTACCTCCGATGGCGCGGCTTTCCGGGAAGCTTGAAGTGGATGTCCTCTTGCGTCACTTCGCGCTCGCTGACGTTGACGCCGCCGAGGCCGTCGAGCGCGGAGATGACCTCCTGCACCAGCGACTCGGGCGCGGAGGCGCCGGCCGTGAGGCCGACGCGCCGCGCCCCGATCAGCAGATCGGGCGGGATGTCGCTCGCGTCCTCGACGAGGCGCGCGACGCAGCCGGCGCGCTCGGCGACCTCGACGAGCCGGCGCGAGTTCGAGGAGTTCTCCGATCCGACGACGAGGATCACGTCGCAGTCGGTGGCGAGCGCGCGGACGGCGTCCTGGCGGTTCTGGGTCGCGAAGCAGATGTCGTCGGAGGAGGGACCGCGCAGCGCCGGGTAGCGCTCGCGCAGCGCGTCCACGAGGCCGGCCGTCTCGTCGACCGCGAGCGTCGTCTGCGTCAGGTACGCGACGCGCTCGGGATCCGCGATCTCGAGCTGGTCGATCTCGTCGCTGCTCGCGATCACCTGCATGCTCGCCGGCGCCTCGCCGACGGTGCCCTCGACCTCCTCGTGCTCCTCGTGGCCGATCACGACGATGTCGAAGCCGGCCGAGGCGAAGCGCTTCGCCTCGCCGTGCACCTTCGCGACGAGCGGGCAGGTCGCGTCCACGACCTCGAGCTTGCGCGCGGCGGCGTCGCTGCGCACCGCGGGCGAGACGCCGTGGGCGGAGAAGACGACGGTCGCGCCGTCGGGCACCTCGTCCAGCTCCTCGACGAAGATCGCCCCGCGCTCCTGCAGGTCGGCGACGACGCGCGCGTTGTGCACGATCTGCTTGCGCACGTAGACCGGTGCGCCGTGCTCCTCGACCGCCTGCTCGACCATCTGCACCGCACGCACGACGCCGGCGCAGGACGCGCGCGGCGCCGCCAGCACGACCTCGCGCTCGCCGAGCGCGCTGGCCCAGCCCTCCGCCAGCTCGCAGGCGCGCCGCAGCGCGCGGTAGGCGCGCGCCGCGCCCGTCGCCGTGCGCAGCGGGTGGTGCAGCTCGCGCTCCGCGGTGTCGAGCACGACGCGCAGCGTGACGAGCGTGCGCGTGCGTGCCGTCGGCGCGATCCAGGCCGACTCCATGTCGACCGCGATCGCGCCCGTCGCGTGGAGCGCCCGCCGCCGATCGCGCACGACGAGGCGCTGGCTGGAGGCGATCGGCCCGACGCGCACGTTGAGGCCGCCGCGTCGCAGCGCGCCGGCGAGGATGCTCGGATCGGGGCAGGGCGTCGTTCCGGTCGGGCCGCGCAGCTCCGTCGCCAGGATCACGTCGCCGGGCTCGAGCGAGGGATCGAGCGCGCCGCAGAAGCCGGCGATCACGATCGCGCCGCCGTCGGCGGTGCTCGTCGCGTCGGCCGCGCGCTGGGCGCGGTGCGGCCCCATGCCGATCCGCAGGACGCGCGCCCATGGCGCCCCGGCGCGCGCCGCGCGCGCCTCGAGCGCGAGCGGGGCGAGGACGAGGACATCGGGCATGGCGAGCTGTCCGTCCGCCGCGGCGTGTTCCTCGGTCACCGGCTGTGGAATCGTCGTCATGCTGTCACCGCTGCCCGTTGGGATCCGTGCGGAACCGCCGCGAGTGCCACGCCGGCAGCCGTCTGGCCGCTCCGCACGGCTCCCTCCATCGTCGCCGGCCAGGCCGTATCTGTCCAGCTTCCCGCCAGGACGACGCTCGGCAGCCCCGTCCGCGGGCCCGGTCGCAGTGCGCGCGCGCCGGGCGCTGCGCGGAACGTGGCGGCGTGCTCGCGGGTGACGAAGCAGCGCTCGACGCGCGCCCCACGCGCCGCCGGCAGCAGCGCGGCGAGCGCGGTCAGATAGTGCTCGCGCAGCGTGTCGGGGTCCATCGACTGCTCGTCGTCGGCGGCCGAGACGGAGACCGCCACGTACTGGCCGCCGGCCACGCCCGCCGGGCTGCCGCGGTCGAACAGCCACTGGACGGGCGTGTCGACGCCGGCCGCGAACGGCGTCTCGAGCACGCGCCGGTCGTAGACGACGTGGACGTTGACGATCGGCGAGCTGCCGAGCCGTTCGAGCTGGGTCGGGTCGACCGCCGCCTCCGGCGGCAGCAGCGCGGCGGCGCGCCCGTGCGGAACGGCCACGACGACGGCGTCGGCGTCGACCGGTCCCTCGCCGCCCTCGATCCTGCATGCGCCGCCGGCACGGGGGACCACGCGCTCGGCGCGCCAGCGCAGGCGCACGTCGACGCCGGCCCGTGCCAGCGTCCGTCGTGCCGGCTCGTCGTGCAGCTGGGAGAGCGGGACGCGCGCGTACCCGATGTCGCCGGCACCGGCGTCGTGCAGCAGCCCCACCTGGAAGACCTGGGCGACCTGCGCGAGCGAGGCCTGCGCGGGCTCGAGGTTCAGCGTCGGCAGGACGATCAGGCGCCAGATCGCCTGGATCTCGGCCTCGCCCTGACGCTGCTCGTCGAGCCAGCCGCCGAACGCCCGCGCGTCGTTGGCCGGGTCGTCGGGGTCGACGCCGCGCAGCGCCAGCATCGCCCGCGCGACGCCCAGCCGCTGGCGCGGCGTCAGCAGCCGGTAGCGCGCGAGCGCGCCGGCCAGGTGCAGCGGCGCGGGCGCGCCGTTGCGTCGCAGCATCGCGGTGCGTCCGTCCGGACGCAGGACCGGGATCTCGAGCCGCTCCTGCAGCACGACGTCGTGCTCCGCGCCGAGGCGCGCCAGCAGCGAGCGGTACTCCGTGCAGCAGCGCAGGAAGACGTGCTGGCCGTTGTCGACCGCGAGCCCCTCGCGCTCGAACGAGTACGCGGCGCCGCCGAGGCGCGGCCGCACCTCCAGCAGCGTCACGGCCGCGCCGGCGTCGGCGCAGTCGAGCGCGGCGGCGATGCCGGCGAGGCCGCCGCCGACGATCGCGATGCGCGGTCGGCCGGTCACGATCCAGCCTCCCCGCTCGCCGAAGAGCGAGCCCCCAGGGCGCAGCTCCTCGCGCTCACTGGCCGCCGACTCCCGCGAGGCTGCGAACCGCGAGGGCGGCCTTCTCCCAGATCGGCAGCGAGATGCGATGCCGCGTCAGCTCGAGCGGATCCTCCTCGATGCGGTCGAGGATGCGGCGGTAGATGCCGGTCATCGCGAGCACGCACGCGGCGCTGCGCCGGTCGAGCAGCGGCAGCAGCCGCAGGCCGCGCGCGAACCACTCGCGGTTGCGCGCCGCCTCGAAGCGGATCAGCTGCTCGAGCGCGGCCGGGGGAGCGCCGAGCGGCTCGTCCCCGCAGCCGAAGCGGACGAGGTCCTCCTGCGGCAGGTAGAGGCGGCCGTTCTCGTGGTCCTCGCGGACGTCGCGCAGGATGTTCGTGAGCTGCATCGCGACCCCGAGCTCGTCGGCGTGGACGAGCGCGGCGGGGAGGTCGCGCGCGCCGAAGATCGCGACGCAGAGCCGCCCGATCGAGCCCGCGACGCGCTCGCAGTAGAGGACCAGGTCGTCGAAGGTCGCGAAGCGATCGCCGCGCACGTCCTGCTCGACGCCGTCGATCAGCGCGTCGAACGCGTCGAGCGGCAGGTCGAAGCGGGCGGATGCGTCGGCGAGCGCGACGATGACGGCGTCGTCGCCGGGGATCCCGCTGCGCAGTCGCGCGATGCCGTCGCGCTCGCGCGCCAGCAGCGCGACCTTCTCGGCCGTCGGCAGCGAGCCGTCGCCGATGTCGTCGACGCGCCGCGCGAACGCGTACACGGCGCTCATCGCGCGCCGCTTCTCCGACGGCAGCAGGCGGATGCCGTAGTAGAAGTTCGCCGCCTCGCGTCGCGTCGTCTGCTCGCAGTCGCGGTAGGCGTCCGCGACCGCCTCCGCGACCGGTGGGGTGGGGAGGGCGGTCATCGGGCGCCCTCCGCCAGCACGCGCGCCCACTCGGCGGCGAACGCCCGCCGGGTCGGCCGCGGCCGCTCGCCGAGCACGTCGTAGCCAGCCCGCTCGAGCGCGCCGAGCGCCGCGCGACCGCCGGCGACGAACGCGGCGACCGTCACGCGTGCGCGCAGCGGCAGGCGCCGCACGAGCGGGGCGCCGTCGCGCAGCAGCCCGCGCGCGCGGGCCGTCTCGGTCGCCATCACGGCGCGGAAGGCGGGACTCGGCGTCGAGGCGAGCAGATCGCCGTCGCCGCAGCCGGCACGCGCGAGATCTTCCTGCGGCAGGTAGACGCGGCCGCCGGCCCGGTCCTCGGCGACGTCCTGCAGGTGCTCGGTCACCTGGAGGCCGGCGCAGACGCGGTCCGAGAGCTGGATCCGGTCCTCCGTCGCGAGCCCGAAGACGCGCAGCACCAGCTCGCCGATCGGCGCCGCCGACAGGCGGCAGTAGTCGAGCAGCTCGTCGAAGGTCTCGTAGCGGACCTTGCGCTGGTCCTGCCGGTTGGCCGCGACGAGGCGGGCGAGCGGCGCGCGCGGGATCGCGCAGGCCCGCACGGTCGGCACGAGACGCTGCATCAGCGGATGCTCGGGATCGCCGCTGCCGTAGACGCGGTCGAGCTCGCCCTCGACCCAGTCGAGCAGCGCGAGGCGCTGCGCGGGCGCGCCCTCGTCGCCGATGTCGTCGACGAGTCGCGCGTAGCCGTAGATCGCGAGCAGGTGGCCACGCTGGCGGCGCGGGAGCACGCGGCTCGCGACCGGGAAGTTCTCGGTCCCCGCCTGCGCCATGACGGCAGCGGGCGTCGGCGGCGTGGCCCCGGATCGCTCCGTCGCGGTCGCCGTCATCGCGCCCTCAGGCAGCGACCCAGCGCCATGATCGGGAAGACCATGCGATAGAGCCCGTAGTTGATGTAGAAGTCGCCGGGGAAGCCGGTGCCCGTGGAGGCATCCTCGTCCCAGCCGCCGTCCGGTCGCTGCTGCTCGACGAGCCACGCGACGCCGCGCGTGACCGCGTCGCTGCGCTCGCCGGCCGCATCGAGCGCGAGCAGCGCCCATCCCGTCTGCGAGGCCGTGCTGTCGCCGCGCCCGACCCACTCCGGATCGACGTAGGAGCGCGGATCCTCGCCCCAGCCGCCGTCCTCGTTCTGATGGCGCTCGAGCCAGTCGACCGCGCGGCGGATGACGGCGTCGCCCGGCTCGGCGACGCCGGCGGCGATCAACGCCGGCACCGCGGCGCCGGTGCCGTACACGTGGTTGACGCCCCAGCGTCCGAACCACGAGCCGTCGGCCTCCTGCGCGTCGAGCAGCCACGCGATCCCGCGCGCGGTCGCCGGGTCGGCGGAGCGCTGCTCGCCCGCCATCATCTCGACGACGTGCGCGGTCACGTCCGCGCTCGGCGGGTCGATCACCTCGCCGAAGTCGCAGAACGGCAGATCGCGGCAGACCGCCCGCGTGTTGTCGGCGTCGAACGCCGCCCAGCCGCCGTCGGCGCACTGCATGCCGAGGACCCAGTCGCACGCGCGCTCGATCGCCGCCGCGACGCGCTCCGGTTGCGGGTGGTCGACGCGACGCAGCGCGAGGACGACCTCGGCGGTGTCGTCGATGTCGGCGTAGTTGTCGTTCTCGAACTCGAACGCCCACCCGCCGGGAGCCAGCCCGGGCCGCTGGACCGCCCAGTCGCCCGGACGCCGGATCTCCTCGTCCAGCAGCCAGTCGGCGGCGCGGACGAGCGCGGCGTCGTCGGGCGCGACGCCGCCGTCGGCCAGCGCGACGACCGCGAGCGCGGTGTCCCAGACCGGCGACTGGCACGCCTCGAGCCGCCGCATCCCGTCCTCCTCGATCACGAAGCGGTCGAGCCCGGCGAGCCCCGCGCGCATCACCGGGTGGTCGAGCGGATAGCCGCGCATCGAGAGCGCCATCAGCGAGTACACCCAGGGCGGCTGGATGCCGCCCCACGAGCCGTCGGACTCCTGGCGCTGGAGGATCCAGCGCTCGGCGCGGGCGAGCGCGAGGCCGCGCAGCGGGTGGATCGGCAGCCGCTCGTAGCGCTGCAGGACGCGGTCGAGCAGCGCCATCCGTCCGCCCCAGCTGCGCAGCGAGGGCGCCGGCCGGATCGGCGCCAGGCCCGAGCGCAGCTCGTCGAGCTCGAACGGAAGCGGCCGCGCGGGTCGCTGCGCGGCGATCACGGTGAGCGGCGCGATCGTCTGGCGCGCCCAGCAGGCGAAGTCGTACAGGTTGAGCGGGAACCACGACGGCAGCAGCGCCACCTCGGGCGGGAGCGCCGGCAGGTCGTCCCAGGACCAGGCGCCGAACAGCGCGAGCCACAGCCGCGTGAAGACGCGCGAGCGCTCGAGGCCGCCCCGGTCGCGCACGAACGCGGCCGCGGAGAGCATGTGCGGCGCGTCGACGGGGTCGCCGGCGAGTCGCAGCGCGACGTACGCCTCGACGGTCGTCGAGAGGTCGCCGGGGCCGCCCGCGAACGTCGCCCAGGTGCCGTCCTCGCGCTGCTGCGAGCGGATCCAGCGGGCCGCCGGCTCCGTCTCGCGAGGCGTGCGGATGCCGAGGAACTCGCGCATCAGCAGATCCTCCGCGTCCATCGTCACGTTCGTGTCGAGCGCGCCCTTCCACCAGCCGTCGGCGTGCTGAAGCCGGAGCAGGAAGTCGACCCCGCGTTGCAGCGCCTCCTGCGTCGATTGCTCCTGCACCTGGACGTTCAAGCTGATGACGACCTCCCTACGATGGCGACCCGTGACGGTTGCACGTGCATACTCTTGCACCCGCCGAACGGAAATGCGTTGCGCTTCTCACATGGCGCGTTCGCAGGGGGTCGTCGGCCGATCTGGCGCGCCTACGCGGATGCGTCGAGGCGCGCCCGCAGCAGCAGGTCCTGCGTGCCCGGCTCCTTGCCGGTCGCGAACCCGTAGCGCTCGTAGAGCGCTCGCGCGGGCGCGTTGGCGCTGCTGACGTCGAGCTCGACGCGGCGGCAGCCGTGCTCCGAGGCCCGCGCGATCGCCCGCTCGACGAGCGCGGCGCCGAGCCCCGCGCGCCGTGACTCCTCGCGCACGTAGAGGTCCTCGAGCCAGCAGTCCTCGGCCGCGTACCAGACGCCGAAGCGGTAGCGCAGCTGGCAGACGCCGGTGGCGGGCGCGTCCTCCTCGACGGCGGCCAGCAGGAACTCCGACTCGCGCCGTTCCATCAGCCGCTCGACGCTCGCGAGGAACGCGTTCTCCGACGGCCAGTCGCGTCCCATGTGGTCGCGGAAGGCGACCAGCAGGGCGGCGACCGTCTCGGCCTCGTGCTCCTGCGCGAGCCAGACCGTCGGGGCCGTCACTACTGCGCCGCGGGCGGCGAGGCGATGACGGCGATCGTGTCGCCGGCGGAGATCGCCGCGCCTTCGGTGATCGGGAGCTCGGCGATCGTGCCCGCCTTGTGCGCGGTGATCTCGTTCTCCATCTTCATCGCCTCGATGATGCAGAGCAGCTGGCCCTCCTCGACCGTGTCGCCCTGTCTCACTCTGACTCTCCACATGTTGCCCTGCATCGGCGAGGGCAGCGTGTCGGCGCCGCCGCCGCTGCTGCGCTTGCGCTCCCCGCGCGCCTTGCGCGGGGCGGCCGCCGGCGCGGAGCCGTTCGCGAGCGCGACGCCGGCGCCGGCGTAGGCGGGTCCGATCACGGTCACGTCGAAGCGGCGACCGGAGACCTCGACGGTGTAGGCCTGCTCGACCTTCGCCGCCTCCTCGTCGTCCTCCGCCGGCGCCTCCGGCTTCGGGAAGGCCAGCGTCTTGAGCCATCTTCTGTCCTCGACCAGGTCGCGGCAGGTCTCGGCGTTGGCCCACTGCTCGGTCGCGAGCAGGGCGGCGTGGAAGGGGATCAGCGTCTTCAGCTCGGTGATCTCGTACTCGGCCAGTGCGCGCAGCATCCGCGCCGTCGCGCTCGCGCGGTCGCTGTCCCAGACGATCAGCTTCGCCACCATCGGGTCGTACATCGGCGAGACCTCGCCGCCGGGGCCGACGCCCGAGTCGACGCGCACGCCGGGGCCCGAGGGCTCGCGGTAGGCGCCGATCCTCCCGGGGGCGGGAGCGAAGTTGCGGGCCGCGTCCTCGGCGTTGATGCGGCACTCGATCGCGTGGCCGCGCAGCACGACGTCCTCCTGCGCGTAGGCGAGCGGCTCGCCGGCCGCGGCGCGGATGCCCTCGCGCACGATGTCGATCCCGGTCGTCATCTCGGTCACGCAGTGCTCGACCTGGACGCGCGTGTTCATCTCGAGGAAGAAGTACTCGCCGTCCTGCAGCAGGCCCTCGATCGTGCCGGCGCCGACGTAGTCGACGGCGGCCGCGGCGTCGGTCGCGATTCTGCCGATTCTCGCGCGCAGCTGCGCGTCGACGGCGGGCGCCGGCGACTCCTCGATCAGCTTCTGGTGACGGCGCTGGACCGAGCAGTCGCGCTCGCCGAGGTGGATCACGGCGCCGTGCCGGTCGGCCAGCACCTGCACCTCGACATGGCGCGGATCAGGCAGGTAGCGCTCGATGTAGACGGTCGGGTCCGAGAAGAACTTCTCGCCCTCGCGCGCCGCGCCGTCGAAGGCGTCCTCCAGCTCGTCGGCCGTCAGCGCGACGCGGAAGCCCTTGCCGCCGCCGCCGCCGGCCGCCTTGATGGCAACTGGGTAGCCGATCGTCGCGTCGATGATCGTGCGGGCGTCCGCGACGGTCGCGACCGGCTCGGTCGTGCCCGGCACGATCGGGACGCCGGCCTTCTGCATCAGCTCGCGCGCGGCGGTCTTCGAGCCCATCGCGTCGATCGCCGACGCGGGCGGCCCGATGAACGTGACGCCCGCCTTCTCGCAGGCCGCGGCGAACGCCGCGTTCTCCGCCAGGAAGCCGTAGCCGGGGTGGATCGCGTCGGCGCCCGACTCCTTCGCGACCTCGAGGATCTTGTCGACGACGAGGTAGGACTCGGCCGCGGGGCCGGGGCCGATCAGGTACGCCTCGTCCGCGCGCTGGACGTGGATCGCCTCGCGGTCGAGCTCCGAGTAGACGGCGACGGACGCGATCCCCATCTCCTCGCAGGCGCGAATCACGCGGACGGCGATCTCGCCGCGGTTCGCGATCAGGATCTTCTTGAACACGGCGCGGAACAATAACGGTGAACGCGCGAAATGCCTGCCGGTTCCGGACGGCGCCGCGCCGCGCCGCGCCGCTCAGACGATCAGACCGGCTCCGACGGTGTCGTTCGACGCCTCGTCGATCAGGATGAAGCTGCCGGTGTCGCGGTTGCGCTCGTAGGGGTCGAACGCGAGCGGCGCGCTCAGGCGCAGCTTCACGTGGCCGATCTCGTTGAGCGCCAGCTCGGGCGCGTCGGGGTCGCGCCCGAGCGTCTCGACGTCGAGCTTCCAGTCGATCCCGTCCACGACCGCGCGCACCGCACGGGCGGCGTGCTTGATCGCGTATCTGGCGCGCGGGCGCAGTGGCGCGTCCGCCATCCAGCAGACGACGGCCTCCAGCTCGCGCGCGACCGTCGGCGCGTCGGAGGGCCGTGCGATCAGGTCGCCGCGCGAGACGTCGACGTCGTCCTCCAGCCGGACCGTCACCGACTGCGGCGGGAACGCCTCCGCGAGCGAGCCCTCGAACGACTCGATCGACGCGATCCGCGAGGTGCGGCCGGACGGCAGGACGACGACCTCCTCGCCCGGCACCAGCACGCCGCCGGCGACCTGGCCGGCGTAGCCGCGGTAGTCGTGGTGCTCGTCGTCGCGCGGGCGCACGACCCACTGGACCGGGAAGCGCCAGTCGTCGAAGTTGCGGTCGCCGGCGATCTCAACCGTCTCGAGATGGTCGAGCAGCGCCGGGCCGTCGTACCACGGCATCCGCTCGGAGAGGTCGACGACGTTGTCGCCCTTCAGCGCCGAGACCGGGATGAAGCTGACGTCCTCGAAGCCGGCGATCCCGTCCGACCAGCTCCGGAAGTCGGCGACGATGCGGTCGAAGGTGGCCTGGTCGAAGTCGACGAGGTCCATCTTGTTGACGGCGACGACGAGGTGCGGCGTGCGCAGGAGCGCGGAGATCGCGGCGTGGCGACGCGACTGCCGCACGAGGCCGTTGCGGGCGTCGACGAGCACGAGCGCGAGGTCGGCGGTCGAGGCGCCCGTCACCATGTTGCGCGTGTACTGCTCGTGCCCGGGGCAGTCGGCGATGATGAAGCGCCGGCGGTCGGTCTGGAAGGAGCGGTAGGCGACGTCGATCGTGATGCCCTGCTCGCGCTCGGCGCGCAGGCCGTCGGTCAGCAGCGCGAGGTTGAGCTCGCCGTCGCCGCGACGCTCGCTCGTCTCCTTCACCGCCGCCAGCTGGTCGGCGAGGATCGACTTGGCGTCGTGCAGCAGACGGCCGATCAGCGTGCTCTTGCCGTCGTCGACCGAGCCGGCCGTCGCGAAGCGCAGCAGCTCGGTCGTGCCGCCGCGCGAACGCTCGGGGCGTCCGTTGGTTTCGATCGTGGCCGTCATGGGTGATTCCTCCCGAACGGCGTAGCAGTATGGGGAGCAGTGGCAGGAATCACCTAGAAATATCCCTCTCGCTTGCGGTCCTCCATCGCGGCCTCCGTCACGCGGTCGTCCGCGCGCGTCTGGCCGCGCTCGGTGATGTCGGTCGCGGCGATCTCCGCGACGACGTCCTCGAGCGTGATCGCCGTCGACGGGACGGCCCCGGTGCAGGTCATGTCGCCCACGGTGCGGTAGCGCACCGAGGTCGTGAACGGCTCCTCGTCGTCGAGCAGCTCGACGAAGTCGCTGGTCGCGTAGAGCATCCCGTCGCGCGCGAAGACCTCGCGCTCGTGCGCGTAGTAGATCGGCGGCAGCTCGAGCCGCTCGCGGGCGATGTACTGCCAGACGTCGAGCTCGGTCCAGTTCGAGATCGGGAAGACGCGCACGTGCTCGCCTCTGCGCACGCGACCGTTGTAGAGCGACCACAGCTCGGGGCGCTGGGCCTTCGGATCCCACTGCCCGAAGTCGTCGCGGAACGAGAAGATGCGCTCCTTCGCGCGGGCGCGCTCCTCGTCGCGGCGGGCGCCGCCGAACGCGGCGTCGAAGCCGTGGGTCTCGATCGCGTCGAGCAGCGTCGTCGTCTGCAGGCGGTTGCGCGAGGCGCGCGGACCGGTCTCCTCGACCGCGCGGCCCTGGTCGATCGACTCCTGCACGGAGGCGACGATCAGGCGCTCGCCGATCGCCGCGATGCTGCGGTCGCGGTACTCGATCACCTCGGGGAAGTTGTGGCCCGTGTCGACGTGCATCACCGGGAACGGGAACCTCGCCGGGCGGAACGCCTTCTCGGCCAGCCGCAGCAGCACGATCGAGTCCTTGCCGCCCGAGAACAGCAGGACCGGACGCTCGAGCTCGGCGGCGACCTCGCGCATGATGTGCATCGCCTCGGCCTCGAGCGCGTCGAGGTGTGAGAGCTCGTGGGTCATGAGGGCTCCGTCGCAAGTGGAGGCGCGCCGACGCGTGCGCGCGCCCGGATGAAGTGGAGCGCGATCGCCGCGACGGCGACCACAGCCGGTGCAAGGAAGATGACATACACCGGAAACCCGACGCCGGCCTTGTTCAGCAGCGCCAGCCCGGCGGCGAGCAGCACGATCCCGAGCGCCGGCCGCAGCGCGTTCTCGGGCAGCCGCTGCGCCAGCTCCGTGCCGACCCAGACGCCCGGGAGCGAGCCGATCAGGATGTTGCCGGCGAGCAGCAGGTCGACGTTGCCGCTGACGAGGTGGGCGATCGAGGCGACCCACAGCAGCAGCGCGGCGTGGAAGACGTCGGTGCCGACGACGCGACGCGGCGAGAGGCGGTAGACGGTGATCAGCCCGACCGCGATCAGCGCGCCGCTGCCGGCCGAGGTGAGGCCGAGCACGAAGCCGACGGAGACGCCGATCACGACCGCGGCGATCTTGTGCCGCAGTCTGAAGTCGACGTGGTCGCGCTCGTTGGCGCCTGCGAAGGCGAGCGCCCGCGCCAGCACCGCGACGCCCGTCAGCAGCAGCGCGCCGGCGACGAGCGACAGCAGCAGGTCGTCGAACCTCTTCGCGCCGAAGCTGCTCTCGAGCATGCGCAGGACGACGACGCCGCCGAGCGCGCCGGGGATGCTGCCGACGGCGAGCCACAGCGCGAGCGTCATGTCGACCGTGCCCTTGCGCCAGTGGCGCCAGCCGCCGAGCGTCTTCGTGACGGCGGCGTAGGCGAGGTCGGTGCCGATCGCGGTGGTGGGTGCGGTGCCGAACACGAGGATCAGAGCGGGTGTCATGAGGGAGCCGCCGCCGACGCCGGTCGTGCCGACCAGCACGCCCACGCCGAAGCCGAAGGCGATGATCAGCGGCCAGTCCATCAGGTCAGCCGTGCAGCCCGCACTCGAGCTTGCCGCTGCCGGCCCAGCGGCCGCTGCGGTCGGCGGCCGGGACGGTGCAGTGGGTGCAGCCGATCGACGCATACCCGTGGTCGTGGAGCGGGTTGTACGGCAGGCCGTTCTCGTGGATGTAGCGCCAGACGTCCTTCTCGCTCCAGTCGGCGAGCGGCGCGGCCTTCCAGATCCGGTGCTTCGCGTCCCAGTCGATCTTCCGCGTCGTGGCGCGCGTCGGCGCCTGGTCGCGGCGGACGCCGGTCAGCCAGCCGTCGACCTGGCCGAGCGCCTCGTCGAGCGGGCCGACCTTGCGGATCGCGCAGCAGGCGTCGGGGTCGCGCTCCCACAGCTTGTCGCCGTGCTCGGCGGCCTGCTGCGCCAGCGTCATGCCGCTGAACGACTCGATCCGGATCCCCCAGTGCGCTTCCATCGCCTTCCACGTCTCGTACGTCTCGGGGAAGAGGACGCTCGTGTCCAACGTGAAGATGCGCGCCTTCGGCTCGACTCTGACGAGGAGGTCGATCAGCACCGACTCCTCCTGCTGGAAGGAGCACGCGAGCAGCAGCCGCGGGTGGAAGCGATCCACCATCCGCGCGATCACGCCTGCGGCGTCGAGCTGCTCAGCGCCGTCGGTCAGCGTTGCGTCGAACGTGTCGTCGGTCGGGGCTGCCGTGCTCGTCATGTCGATCGCTCCACGTGTCGCTTCCTGGGATCGTCCTGGTCAGCGGGCCAATGAAAATAGCAAAAGCCGATCGCAATTCGGATCTTTCTAGCTGGCGTCGTGGATCAGCTGTGGGAGAGCGGACATCTCGTCGAAGACGACGGCCCCCTCGCGGGCCAGCAGCTCGGCCGGCGTGCGCTCCGCGTAGCCGAGGACCGTCATGCCGGCAGCGACGCCCGCTCGCACGCCCGCCGGGCTGTCCTCGACGACGACGGTGCGCGCCGCCTCGAAGCCCATCTGCTGGGCGGCGTGGAGGAAGAGGTCGGGCGCCGGCTTGCCGTGCTCGACGTCGGCGGCGCTGAAGATCTGCGCGTCCTCGAAGTAGGCGAGCAGGCCGGCGACGGCGAGCCCGTGCCGGATCCGCTCGTGGCTGCCGCTCGAGGCGACGCAGCGTGGCAGCCCGAGCTGGTCGAGCGCGGCGGCGATCCCGAGCACCGGCTCGAGCTCGGCCTCGAAGCGCGCGAACAGCCGCTCGCGGTAGCGCGCGTGCAGGTCCGCCGGCGGCGCCTCGCCGAGCCGCTCCGTCACGACCGTCACCGCGTGCTCCCACGAGCGCCCGAGGAACGCCTCGACCGACTGCTCCGGCGTCATCGCGAGCCCGATCTCCGTCAGCACCCCCGCGAGCGTGGCGTTGGAGATCGGCTCGGAGTCCACGAGAACGCCGTCGCAGTCGAAGATGACGCTGGCGATCAAGCCGGGCGGGGGGCTGCGGGGTTTGAGCGCCGGATCGGGTTCGCTGGCGAGGACGCAGGGAGCGTGGTGGGCGCCACCCCACGAGCCGGCACCGCCGGCGAAGCCGGTGGTGAGGACATGGCCAGCGGGCCCGAGACGCCGCTCAAACCGCGCACTCTCCTTCGCCGCGGACCACCTCGAAGGGGATGTCCTTCGACCAGTCCATGAACAGGTTCATGTTCTCGAGGTTGAACTCGGCCGGCAGCGCGAGGTCGCGCACGAGATCCTCGAAGGCGGTCGTGCCGACCCGCTCGGCGAAGGCGTTGAACTCCTCGCCGGGCTGCCGGTCGCTCTCGTAGAAGCGGATCCAGCGCTCGACCGCCTCCGGCACGCGCTTGGACGGGAGGCGCAGTCTGAGGCGTGCGCCGTAGCCGACCTTGCCGGTGTCGTAGGTGCCGCCGATGTGCGGGATCGAGGCTGGGATCGTCTTGTCGCCGACTCTGATCGAGGCGCCGTAGAAGCCGATGTTCGCGATGTGGTGCTGGCTGCAGCCGTTCGGGCAGCCGGACATTCTGATGTGGATCCGCTTCGTCAGCTCGTCCTCGATCTGCATCGCCTCGAGCCGCTCCGTGACGGCGCGGTTGAGGCCCATCGAGCTGGTGATGCCGAGTCTGCAGGAGTCCGTCCCCGGGCACGAGACGACGTCCATGATCTCGTCGACGCCGTCGCCGCCGAGCTCGAGCTCCTGCAGGCGCGTCCAGACGTCGTAGACCGACTCGTCGCGGACCCAGCGCAGCACGAGGTTCTGGTGCACGGTCGTGCGGGCGTAGCCGGCCGTGAAGTCGCGCATGATCTGCCCGAGGCCGCGGAACTGCTCGGGCGTCAGGTCGCCGCGCGTGATCTTCACCTGGACGGCCGAGAAGCCCTCCTGGCGCTGCGCTCTGACGTTCGATCTGCGGAAGCGCTCGAACGCCGACAGGTCGCCGTTGGGCGAGCCGTAGCTCGCCGGCGGCGCCGGCGCATAGGTCTCCTCGTCGTGCACGAACAGCAGCGGCGTGGGGTCGAAGTCGCGCTCGGCGACCCAGTCGCCCTTCAGCTCCTCCTCGACCTGGGCGCGCAGCTCGTCGATCCCGAATCTGTCGACGAAGACCTTGATGCGCGCGCGGGCGCGGTTCTTGCGCAGCCAGTCCTGGCGGTCGAAGATGCGGAAGACGGCCTCGGCGACCTTCAGGTACTCGCCGTCGTCGGCGCGCACGAACTCGTACAGCGTCGGCGCGATCCGCGGCATGATCGAGGTGCCGCCGCCGACGCGCATCTCGAAGCCCTCGACGCCGTCGCGGATGCGGCTGATGTAGGCGATGTCGTGGATGCCGGTGATCGCACGGTCGGCGTCGGAGCCGGTGAACGCGGTCTTGATCTTGCGCGGCATCATCTGCGTCGTCGGGTGGCGCACGAAGTAGCGCACGTATGCGCCGGCCCAGGCGGTCGGGTCGAACGTCTCGTCGTCGCAGACGCCGGCCCACGGGTCGGCGGTCACGTTGCGCACCGTGTTGCCGCAGCCCTCGCGGCTCGAGAGGCCGACCGAGCTGATCTCGCGGATCAGCTTCGTCATGCGGTCGAGCGGGACGTGGTGCAGCTGGACGTTCTGGCGCGTCGTGACGTGGCCTCTGCGCAGCGGCGCGTAGGTCTCGGCGATGTGGCCGAACATGTCCATCTGCTCAGGGTTGATGCCGCCCCACGGGAGCTTCACGCGGACCATCTGGACGTTCGGCTGGCGCTGGCCGTAGACGCCCTGCCGGAGGCGGAATCTGATGAACTCGTCCTCCGGCGTGCCGCCCTCGAGGAACTGCGCGGCTTCGTTGTCGAAGTCGTCGAACTCGCGCTCGAGGATCGGGATCACGTGCCCCGGTACGTCCTGGACGATCTCGGGGTTGTCGATCGAGCCCGGCTTGCCGGACGTCTTTCTCTTCTCGTGAACCGAGCTGGGCTCCATGCGCTTGAGTTCCTCCTGTGCCGGGCGGGTTCCGAAAGGTATCAAACCCGGGGGTGTTTTCGGGGTTTAGGACGCGGGCGCGCGTCAGGCGTCCGACGCGACGGGCAGCCGGGCCTGTTCCCAGGCGACCATGCCGCCCTCGAGGTCGGCGGCCTGGTAGCCGGCGGCGCGCAGCGCCTCGGCCGCCATCGCCGAGCGCACGCCGCTGTGGCAGTAGACCAGCAGCGGCACGGCGGGGTCGAGCTCGTCCGCGCGGACGGACAGCTCGCCGAGCGGGATGTGCAGGCTGGGAGCGATGTAGCCCTCGGCGCGCTCGTGGTCCTCGCGCACGTCGAGCAGCGTGAACTCACCGAGCCGGTCGGCTGCCTCGACGGCGGTCAGCAGGCGGGTGGCGGAATCGGGTGTCATGAGCCCCAGGGGTGCGGGTCGCCCCAGGCGGAGGGGTCGTCGGCCTCGCGGCGAACGCCTTCGAGCAGCGCGCTGCGACTCCACAGGTTGCGCTTCGGCGCTGGCGCGACCGGCGTCGGCGCGGTCTCGCGCATGAACCGCTCGAGCGCGGCGACGACCGCGGCGGCCTCCTCGGGGGAGGCGCTCGGCGCCACGATCGTGAGCTGCGGCCGTCGGTTCATCGGGTCAGGGTATCGTGCGCGCGATGGCGGCAGGGACGGGGCCGCAGCGGGCCTGGAACACGGCGCAACGGCATTGGCCGTGGTGCGTCGCCGCCGTCGTGGTCGCCGCCGTCGCGCTGCGGCTGCTGCTGATCGCGCTGAGCGACGGCGGCGCCGATCTCGGCATCTACGTCCACTTCGGGCGCCTCGCACTGGCCGGGGCGAACCCCTACGACGCGCCGAGCGGCGGGCCGATCTCGCCCGTGATGGCCGACAGCCCGCCGCTGGAGTTCGCGCTCTTCGCCGGCCTGCTGAAGCTCCACGACGCGCCGGGCACGCTGCGGGTGGCGTTCGCGCTGTGCGACGGCGCGACGATCGCGCTGGTCGCGCTGGTGTACCCGCGGCCGCGCGCGTGGCGCGCGGCGTTCGTCGCCTTCTACGCGTTCAACCCGTTCGTGCTCGTCGCCTGGGCGGTGTTCTCGGAGGACAAGACGCTGCTGTTCCTGCTGATCGTGCTGCTCCTGCTGGCACTGGAGCGCGAGCGGCTCGGCCGCGCGTGGGCGGCGGCGAGCGCGCTCGTGGCGTTGAAGTTCCTCGGCGCCTTCTTCGCGCCGGCGCTCGCGCTGCACAGCTGGCGCGAGCGCGGCGTGCGCGGACTCGTCCCGGTCGGCGCATTCGTGCTCGTCGCCGCGGCGAGCTGCCTGCCGTGGTTCCCCGACAGCCTCGACGCGTTCGACCATCGCCACGCGCGCCTGCTGCTCGACCCGCCCTTCCACGCGAGCCTCGGGGTCCTGCTCGCTCGCCTCGGGCTCTACGCGCCCTTCGAGCCGCAGCTGGCGACGGCGCTCGCGCTGCTCGCCGTCTTCGTCGCGTTCGCGTTGCGGCGGCTCGACGTGCGCGACGCCGTCGTGCTGTCGATCTTCGCCGGCTACGCGTTCCTGCCCGACGAGGTCCCGAACCGGATCCTCCTGATCACGCTGCCGTTCCTGCTCGTGCTGTCGCCGTCGCGGCGCGGGTGGGCGGCGATCTGGGCCGCCTCGCTGCCGGCGGCGGCGGCGGTCGTCGTCGCCGCGAAGGGGGCGCCGGCGCCGCTCGAGCAGCTGCTCGGCCGCGAGTCGTCGGTGCCGCACGTGCTGTGGAGCCACCTGCTGCCGGCGCTCGTGCTGGTGCTGTGGGCACGCGAGCGACGCACCCGCGCGCGGCCGCTCCCGCTCGGGATACGGTAGGCCGCATGATCCCTTCCCGTCGCATCGTCCCGGGACTCGTGGCAGCGCTCGCGCTGCTGATCGCTCCCACGTCCGCGCTCGCCGCCACGAAGGCGCCCAAGCCGGTCGCGCAGTACTACGTCTCGCTCGGCGACTCGTACGCCTCCGGGTACCAGCCGGCACCCAGCGGCGGTCTCGGCAGCAACTCGCGTGCCGGCTTCGCCTATCAGACGGTCACCGCCGCGGCCAAGCGCGGCTACCGCTACAAGCTCGTGAACCTCGGCTGCGGCGGGGCGACGACGACGTCGATCCTGAAGCAGGTCGGCTGCCCGAAGGCCGCGCTGGGCCCCGGCGCGCCGGCCTACCCGAAGCTGACGCAGATCGCGGCGGCCGAGCGGTTCCTGAAGCAGAACCGCGGCAAGGTCGGCCTCGTCACGGTCTCGATCGGCGGCAACGACGTGACGGCGTGCGTGAGAGATCCGGCGACGGCCGTGACGTGCGTCGCGAACGCGGTCGGCACGATCAAGCGCAACGTCACCACGCTCGCGAAGCGCCTGCGCGCGGCTGCCGGCCCGAAGGTGCGGATCGTCGGCATCACCTATCCCGACGTGATCCTCGGCCTCTCGCTGAAGCCCGGCGGGCAGACGCTCGCAACGCTCTCGGTCACCGCCTTCAGAGCGATCATCAACCCGGCGCTGAGCAGCGCCTACACGGCGGTCGGCGGGAAGTTCGTCGACGTGACGGCGGCCACCGGCGCCTACGGTCCGCTCACGCAGACGACGACGCTCGCGCCCTACGGCACGATCCCCGTCCCGGTCGCGCGCGTGTGCGACCTGACCTGGTTCTGCGCCGTCGGCGACATCCACGCGAGAAGAGCGGGCTACGCCCTGATCGCCGACCTGGTCGCGGGGACGCTGCCGAGACGATGAACTGGGACGTGCGGCGCTTCCCGCGAGAGGGGAGCGCCGCGCGATTGGGAGTTTTCGCCCTGCGAGAACTCCCGGCTGTAAAGGCGCCAGCCCTTACAGCGGGATGTTCCCGTGCTTGCGCTTCGGGCCCGGCTCGCGCTTCGTCTGCAGCGTCTCGAGCGCGGTGATCAGCTTGGGGCGCGTCTCGTGCGGGACGATGACGTCGTCGATGTAGCCGCGCTCGGCCGCCGAGTAGGGATTGGCGAACCGCGCTCTGTAGTCGTCCATCAGCTTCGCCCGCCGCGCGTCGGGCGTCGGGCTGCCCGCGATGTCGCGACGGTAGATGATGTTGACGGCGCCCTCCGGCCCCATCACCGCGACCTCCGCCTGTGGCCAGGCGAAGTTGAAGTCGGCGCCGAGGTGCTTGGACGCCATCACGTCGTAGGCGCCGCCGTAGGCCTTGCGGGTGATGACGGTGATCTTGGGGACCGTCGCCTCGGCGTAGGCGTAGAGCAGCTTGGCGCCGTGGCGGATGATCCCGCCCCACTCCTGCGCGGTTCCGGGCAGGAACCCGGGCACGTCGCACAGCGTCAGGAGCGGCACGTTGAAGGCGTCGCAGGTGCGGACGAAGCGCGCCGCCTTCTCTGAGGCGTTGATGTCGAGCACGCCGGCCATCGAGGACGGCTGGTTGCCGACGATCCCGATCGCGTAGCCGTTCAGTCGCGAGAAGCCGCAGATGATGTTCGTCGCGTGGTGCTCATGCACCTCGAAGAACTCGCCGTCGTCGACGATCAGCCGCACGACGTTGCGCATGTCATACGGCTTGTTCGGGCTGTCCGGCACGACCGTGTCGAGTTCCGCGTCCATCCGCAGCGGGTCGTCGGTCGGCTGCACGCGCGGCGGCAGCTCGAGGTTGTTCGACGGCAGGAAGGAGAAGAGGTAGCGCGCGTCCTCGAGGCACTGGTCCTCGTCCTCGGAGGCGAAGTGGGCGACGCCCGACTTCGTGTTGTGGGTCATCGCGCCGCCGAGCTCCTCGAACGTCGGCTCCTCACCGGTGACGGTCTTGATCACGTCGGGACCGGTGATGAACATGTGCGACGTCTCTCTCACCATGAAGATGAAGTCGGTGATCGCGGGGGAGTAGACGGCGCCGCCGGCGCACGGGCCCATGATCAGGGACAGCTGCGGGATCACGCCGGAGCTCTTCACGTTGCGGAGGAAGACGTCGCCGTAGGCGCCGAGCGAGACGACGCCCTCCTGGATCCGCGCGCCGCCCGAGTCGTTGATGCCGATCACGGGGCAGCCGATCTTCGCGGCCAGGTCCATGATCTTGCACATCTTCTCGGCCATCACCTCGCCGAGCGAGCCGCCGACGACGGTGAAGTCCTGGCTGAAGACGCAGACGCGGCGGCCCTCGATCGTGCCGTGACCGGTCACGACGGCGTCGCCCCAGGGGCGGTTCTTCTGCATCTCGAAGTCGTGCGTGCGGTGGCGCACGAACGTGTCGAGCTCCTGGAAGGAGCCGGGATCGAGCAGCTTCTCGACGCGCTCCCGCGCCGTGTACTTGCCCCGCGCGTGCTGCTTCTCCTCCGCCTCCGGAGCCGAGTGCAGCGCCGCCTCGCGCAACTCGTGCAGCTGTGCGAGCTTCTCCTCGTAGGTCTCCGGGGCCTTCTGGCGGGGCGTTCGCCTGTGCCCGCTGCGTGAGGCGGCCAGAAGCGCGGCGTCCGTCTGTCGATCGTGGGGGCTGCTTGCCATCGAACGCGGATCCTATCCGCGCTCGCCGTCCGCGGCCGGCCTAGGCCCGTGAGAACGGACGGTGGTGCGCGGTGCCCAGTCGATCCAGCATCGACGTCAGCACGGCGGTCACTTCCTCCGCCGCGATGTCCTCCGCCGCCTTCAGCTCCGCGGAGATGTCAGAGGCCTGCTCGTGCTCCGTCGGCTGCTCCTCATCCGGGGAAGGCTCGTGGTCGGTCGTCTGCCGGCGCTGAGACGCATCGGCCGCGGCTGCTGCCGCCGCTGCTTGCGCCGCCGCGGCGGCTGTCGCCGGCTGCGGCTGCTTCACGGGCTGCACTCCAGAGAAGGGCGCCTGCGGCCATGCGTGGGCGACTGGTCCGGAACCGTCCTCGGCGGACCATTCCGCCGTGCCGTCGCCGCCGTCTACCGTCCCGTACCGGTGGAGTTGATCCTCGGGGTCGAGAGGCTCGTCGGCGTCGGCGTCGGCGTCGCCGTCGCCGTGGGGGGCGGCCGGGGTCGGTGCGAGCTCCACCGTGGCCGGGCGGGGACGCCGGCGGAACAGTCTTGCCAGAAAGCCGCGTCGCGGCTCCGGCTCGCGCTCTTCCTCGGCCTCGGGCTCGGAGTCGTACTCCCACTCCTCCTCGTCCCACCGCTCCTCCTCGGCGAGGAGTGTGGGCTCGGGATCGGCCTCCGGCGCGGGTTCGGTGTCGGAGGCCCAGCGATCGCCGTTTTCGGGGAGCTGC
>JAOPZA010000222.1 GCA_025964325.1 Conexibacter sp.
GACTCGCAGTCCGCCGCTCTCGTGGGTCGTCACGGAGGGATCGATTGGCTGTGCCTGCCGCGCTTCGACTCCGCGTCGTGCTTCGCTGCGCTGCTGGGCGACGAGCGGCACGGGCGGTGGATCGTCGCACCGGCCGGCGGGGCCCACGCGAGCGCGCGCCGCTACCGCCCAGGGACGCTCGTGCTCGAAAGCGAGTTCGAGACCGCGCAGGGCGCGGTGCGGGTGGTCGACTTCATGCCGCGCCGCGGCGACGGGCCGCCACGTGTGATGCGGATCATCGAGGGGCTTCGCGGCCGGGTGCCGATGCGGATGCAGATGACGCTGCGACCGGACTACGGGTCGATCACGCCGTGGATCGAGCGCGCCTCCGACGGGGTCATCGCGACCGCGGGCCCCGACGCGTTCCGCCTCAGCACGCCGCTGCCGCTGCACGTCGAGGACGGGATCATCACGAGCGAGTTCACCGTCGTCGAGGGCGGGCGCGAACGGCTGACGCTCACCTGGCACGTCTCCTTCGATGAGACCCCGCCGGTCGAGGACGCCGACTCGGCGCTGGCTCGCACGGAGGCTGCATGGCGAGACTGGAGTGGCCGCTGCCGCTACGAGGGCGCCTATCGCGAGGAGGTGCTGACATCGCTGATCGCGCTCAAGGCGATGACGTCGGAGACAACAGGCGCCCTGATCGCGGCGCCGACGACGTCGCTGCCGGAGGAGATCGGCGGCGTGCGCAACTGGGACTACCGCTACTGCTGGCTGCGCGACTCGGTGCTCGCGCTCGAAGCGCTGCTGAGCGCCGGGTACCTGGAGGAGGCGCAGGCATTCCGCAACTTCCTGCTGCGCGTCGGCACCGGCGACCCGACCAGAGCGCAGATCATGTACGGCGTCGGCGGCGAGCGGCGGCTGACCGAGTTCGAGCTGCCCGAGCTGCCGGGCTACGAGGGCTCCAGGCCGGTCCGGGTCGGCAACGCCGCCTCCGAGCAGTTCCAGCTCGACGTCTACGGTGAGGTCGCGGCAGTCATGTTCATCGGCGCCGAGGCGCAGGGCAGCGTCGAGCGGCGCGTGTGGCCGCGCTGGCGCACGATCGTCGAGCACGTCGAGACGATCTGGCGAGAGCCCGACGACGGCATCTGGGAGTCGCGCGGCGAGCGGCGCCACTACACGTACTCGAAGGTGATGGCGTGGGTCGTGTTCGACCGCGCCGTGCGGATCGCCGAGCGCTTCGAGCTGGAGGCACCGCTCGAGCGCTGGAAGGAGATCCGTGAGGAGATCCACCGGGAGGTCTGCGAGCGCGGCTACGACCCCGAGCGTCGGACGTTCACGCAGTACTACGGCTCCCGCGAGCTGGACTCGAGCGTCCTCAACATCCCGCTCGTCGGCTTCCTGCCCGGCACCGACGAGCGCGTCACCGGCACGATCGACGCGATCACGCGCGAGCTCGGCCGCGACGGCTTCGTCTCGCGCTACTCGACCGCCGAGACCGACGACGGGCTGCCCGGCGACGAGGGCCAGTTCCTCGCGTGCTCGTTCTGGCTCGTCAGCGCGCTCGCGCTCAACGGCCGCGTCGAGGAGGCACGCGCGCTGTTCGAGCGCCTCCTCGGCCTCGCCAACGATCTCGGCCTGCTGGCCGAGGAGTACGACGTCGCGCGCGGGCGCCAGGTCGGCAACTTCCCGCAGGCGTTCAGCCACCTCACGCTGATCGTCGCCGCCAGAGCGATCACCGCCGCGGAGAGCTCGCGCGATGCGTCCGTGCGTGTGGGCGCGTGACCGCACGGCCCGCATCGACCGGGCCGGGCGTGTCGATGCGCAGGTTGCTGGCGCCGCTCGCGCTCGCCCAGTTCATCTGCAGCTTCGCCGGCTCCAACATGAACGTGATGATCAACGACATCAGCCGCGACCTCGACACGACGGTCAAGGGCGTGCAGACCGTGATCACGCTGTTCCTGTTGATCATGGCGATCCTCATGATCCCCGGCAGCAAGCTGACCGAGAGATGGGGTCGCAAACGCTGCTTCATCGGCGGCCTGACGCTCTACGGAATCGGCGCCCTGATCAGCGCCGTCGCCCCGAGCCTCGGCGTCCTGATCTTCGGCTACTCCGCGTTGCAAGGCGTCGGCACCGCCCTGCTGATCCCACCCGTCTACATCCTCGCGACGCTCGCGTTCAGCAACCTGACGGCCCGCGCCCGCGCCTTCGGTGCGATCAGCGCCGCCGGCGGCGTCGGCGCCGCCGCCGGTCCGCTGATCGGCGGCGTCATCACGAGCGCGATCAGCTGGCGCGCAGCCTTCGTGTTCCAAGCCGCGATCGTCGCGATGATCGTCGTGCTCAGCCGCAGCATCGAGGACCCGCTGCCGGCCGATCCCGATCGCCCGTTCGACACGCAGGGCGCGATCCTGTCCGCGGCCGGCATGTTCTTCCTCGTCTTCGGAGTCCTGCAGGCCGGCAGCAACGGCCTGCTGCTGGTCGCCTCGCTCGCACTCTCCGCCTGCTTCCTGCTCCTCTTCTTCCGCCACTTCCGCGCCGAGGAGCACGCCGGCAAGGAGCCTCTGCTGACACTGAGCCTGTTTCGCAACCGCACATCCAACATCGGCCTGGTCACCCAGAACGTCCAATGGCTGCTGTTGATGGGGATCTCGTTCGTCGTCTCGGTCTTCCTTCAAACCGTGCGCGACTTCAACGCAGTCAAGACCGGCGTCATCTTCACCGCCGCGACGGCCGGCATCCTGATCTCCTCGCTCGCCGCCGCTCGCCTCGCCACCAAGCATTCGCAGCGAACGCTGATCCGTGCCGGCTTTGTCACCACGATCGCGGGCATCGCACTCCTGCTCGCCCTCGTCGGCGCATCGACCCACGAGCTCGCGTTCGTACCCGGTCTGCTGGTGACCGGCCTCGGCCTCGGCGTCATGCTCACCCCCTCGGTCAACATCGTGCAGTCGAGCTTCCCCGCCGACCAGCAAGGCGAGATCTCCGGACTGTCGCGCAGCGTCTCCAACCTCGGCTCCTGCCTCGGCACGGCCATCGCCGGCACGATCCTCGTCTCCGACCTCGCCTCCGGCAACCGCTCCTACGTCATCGCAATGCTCTCCCTCGCCGCGATCGCCCTCGTCGGGCTCGCCGCCGCCTTCCGCCTCCCCGACGAGCCCGAGCCGATCCCGACGTCATGACCGGCCCGTCGGCCGCCAGATGGCCGGTGTATTACCTCTCGTGTCGCTGAACTCCGCCCAACAGGGCGTCCGAGGCCGCGGCGTTCAGGCACTTGGCCCCCTGCTGCCTGAAACCCGCAGAATCGCCGTGAATCCACGGCAGTCCGCGTGCCCTAGACACGATCGCGCGTCTCGCGAAATTCCTGCAAAGCGCAGCTTTCCGGTAAGCGTTCAGTGTGTTGCGAGGGTTGGGGTGCGGGGTCGAAGTTATGGAGCGTGGAGCGGTCTGAGGCGGGTGGGATCTATGACGCGGGTCGTGAGATGGTCGTTGAGGTCTTGCTGCGGATGGATCGTCAGATCGAGCAGTTGACGGGCCGGGTCGAGAAGCTCGAGCGGCAGCTCGCGCGGACGTCGCGGAACTCGTCGCTGCCGCCGAGCCAGGACCCGCCGGGAGCGCCGCCGCGGGCGAAGGGACGGTCGCCGCGCCGGCAGGGCGGCCAGCCCGGTCATGAGGGCAAGGGCCGCGGGTTGTTGCCGGCGTGGGCGGTCGATGAGATCGTCGAGCACTGGCCCGATCGCTGTGGTTGCGGGCACGTCTTCGGCGAGGCCGAGCGGCGGAACCTGGGGCTACTGTGCGGGAGCCGGAAGCACGACCGGGACGACCAGGCCGCCGCCGTCGCGCGGCATGATCGTCAGGGTCCCGTCGTGCACGGCCGCGATCCGCGCGACCAACGCCAACCGAGCCCGTAGCTGCGCTCCCCGCCCGGGAGCGGTGCTGCGGCCCCCGCCGCGCAGGAACGGCTCGACCAACTGGGCGGCGGTCTCCGCGCTGTAGGCGGCACCGGTGTTCTGCACACGCAGGACCACGCGCGACGCGGCGGCGTCGGCGCGCGTCGTGATCCACGCCTCGCCCGCGGGACGGCTGTGGCGGATCGCGTTCTGGACGAGGTTGGAGACCAGTTGCGTCAGCAGTGTGATGTCGCCGACGGCCGGGGCCGTGTCCAACTCCATTTCCAGCACGACCTGACGGCGCTCGGCCTCGTCGCCCTGCTCGTCGAGCACGGCCCGGGCGACCGTCGCGAGGTCGACCGGCGCGGAGACTGCCGTCACGGCGTTGGCATCGGCCAGGCGCAGCAGCGCCTCGGTCAGCCCGATCGCCCGGGCGTTGGTGATCTGTAGGCGCTCCAGCAGTTGCGGGTCGTAGCGCGCATCGGGATCGGTCCGCGCGACATCGAGCATCGTGGCGGTCACCGCCAGCGGGGTACGCAGCTCGTGGGAGGCATTGGCGGCGAACCGCTCCTGGGCCAGGAACGCGTCGTGGAGGCGCTCGAGCATGTGGTCGAAGCTGTCGGCGAGCTGTCCGAACTCGTCCGCGCGGCCCACCAAGCGGATCCGATGGTCCAAGCGCCCGGTCGCCGCGATCCGCGCGGCGTCATTGATCTCCCGCAACGGGCGCAGAATCCACCCGGCCAGCAACCAGCCCCCGCCGAGCCCGACCACGGCCAGGCCCCCGAGGATCACGGCGGACGCCCCCACTACCGCCTGCAGGATCTCGTAGCGCGACGCGACCGAGGGGTTGTCGCGGGGATTGGCCGCCGTCAGCGGGTAGTTCGGGACGTATCGCAGCACGACGTAGACCCCGAGCAAACGTGGCCGCGCCGGCGGCAACGAGGAACGCGGCGTAGCTCAGCGTGAGGCGCAGCCGTGCGCTCATCTGCCGGCGACGGCCCACAGGCCGCGCGGCCTCAGCCTGCATCGACGCGATCCGGAAGGCTGAGGCGGTAGCCGGCCCCGGTCACCGTGACGATCAGGTCCGGCGGGCCGAGGGCCTTGCGCAGCGTCGACATCGTGACCCGCGGAGCGCTGCTGAACGGATCCGCGTTCACGTCCCACACCTTCTCCAGCAGCGTCTCGGCGCTGACCACCCCGCCCTCGGCTCGGATCAGCAGTTCGAGCACCGCGAACTGTGGCACGTGTGGAGGATCTGCTCGGCGGAACGTCGCGGTGCTGCGACTGCGGTCGGTGCCGCGACAGCCGCGCGAGGAGCGCTCCCAGCAACTGGGGCGAGCGCACGGAGAGCTCGAGGAGCAGCTCACGCTCGCCGCCGCGTCGCGACTCCAGCGCCCTGCGCTCATCGCGCCTCCAAAAACTGGGGTATGAATTGATCGCACTTCCAGCGTCGTCGCCAGGACGACCGGGAACTCCCCCCGGACGTTCCCTCGATCCTCATAAGATTGCAGGACAGAACCTCTGCAACGCGAAGATAGCCTGTTCCGAAGGGACGCCGATGCGCTAGCACAATCGGGCCCGGTCCCCGAAAACTTCACCCGGTGAAATGCGCGTCTGGACCTTCCGGTGAACGCAATTTGCGTTTACGGTGATGGGCACGCTGAGGAGCGACTCTGCGCCAGCGCCACGCGGGCCCTAGAACCCCACGAAAGGGCCAAGGCATGGGTCAGAACCGCTCCCGGTAGGCACGATCGAGACATTCAACGGGATCCTTGGCGAGGATCGCCACCCGTCTGATCGATCTCGTCGCAGGCCGACGGAGCAGACGGACACTTCACCGACAGAGAGTAGCCCGACGCAAACCCGGAATACATAACACCATCCGGCGGCTCGTTAAGCCGCGAGCGCGGTCGGGCGCGGCCAACGTCGCTGGTCGCACGCCGCCCGCGAGAGGAAGAACGCTTCCCTAGCTCATCGACTGCGAGCACGCACACGGCGACGCTCGCAGACCCATCCAACCCTGACCGGCCGACGCGACGTGCGTCGACCGTACCTCGGCATGGTCGCTGGCCGACCCGCCGATCGTCCCCGCACGTCCATCGACGGGAGGAACACGCATGACCACAGCAGGCAGGTCCATCCACCAGCGGCCGTGCGGCGCGCCGGTGCGAAGACGCCGGTTCGGCGGCGCCGTGCTCGCGCTGCTCGCGATCGCGTGCGCGGCGTTCGTCGCAGTCGCGGCGACCGCCAGCGCGGACACGACGCCGATCTCGTCGTTCACGAAGCGGGGCACCGATGCGCAGAACGGCTCGAGCGCCACGGCCGGCGGTGCTGCCGGCACCACGGCGGCTGGCCACACGATCAACTGGGTGCTCAGCTACCGCAACACGACCGGTGCGACGGCCGATGTGAACGCGAGCGATCCGATCGCCGGCAATCAGGCCTTCGTGGGTGGGTCGCTGAGAACACCGCCCGGCCTGGATCCGCGGTGGTCGACGAACGGCGGAAGCAGCTACACCGGGAGCGAGCCCGGCTCGGGCGTCAACGCGATCGGCGCCCTCGGCACCCTCGTCGACGGCTCGACCGGCGTGGAGGGCCCCTTCACCCCGCCGGTGTCTGCGTTCAGAACCAGCACGGCGAACGGCGACGGCTTTGAGCCGATCTTCATCGGCGGCAACGTCTACAACGTCTTCCACCATCGCGCCGGGGCGCTCGCGATGCTGGACTGCCACGACAAGGCGACCGGCGCGGAGTGTGCGGGCTTCCCGGCGCAGTACGTGTCGCCGACCGCCGGCGTGCCGTTCACGAATAACGCGGACGCGTTCGGCACGGGGGACAACGTGCTGATGACGCCGAGCTTCAACAGCGCGGCGTCCGATCCTTCGACGGGCCGGATCTGGTTCGCGACCGGCGTCGTCAACAGCACGAGCATCGGCGTGGCGTGCGCCGACATCGTCACGATGAAGTCATGCGGATACACGCAGCTCGGCACGGCTTCGGCGCCGAACACGACCACCGCCGGCGGCGGTCCGAACCATGGGTCTCCGGGAATGGTCGGCGGCAAGCAGATCGGGTCGAAGTACTACACGCTCGGGACCGGCGTCGCCGGGGCCCCGGTGTTCTGCTTCGACACGTCGACGGGCGCGTCCTGTGCGGGTTGGCCGGCGGGCGGGGTTCCGAGCGATCCGGCGTTTGCGCCGAACCCGGCGCCGCCGGGAGCCGCAGACAGCACCTGGCTCGCCGCGTCGTTGGAGTCGTGGGGCGGGTACATCGTCACGAGCCTGCTTCGCCCGACCGGCCCGGGGAGCTATGCGCGCGATCTGGGTTGCATCGTCGCGGCGACGGGCGCTCCGTGCTCGAGCGGCTTCCCGGTCCTGGGCTACCTGACCCTTCCCCCGGCCGACATCGGGAACTACACCAGCGCGCCGATCCTGGACGCGAGTGGCAACGTGACCGGGATCTGCGGTCAGACCAGCACGAACGCCAGCCCCGGGACGTATGCCTGCTTCGACCTGAACGGCAGATCGCTGGGCGGGGCTCCCTGGGGCCAGATGGTCCCGAACGCGACCGTCGGCCTCGACGGCATCAGCGCCCCGCTCCAGATCGGGTCGCGGCTCTATTTCGCATACGCCAGCCTGCCCCGCGTCCCGAGCATCGCCACATACGCGTGCTGGGACTTCGCGACCAACTCGAGATGCGGCGGCTTCGTCCAAGGCAGCTCGGGCACGGACGTGCGGCCGTACACGCTGCGGCAGGACCCCACCAACCCCGACTGCGTCTGGGAGTTGGGTGACTCCGGCGTCTTCCAGGTGTTCAGCGCGACGTTCGGCGGCAACCCGCCGACGTGCAACACCGGGACGGCCCAGATCAGACTGATCCCAGCGCAGTCCTACTGCGACGGCGGGTCGTCTCACGTGACCGGCTGGAACCAGGTCACGGTCGGAGGAGTCTCCTCCTCGGACTACGACGCCGTCGCGATCACGATCAGAGACGCGAACGGCAACGTGGTCCCCGGCTGGTCCAACCGCGTCTTCTCAAGCAGCCAGGTACCGATCGACATCTCGTCGATCCCATATGCGGGCGCGACAAGATCGTTGACGGTGTCGATGGTGATCAGCTGGGGCACGCACCCGGTGAGACTCGCGATCGCACGGGCGCAGACGAAGTTCTCCGGTGACGCGCCGCAGATCTGCTACTCGACCAAGGTCGGCGCGGCGCGGTGCGCGGCCGCGCAGCCGATCGACAACAACGGCACGGCGGTCACGTCGGTCGCCGGCGGCCCGAGCGACGCGCCGGGCGGCAACAGATCCGGCACGGCGAGCTTCACGCTGCCGGCCGATTCGTCGCTGTGCCTCGCCGACGTGAAGATCAGAAAGACCGCCGCGCCGACACCGGTGGTGGCGGGCAAGACATTGACGTACACGTTGGAGGTGACAAACGACGGACCCGACGCCGCCCAGAACGTGGTGGCGAGCGACCCGCTGCCGAGAGGCGTCTCGTTCCTCTCGGCGAGCACGGGCTGCCGCGAGGCCGATGGCGTCGTCAGCTGCGACATCGGCACGCTCAACAAGGGCGCCACCCGCACGTTCCAGATCAGAACGAGAGTCGGCAGCTCGCTCGCCCACTGCCCCGAGAACGTCGCGAGAGTCTCGAGCACGACGAGAGACCCCAACCTCGACAACAACGTCGACTCGGTCTGCCCGCCGCTCAGAGGCGAAGTCGACCTCTCGATCACCAAGACGCCGGCGGCAACGCAGGTCGCGATCGGCGGCCAGGCGATGTACACGCTCGTCGTGCGGAACAACGGCCCCAGCGACGCGACCGGCGTGAAGGTCGAGGATCCGCTGGCGCCGGGGCTGACGCTCGCCTCGGCGACCCCCGGCCAGGGCACGTGCTCGGTCGCCGGCGGCAGAGTGTCGTGCAACCTCGGCACGCTCGCGGCCGGCGGATCGACGCAGATCCTCGTGACCGCGACCGCGCCCACGACCGCCGCGTGCCCCGTCAACACGGCGACGGTCCGCGGCGATCAGCAGGAGACCAATCCCGCCAACAACAGCGACTCGGCGAGAATCTGCACGACGCCGCCGAGCGGGCAGCCGACCTTCGACGTGGTCGTCACGAAGAAGGCCAACCACACAAGGGTCACGCTCGGTCAGCCGGTCGTGTACCGGATCGTCGTCGCCAACACCGGCCCGGATGCGGCGCCCGACGTCAGACTGACGGACACGTTCGGCGCGAAGGGCACCGTCGTATCGGTCAGAACGACCGTGGGCAGATGCACCCGTCGGATCCCGATCAGCTGCACTCTCGGTACGTTGAGAGCCGGCGCCAGAGTGACGATCACCGTCGTGCTCAAGCCCACGACGATCGGCACTGGCAAGCGCAACGTCGCCAGCGCGACCGGCAGCGGCAGAGATCGCAACCCGAGAAACAACATCGACGGCGCTGTCGTCGCCGTCAGAAAGGTCGACCTGCGACTCACCAAGACGGTCAACCGCACGGTGGTCCGCGCAGGCCAGGCGTTCGCGTACACGCTCCGCGTGTCGAACCCGACGCTGGGAACGGCGCGGAACGTCAGAACGTGTGATGACCTCCCGGCCGGGATCGTGTACGTGAGTTCGACGCCGAAGACGAAGCTGACCAAGGGCACGTACTGCTGGACGGTCAGTTCGCTCGGCCCGGGCAAGAGCACGACCTACCGGATGACAGTGCGGGCGCTCAGAGGCACGGCCGGCAGAAAGGTCAACCACGCGGTCACGACCTCGCCGGACGCGAACACCAAGCGCGCGACGCGCACGGTCCGCGTGCTCGCGGGCGCGATCAAGGGAGGCGGCGTCACAGGCTGACGGCAACCCGTCGGATGGGGCGCGGCCGCGGTCTCCTGCGGTCGCGCGCTCCGAGGATTGCGCCACCAGCCGTCCGGGCGAACGGCGCCGGCTCTCGCGTGAGCTGGCGCCGCTCGACCGGCGCTGGTGGGGCTGTCGGTCATGTGCCTGTTGCAGTGCCGCTCACCGCGGCGTGCTCCGTGGTGTGTGGTCGGCGTCGTTTGCGACCGGGAGCACCACCGTGAGCCATCCATCCAGCAGCAGCTCCAGCTCGGCCCGGGTGCGCGAGGGCGATCCGTTGACCGGCCGTGAGATCGAGATCCTTGGCTTCGTCGCCGGCGGTGAGCGCACGCCGGAGATCGCGCGTCGCCTTGGCATCTCGGAGAACACCGTCAAGTCGCACCTCACGCGCGTGTACAGGAAGATCGGCGCGTCCAGCCGCGTCCAAGCCGCGCGCCACTACCTCGCCCACCACGCCAGCGAGCAACCGGACCTCGACGCGTCGGCGAGCGCCACGGCTGACGAGCGATCAGCGCCGGCCGAGCGCGAGGAGACGTTTCTCGCGCGGCAGATCGAGGAGATCCGGGCCCGCATCGACCGGCTCTCCAGAACGATCATCGATGCCACGGCCGAGTCGCAGCGACTCGAGGACGCACTCGCGGCCCTGATCGAGATCAAGGCCAGGCACCGACCGGATCGCCGGTGAACGCGGCCGCTCCGAGCCTCGGGTTAGAGCAGGCCGCGTTCGCGGGCGATCTGGACGGCTTGCTCGCGGGTATTGGCGCCAAGGCGTCGATAAAGGCGGCGGATGTGGCTGCGGACGGTCTCGTTGGAGAGGTAGAGCTGGGCGGCGATCTGTGGGTTCGTCAATTCGGTCGGTAGGAGCGCGAGTACGCGCAGCTCGCTGCGTGTTGGCTTGCTGCCGGGCACGCCATCGGTGCTGCGGCTTTTGAGCGCTGTCTCGATCGTGCTGAGGCGGTCGGCGAGCACGCCGGTGTCGGGGTAGTCGTCGATGATGCTGTGCGCGGCTGAGGCGCGGGCTCGGGCGCGGCGGCGATCACCCGCGGTGAGGGCCAGCTGGGCCTCGAAGGTCAGGGTGAATGCCTGGAAGAGCGAGCCGGGCAGCTTGCTGGTCAGGTGGGCTGCCGCCGCGAGCTGTTCCGCGGCCTGGTCGAGTTCTCCGCGGTGTCGCAGGGTCTCACCGAGCGCGACGTAGGCGAGATGGCACTCCAGCGCGCTTTCGCCGCCGTTGGCGACGGCAATTTCGACGGCCTCGCGCGCGTAGCGCTCGGCGAGGTCGACATCGCCCTCGTGCGCTGCCGTGAGCGCGAGCGCCGCGAGCGCCCAACTGCGCGTCCGGGGCCGCTCCATCACGTTCAGATACGGCTCGACCACGCGGTGGACGCCGTCGTGGTCGCCGGCATACCACAGCACGACGCCGAGGCCGCCCGCCAGATCGGCACGTAACTCGATGTCCGGGTAGCGCTCCCATGTCGCCCATCCCTCTCTGACGGTGCGGCCGATGTCGCCGTAGTAAGGGCTGACGCGAGTGAATTCGAGCATTTCCGCCACGCCGGGTGCGTCGCGGTGGGCCTCGAGCGCGTCGAGCCGTTGGGCGACGACTCGCAGGTCGACGCCATCGAGGCCCATGCAGCGCGCGTCGATGGCGTCGCAGAAGGGCCCGAGCTGGCCGCGGTCGCTTGGCAGCTGCTCGATCAGCTGATGCACCGTCGCGTAGCGGCGCGTGTCGAGCAGCGTGCGCCAGTGATCGTAGAGCAGGGTGGCGGCGTGATCGCCATCGCCTGCGGCGCTTGCGTGGCGGATCGCGTCCTCGGGAAGCGCGTTGGCCGCGAACCAGGCCGCCGCGCGCCGGTGCAGCTCGGGAATGAGCTCGGGCGAGTCGCGGCGGAGCTGCCGAGCGAGCAGATCGGCGAAGAGGTGGTGGTAGCGTAGCCACTCGCTGTCGAGGGCGGTCACGAAGAGGTTCGATCGCCGCACCTCCGCAAGCAGCTCGGCCGCGTCGGAGTCATCGAGCACGGCCTCGCAGAGCGAAGGGCTGAGGCGATCAAGGATCGAGGTGCGACAGAGAAACGCTTGCACGCGCGTCGGCAGGCCTTCCAGGACTTCCTCGATCAGGTACTCGGCGACCGCGCCGCGCGAGCGCGCGAAGGCATGCAGGAACGCGTCCCGGCCTTCGCGCGCGCCGGCGGAGGGGAGCGAGGCGGCGACGAGCGCGAGCCCGGCCGCCCACCCGTCGACGCGCTCGTTGATCGTCGCGATCTGCTCGGGATGGAGCCCGAGCCCGAGTGACCCGTTGAGCAGCAGCTCCGACTCGGCGCCCTGAAACGCGAGCTGCTCGGGTCCGATCTCCGTCACCGTCTCGGCTACCCGTCGGCGCCCGAGCCGCAGTGGCGGCGCGGTCCGGCTTGACACCACGACATGCACGCTGGGCGGCATCGCATCGATGAACGCTCGCACGACCCGGTGCGACGTCGACTCGGTGACCGTGTGGAAGTCGTCGAAGACCACGACGAGCCCGTCGTCGGCGTGCTCGGCGAGTGCGGCGCTCGTGAGTGGCACGACCGTCTCGACCAGATCCGAGCCGCCCAGCAGCGCCCGCTCGGCCTCGATCATGGCGGCTGGCCATAGCTGGTCCAACGCCGCCAGCAGGTGTGCGCAGAGCCGCTGGGGATCGTCGTCGTGCGCGTCGAGCGAGACCCACGCGAACGGCCGCTCGCTCTCCACCATCCACGTGACGAGCGCGGTCGTCTTCCCGTACCCCGCCGGCGCGCACACGACGGTCAACGGTCGCTCGCTCCCCTGGGCGAGCAGGCGCATCACGCGGTCACGCGAGATCGACTCGCGCCGCATCCAGGGCGCCAGCAGCTTGGTTACAAGCACCGTCGGGCGCCCCGCGTCCGACATCTCCTAAAACCTCACAATGTTTTCAGGACAGAATCACTGCAACGCAGAGAGCGTACCTTCCCGACGGAGCACTGATGCACTAACACAATCCACCTTTTTCCGAGAAACTTCACGCGTGAAACGCGCGGATCGCGCGTCATGATTCTTCGCACAGCCGTTAGTTGAGCGCTGGGGCTGGTGGCGGGCGCTCACGCAGACAGCGGAGCACTGAGTCGTCGGCGACGGCGAACGAGCCGCGCCCGCCGAGCTCGCGACGCGCGCGAGGCAGGCTTCCTCGCCGGTTGGAACGGGTACCGGAAGGCGCACCAGCGCCGCAGATCGTCCGCGTCCCCGACCAGTATGGTCACCCGATCCCGTCGATCGACCTGCCGCTGGTCCGCAACGTCCTCGTCGCCAACCCGGATCTCAACGTCATGTTCAACATGACCGACCTCACGGCCGATGCGGTCAAGCAGACGGGCATGATCGATGCGAGCGGCAACAGCAAGGTGATCATCGGCGGCTTCGACGGGCAGGTGAACGTCGTGAAGCTGATGCGCGACCAGCCGAACTTCGGCTCTGTCGCGACCGCGCTGAACCAGCCCCCGATCGCTGGGGCCATGGCGCTGCAGGAGGCGGTCTCGGCGATCAAGGGCAAGCCGCCGGTGGACTGCCAGGGCTCGCCACCGACGTGCGTCCTCAAGCCGGGCGTGGCGACGGCCTCGACGGCGGCGAAGTACTACCAGCCGCAGTACCACAACGCCTATGACGCGGCGCAGTTCAAGTCGATCGTCGACGCCACCCGTCGGTCCTCAAGTGCAACTAACGCCTAACCCGACCGCGCGATTTGGTCCGGTCAGCGAGGGACCGGGTTGCGCGGCTTCACTCTCGTCGGTCGAACGCTGGGATCGCTCAGCGCTTTCGAGGAGGTCAGTATCCCATGTCTAGCGACGCCGCAAACGGCGTGGTTCTCGAGCGGCCAGCGCGTGCAAGCAACGCCTGTCGGCTGCAGCTCGCGCAGGTGACGAAGTGCTATCCGGGCACGGTTGCGGATCGCGACGCTGGAGCGTCAGCTCGGGCGTTCGTCGCGGAACTCGTCGCGGCCGCCGAGCGCTGATCCGCCCGGTGCGGCGTCGCGCTCGAAGGGCCGCTCGGGCCATAAGCAGGGCGCCCAGCCGGGGCATGAGGGCAAGGGTCGGCCGTTGCTGCCGGCGTGGGCGGTCGATGAGATCGTCGAGCACTGGCCGACCGAGTGCGGCTGCGGGCACGTGTTCTGCGAGGCGGATTTGGTCGCCGACGGCGAGCCGGCGCGCCATCAGGTCGAGGAGCTGCCGGTGATGGCCGTGCGCGTGACCGAGCATCAGTGCTCGCGCGTTCGCTGCCCCGACTGCGGCGCGCGCCGCTCTGGCCGGCTGCCGGCCGGGGTCGCCGCGAGCGCGTTCGGGCCGCGCCTGGCGGCGGCGGTTGTGACCTTGTCGGTGCGCAACCGCATCAGCCGCCGTGACGTCGTTGAGCTCTGTGAGCACGCGCTACCGCCCAACGCATCGCCCGCCTGCTCTCCGCACACACGACCTGCCGCCTCCGGCGCCGCAGCCTCCACGCCTACCTCATCAACGTCCTCGACGCGCACGCGCGCGGCCACCCCGCACCGCTGCTGACCTAAC
>JAOPZA010000026.1 GCA_025964325.1 Conexibacter sp.
CGCGCGCGGCCGGCGTCGCGCGGGCGCTCTGCCTCGACATGGGCGGCACCTCGTGCGACGTCTGCGTCGTCGCGGACGGCGCCGTCGCGGAGACCGGCGGCGGCACGATCGCCGGGCGCCCGATCGCGCTGCCGATGCTCGACGTGCACACCGTCGGCGCAGGCGGCGGCTCGATCGCCTGGCGCGACGCGGGCGGCGCGCTGCGCGTCGGGCCGCGCTCGGCCGGCGCCGTGCCGGGACCGGCGTGCTACGGCCGCGGCGGCGACGAGCCGACCGTCACCGACGCCAACCTGCTGCTCGGGTACCTCGATCCAGAGGCGCCGCTGGCGGGTGGCGTCGCGCTGGACCGCGAGGCCGCCGAGCGCGCCGTCGGCACGCTCGCCGACGCGCTCGGGCTCGACCTGCTCGCCTGTGCCGAGGGGATCGTGCGGGTCGCGAACGCCGAGATGGTTCGGGCGCTCCGGGTCGTCACCGTCGAGCGCGGGATCGACCCGCGCGGGCACGCGCTCGTCGCGTTCGGCGGCGCCGGGCCCCTGCACGCCGTCGCGATCGCCGAGCAGCTCGGGATCGACCGCGTGCTGGCGCCGCGCGCGTCCGGTGTCCTCGCCGCGCTCGGGCTCGTCGTCTCGCCGCGACGACGCGACGCGCAGCGCAGCGTGCTGCGCTCCGGCGACGCCCTCGACGCGGCGGCGGTCGCCCGCGACGTCGCGGAGCTGGGCGCGGCCGCGCGGGCGGCGCTCGGCGCGCCGGCGGCCGAGCTGAGCCCGCGCTACGAGCTGCGCTATCGCGGCCAGGCGTTCGAGCTGGCGATCGACGGCGACGCGATCGAGGGCGGCCTCCGGGACGGCGACGCGGCGGACGGCGTCCCGCAGCGCGCCGGGCCGCCGTCCCCGGCGGCGTTGCGCGAGGCGTTCGAGCAGGCGCACGAGGAGCGCTACGGCTATCGCGACGCCGCGGGCGAGATCGAGCTCGTGACGGTGCGGGTCAGCGCGACCGTCGCGGGGCCCGAGCTCGACGCGCGGCTCGCGGCCGGCGACGGCCACGCGACGGGTGCGGCCGCGGTCGAGCGGACGGGTCGCCTCGACGGGCGTGACCAGACGCTGACGGTCTGGCGCGGCATGCCGGCGCCCGGCACGCCGATCACCGGCCCCGCCGTCTGCGAGCTGCCCGAGTCGACGCTGCTGGTGGGGCGGGGCTGGAGCGGCACGGTGACCGACGGCGGCGCGATCGACCTGCGACGGGACGCCACGCGATGAGCGAGCTCGACCCGGTCGCGCTCCAGGTGATCGTCGGCGCACTGCGCGCGACCTGCGAGGAGATGGGCGCCGTGCTCGTGCGCGCCGCGCACTCGGCCAACATCAAGGAGCGGCGCGACGCCTCGACGGCGCTGTTCGACCCGTCGGGCGAGATGGTGATGCAGGCCGAGCACATCCCGGTCCATCTCGGCGCGATGCCGGCCGCGGTCGCCGCCGTGCGCGACGAGGCGCACGCCCCGGGCCGCGCGTGGGTCCTCAACGATCCCTACGCCGGCGGCACGCACCTGCCCGACATCACCGTCGTGACGCCGATCTTCGGCGAGCCCGACGGCGCGAACGGCGCGGCTGCCGGCCCGCTGCTCGGCTTCGCCGCCAACCGCGCGCACCACGCCGACGTCGGCGGCCCGACGCCCGGCTCGATGCCGGCCGACAGCCGCACGCTCGCGGAGGAGGGTGTCGTGATCTCGCCGCAGCCGCTCGACGAGGCCGCGATCGAGCGGCTGGCGTCCCAGATGCGCCAGCCCGACCAGCGCCGCGCCGACCTGCGCGCCCAGCTGGCCGCCAACCGCGCGGGCGCGCTGCGGCTCGCGGAGCTGGCGCGCCGCACCGGCGTCGAGACGCTGCGCGCCGCGATGGCGGAGGTGCTCGACTACGCCGAGCGCCGCACCCGCGCCTGCATCGCGGCGCTGCCCGACGGCGCGCGCAGCGCCCGCGACGTCCTCGAGGGCCCCGATGGCGACATCGAGCTGGTCCTGACGGCGACCGTCGAGGGCGACCGCATCGTGCTCGACTTCGACGGCAGCGCGGCGCAGCACGACGGCAACCTCAACTGCCCCCTCGCCGTCACCCGCTCGGCATGCTACTTCGCGGTTCGCGTGCTGACGGACCCCGACATCCCGCCGAGCGCCGGCACCTACCGCCCGATCGACGTGCGCGCGCCCGCCGGATCGCTGCTCAACGCGCGCCCGCCGGCGGCCGTCGCGGCCGGCAACGTCGAGACCTCCTCTCGCGTCGCCGACCTCGTGCTGGCGGCCTTCGGTCATGCACTCGGACAGGGAACGATGAACAACCTCACGCTCGGCGACGAGACGTTCACGTACTACGAGACGCTCGGCGGCGGACAGGGCGCCTGCGCCGAGGCGCCGGGTCCCAGCGGCGTGCACGTCGCGATGAGCAACACGCTCAACACGCCGGTCGAGGCGCTCGAGCTGGAGTTCCCCGTGCGCGTCACGACCTACGCGCTGCGGCATGGCTCCGGGGGCGAGGGGGCACAGCGCGGTGGCGACGGCATCGTGCGCGAACTGGAGGCGCTCGCGCCGATGACGTTCTCGTTGATCAGCGAGCGGCGGCGGCACGCGCCACCGGGGGCGGCCGGCGGCGAGTCGGGCGCGCCAGGACGCAACCTGCTCGACGATGAAGCGCTTCCCGCGAAGGTGCGCGGCGAGCTCGCGACGGGTCAGCGGCTGCGCGTGGAGACGCCGGGTGGAGGTGGGTACGGTGCGCGCGCAAGCAATCTGTGAACGGCGTGTAAACCCGCCATTTGCAGGGACATTTTGGGTTTCGCCGGGAAACGCGTAGACTCAGAGATCCCGGTCGCTCACGTATCTGCACGTTTCAGGCACGTAGCGAGCGGTCAAATACGCCGCATTACCCCTCCCCTCCCCGGAACTATGCCGATTGCTTTCAAAGAATGGGCCGTCACCGTACGTGCGCTCGCCGAAGGCGAGCAACTTGTCACGCTGCGCAAGGGCGGCATCCGCGAAACGGAGAAGCATTTCAAGCTCGATCACGAGCGCTTCTTCCTGTACCCGACGTTCGATCATCAGCGACGGGACCTGGTGCGCGAGTCGCATCAACCCGAGCTGACGCGTGCCCTCGAGGAGGGCGTCTGGCCCGAGGGCGAGCCGCCTCCGCACGCACTCACCCGCGACGGTGAGATACCGCAGCCCGACCGCGTGAGGATTCGCGCGTGGGCCGAGGTCGCCGCTCATTGGACGGTCACCGACCGTCGCTCGGTGGACGCACTTTCACCGTTCTACGTTTGGACGCCCGATTACGCAGAGAAGCGCCTCGCTTGGAAGCGCCGTCACCCTCTGCACGTCGTGCTGCTGCGCACGTACCGCATCCCCCGTCCCGTCACCGTCAAGGTGCGCGACGACTACGGCGGATGCCGTTCGTGGCTCGAGATCACCCGCGACCTGCCGTTCGAGGGCACACCCGTGCTGTCTGACGACGAGTTCGAGCGCGCATCAGAAGAGATCGCCGCGATTGTCAGCGGCCGGACTCCGGCGCTCGTCTGAGCACCAGTCCCACCGTCACCCCGCCGGCTGCCGCGATCGAGACGGCTCTCGCAGGACGGAGAGCGGTCCCGAGCGGCAACGGCGGCGACGGCGACATCCCACCGCTGATCGCGCGCGAAGCGCAGCGTTAGCGTGGCCTGGGACGAGACCGTCTCCGCGTCCTTCCGGGCGCGTCACGAGTCCGCCGACGCCGACGACGCGGCCCGCGTGCTCGACTCGCTCGAGCGCACGCGCGTGCGACTCGACGTCCTCTTCCCGCAGACGGTCGCCGACGTCGCCGTCGTGCTGCACCGCTCTCCCCTGCTGCTCGACCTCGCGCACCCGCTCGTGCCGGTCGAGCGCCTGCTGACGGCGCCGGCCGCACGCCGCTACGTCGTCGGCTCCAACAGCGCGAGCGCGATCCACATGCTCGCGCCACGGCTGATGCTGCGCCGCAGCTCGCGGCTGCCGGAGTCCCGCGAGCTGCTGCTGCGCTCCGCCGACGCGCTCTACGCGCGGCTCGTGATCGGCGTCAACAACCGCCGCCTGCCGCCGCCGGCGACGCCCGTGCGGATGCTGCACCGGCTGCGCTGGGCGTGGCTGGTCGAGGGCGCGGCACGCTACTTCGCGGGCCAGGTCGAGTATGCGCGACCGGCGATCGCGCGGCGGCTGCGGGAGGGCGGGCGCCCGGCGTTCCCACCGAGCCTGCGCGACGCGGCGCTGCTCGGCGGCACCGTGATCGACCTGCTCGCGCGCGAGGAGGGTCCCGAGGCCGCGATGCGGATCGCCTGCTACTCGAACCCGGCAGGACCGGAGGAGGCGCTGCGCGAGGCCTTCGGCGGCCGCGCGCTCGTGCACACGGAGGGTGCCTGGCGCTCGCACCTCGCGCGGCTCGCGTCGGTCTGAGATCGGCGCACACGCTCGGCGTTCCCAGCGTCACGCAGGATCGACGCCAGCCGATCCTGCAACGGAATCGGCGCCAGCCGATTACACCAGCACGTCGGTCCCGAGCCAGGCGACGAGCGCGAGCAGCGCGAGCGCGAGCAGGAGCCCGGCCAGCACGCGCAGCGGCGGCGTCGCCGTCCCCTCGGAGGAGAGCAGATCGGCCTGCAGCAGGACCTCGCGCGCCGCGGTCGCGCCGGAGCGCGGCACCAGGACGTCGCGGGGACCGGCGGTCAGGAAGTCGGGCACGTCGAAGCCGGCGCTGCGCCGCAACATGCTGGGGATCCCCTCCTCCAGCAGCATCCCCTGGACGAACTCGGCCTCGACCTGGTTGCGAGCGCCGACGACGCGCACGAGATCGCCCTCGCTGTACTGCCGCTTGACCTTGCGGGCGCGGGCGCGCAGGTCGTCGGCGTCGAGCTCACCGGCCTGCTCGGTCGCGGCGGCGTGCACGAGCGGGATGTGGCAGCTCGGGCAGAAGCGCTCCTCGCTCCCGAAGGAGGAGGCGCAGCTCGGGCACACGAGCGGCTCGCTTCCCACCGTCCCCTACTCGACGACCAGCTCCACCTGCGTGACCTGGCCGTCTGCGATCCGCCACGCGCGCACATCCGGTTCCTCGTTGGCGACGCCGAGGATCAGATAGAGCGCGTCCGGATAGAAGGCGAGGTTGATGTCCGTCTGCGACGGCTCCGGCGGCGTGCGCGTGTGCGAGTGGTAGATCGCACCCAGCTCGCTGCCCGATTCCTCGATCGCGTCGAGGATGTGAAGCTGCTGGCGGCCGTCGATCTCATAGCGCAGCGGACTTGCCGCGGTGTTCTCGGCCGGGTAGACCTGCACCGCCCGGCCGTCGCGCACGGCGATCATGCCGCAGCACTCGTTCGGCGCTTCGGCGCGGGCCTGAGCGACCAGCCGATCGTAGAACTCGCGGGCGATCTGCATCGCCCGCGAGGCTACCAGCCGGACGCTCCCGAGCGCTGGCGCTAGACGATCTCGCGGTCGCGGGCCGTCTCGCGCTCGCGCGACGACGTCGTGGTGGTGGTGGCCGTCAGCTCCGGCTCGTCGTCGTGCTTCGAATCACCCGAGATCGAGTCCTTGAACTCGCGCATCCCCTTGCCGATCGAGCGCCCCGCCTCGGGCAGCTTCTTCGGGCCGAGAATGACCAGTGCGATCACGAGGACGAGGATGATCTCCATCGGTCCGATCTGGCTAAACATGCTCCGGGCTCCTTGATATCGACTCCGCTTGCGCATGCTAGCGCGGCCGGACCGAAAATGGATCATTCTGGACTGAATCAGTCGGGTTCAGCGCCTCGAACGACTCACCCGGCTGGCGCGCTGCCGTGCTCGAACGCGCTTGGAACGACCGCGGCGATCGTGTCGCTCTGGAGGCTCCGCCAGACCGTCAGCTGCTGTGCCTCGTTCGCCATCACCTGCGCGGCGACCGCGATCAGGCGCCGGTCCTGCAGCGCGCGCAGCGCCTCGTACCAGCCGCCGATCGCCGCCTCCTGCAACGCGATCTCGAAGGCGATCGCATCCGCCTCCGAACGGACGCCGGCGAGGCCGGCGCCGCGGCCCAGGTCGCCGAGGGCGCGGTCGGCCTCCGCGACGGTGCGCGGCGCTGCCGGCGCCTTGCCGCCCGCTGCCTGCAGCGCGCTCGCGAGCACGTCGAGGTGCTGCTGCTGCTGGCCGCGGAAGCGTTGTCCGGCGGCCTGCGCAGGCGGCCGCAGGACGCCGCGTGCGAGCAGCACGGTCGTGCTGAACGCCGCCAGCTGCTCGAGCGCGATCGCCTTGCGCAGCAGCTCGACGTCGCCGTTGCCCTGCGCGAGCGCGGCGGGCGCGCGGAGACCGAGGGCCGCCGCCGGGGCGACGGCGATCGCGGCGACGGCCGCTCCCGCGCGCCCGATCAGCGCCCGCCGCGTCGCCCCGGTCGCGGCCGTGCTCGCCATCCGCCTACGGCCCTCCCGTGACGAACGCCGCCGGCACCGCGCGCGTTCCGAGCCGCTGACGCACGACGGTCAGGTGCTCGGCCTCGTTCGCGAGGATCGAGGCCGTCGTCGCCCGCAGCCGCGGGTCGCCGAGGCGCGGGAGCGCGTCGACGTATGCGGCGATCGCGTCCTGCTCGATCGTCTCGAGCAGCCGCAGCACGTCGCGCTGCTGCTTGGGAGTCCCGAAGTCGTAGCTGCGGCGCGGCGGCAGCGGCGTGCCGCCGGCCGCCTCGATCGCCCGCACGAGGCGGTCGGCGTGCTGGCGCTCCTGCGCCAGGAAGCGGCGTCCGGCCCCCAGCGCCGGCCCGCTCAGCAGCGGCGCGCCCGCGGTGTAGGCCGCGATCGCGGTGTGCTCGTGCGCGAGCGCGACATTGAGGACGTCGGCATCCGCGCCGCCGCCGGACGGCCCGCCGGAGATCGTGCGGTCGGTTGCGTGGCCGCCGTGGTCGCTGCCGCCGCACGCGCTGAGCAGGAGCGACAGGCTGGTGGTGCCGAGACCGGCGCCGAGGGCGCGCAGCGCCGCGCGACGTGTGACGTGAGGCCCGGCTACCACCAGACGGTCGAGTCGAGATTCTCGATCTCGTCGACCGGCCGCGTGTAGATCCCGGAGGAGAGGTACTTCCATCCGTCGTCGCAGACGATGAAGACGACGTTGCCCTCGTCGAGCTCGTTCGCGATCCGGACGGCGACGCGCGCGATCGCGCCGGAGGAGACGCCCGCGAAGATGCCCTCCTCGTCGAGCAGCTTTCGCGTCCAGACGATCGCGTCGTGGTTCGTGACGAAGATCTTCCGATCGAGCAGCGAAAGGTCGATGATCGGCGGGATGAAGCCGTCGTCGAGCGAGCGCAGACCCTGCACGGGCTCGCCCTGCATCGGCTCGGCGGCGACGATCTTGACCGTGTCGCCGAGCTCCTCCTTGAAGCGCCGCGCATTGCCCATCAGCGTGCCGCCGGTGCCGAGGCCGGCGACGAAGGCGGCGACCTCGTCGAGCTCGTTGAGGATCTCGACGGCGGTGCCGTTGTAGTGCGCGAGCGGGTTCGCGGGGTTGCCGTACTGGTAGGGCATGTAGTACGAGGCGTCGGCGGCGGCCATCTCCAGCGCCAGCTCGACGGCGCCGTTGGAGCCCTTCGAGCCGTCCGAGTAGACGATCTCGGCGCCGTACATGTGGAGCAGCTGGGTGCGCTCCGGCGTGACGTTGTCGGGCATCACGACCTTCAGCGGATAGCCCTTGCGCTTGCAGATCATCGCGAGCGAGATGCCGGTGTTGCCGGAGGTCGGCTCCAGGATCGTCTGGCCCGGTCTGATCGCGCCTCTCGCCTCGGCGTCCTCGATCAGCGAGCGCGCGACGCGGTCCTTGACGGAGCCGGTCGGGTTGTGCGACTCGAGCTTCGCCCAGATGCGCACGCCCGGCTTCGGCGAGAGCCGCTTGAGCTCGACGAGCGGGGTGTTCCCGATCGCCTGCACGATGTCGCCGTAGCGACCACCGCAGGGTCTGTTCTCGAGGCGTTCGGCCATCAGTGTCAGTCTAGCTCGGGTCCGCAAGCGCACGAGCACGCGCCGGTGCGCGTGCGGACCACGGCGGAGCGCGTCAGGCGCCGCCGGCCATCGCCGGCAGGATGACGAGCGTGTCGCCCTCGCCGACGGTCGTCTCGAGCCCGTCGAGGACGCGGACGTCCTCGTCGTTCAGGTAGACGTTGACGTAGCGGTTCAGCTCGCCCTCCGAGGAGAACAGCTGGCTCTGCGTCGCCGGGTGCGACGAGGCGAGCGACTTCAGCACCTCGCCGACGCTGCTGCCGTCAGCGGAGACCTGCTTCTCGCCGCCGACCGACGGGCGCAGGACCGGGGGGATCTTGACTGTGGCCATGTCGCGAACCCTAGCCGGCCGCGGCGCAGAACGCCTCGTAGTCGGGGAAGACGCCCATCTCCTCGTCGGTGATCGACTCGGGGTCGCGCGAGCAGACGGGGCAGTCCGGATCGCGGCGGACCTTCAGCTCGGTGAAGGTCGTGCTGAGCGCCTCGTAGAGCAGCAGGCGGCCGATCAGCGGCTCGCCCTGTCCGATGACGAGCTTCACGACCTCGGTCGCCTGCAGCAGGCCCATCGTGCCCGGCAGCACGCCGATCACGCCGTTCGCGCCGCAGGACGGCGCCAGCTCCGCCGGCGGGGGCGTCGGGTAGAGGCAGCGGTAGCAGGGGCCGTCGTAGGGCTTGAAGACCGAGATCTGGCCGTCGAACCCGAGGATCGAGGCCGAGACGACGGGGATCTGCAGCCGCACCGTCGCGTCGTTGATGAGGTAGCGCGTGGGGAAGTTGTCGAGGCCGTCGACGACGATGTCGTAGCCCTCGAGGATCTCCATCACGTTCGAGCTGTCGAGCCGCACCTCGTGCTTGACGACGTTCACGCCGGGGTTGAGGTTCGCGATCGTCTCGGCGGCCGAGTCGACCTTCGAGACGCCGACGCGGTCGGTCGTGTGGATCACCTGGCGCTGCAGGTTCGAGAGGTCGACGGTGTCGTTGTCGACGATCCCCAGCGTGCCGACGCCGGCAGCCGCGAGGTAGAGCGCGGTCGGCGAGCCGAGGCCGCCGGCGCCGAGCAGCAGCACCTTCGCGTCGAGCAGCTTCTGCTGGCCCTCGATGCCGACCTCGGGCAGCAGGATGTGGCGCGAGTAGCGGTCGCGCTGCTCGGCCGTCATCGTGCGCGGGACCTCGACCTCGTAGCCGCGGTCCTTCCACAGCGTGATGCCGCCGGTCATCGACTCGACGTTCGTGTAGCCGAGGTCCTCCTTCAGCGTGCGGGCCGCGTAGGCCGAGCGGTTGCCGGAGGCGCAGTAGAGGATCAGGTGCCGGTCGCGATCGGGCACGACGCCCTCGATGCGCGACTCCAGATAGGCCCGCGGCACGTGCTTCGCGCCCGGGATGTGGCCGACCCCGAACTCCTCGGGCTCGCGCACGTCGACGACGACGGCGCCGTTCCCGAGCTGCTCATGGACGGCGGCGGGATCGACCTCGTCGATCTTGCTTCTCACTTGGCGGAGCAGCTCCGCGCCGGACGGACTCATCGAGAAAACTCCTAAAACGGGGTCGGCTTTCTTTTACTTCACAAAGGATAGCGACTCCCGACCCGCAGGATGCGGGCGTCGTACCCTGGTCGGATGCACCCGCGCATCCGCCTCGCGCTCGTCGTCGCCGGCACCTGCCTGATCGCGGTGCTGGCCGGCGCCGCGGTCTTCGGCGGCGGCAGGGGCACGAGCACCGGCTCGGGCGTCAGCCCGACCGGCTTCGCCGGCGCGCTCAAGCCGCCGAAGGCCCGCGCTCCCGACTTCCGCCTCCACGACGACGCGACGAACGCGACCGTCGCGATGCGCCAGTTCCGCGGCAGGACGGTGATCGTGACGTTCATGTACTCGACCTGCCAGGACACCTGCCCGCTGACGGCGCAGCAGATCCGCGGCGCGCTCGACGCGCTCGGGCACGACGTGCCGCTCCTGATCGTCAGCGTCGACCCGAAGGGCGACACCCCGTTCCACGTCAAGCGCTTCCTCGTCAAGGAGCAGCTCGCCGGCCGCGCGAGCTACCTGACCGGGACACGGGCGCAGCTCGAGCCCGTCTGGAAGGGCTACGGCATCCAGCCGCAGGGCAAGGGCTTCGAGCACACGTCGGCGAGCGTGATCGTCGACGGCAGCGGCCGCCAACGGATCGGCTTCCTCAGCAGCCAGCTCGTCCCCGAGGACCTGACGCACGACCTGCGCGCGCTCGGCGCCTGAGCGCGCGGGCGCGCAGGACGACGAAGGGCGGCCCGCAGGCCGCCCTTCGCCATCGCACCGAGCGTCGAACGCGACGCGTGCGGCCCGCTACTTGCAGGCGGCCGTCGTCGTGCTGCTGCTCGGGCCGACCGGGTTGGGAGCGCCCTGGTCGTAGGTGAAGGCGCCGAGGAACGGCCACGACCCACCGCTGCAGCCGGTCGTCTGGACGTACGGGACCTTGACCGACTTCCCACCCTGCTTGACCGTCGCCGTCGCCTTGACGGTGACGTCGAACATGACGAGCGGCGCGAACGTGCCGGGGAGCACCTCGCGCAGGTAGCTCGGGATCGTCACCGTGAGCTTGTTGGCGTACTTCCCTCCGGCCTTCGACAGCTTGCCGGTGAGCGTCCCGGCGATCGTCAGCGGGGTCTCGCCCTTGACGAACAGCGCGAGCGTGTTCCTCGGCGCGTTCACGGCGGTCACGGTGAGGCTCTCGGGCACGGCGGTACCGGCGAGCTGACCGATCGCGCGGGCGGTGCCCTTGCCGACGATCGAGCCCTTCGGGCACTTGGCGACGCTCTTGGCCCTGTCGATCGTCGCCACCGCGCACGTCGGGAACTTCGTGTTGTTGAAGCTGACGCCCTTGCCGAACGAGATCGTCGTCGTCTGGGTCGTCGCCGGCGTCGCGGCCGTGTCTCTGATCGTCACGTGGATTCCAGCGCCGGCCGCCTTGTTCTTCGTGCCTGCCTTCGCCGGTGAGATCTTCACCGTGAGCTGCTGCTGGCCCTGGTCGGCGGCCTGTGCCACGGTCGCGGTCGTGCCGAGCGCGACGAGGGTGACCCCGACGAGGGTCCGGCAACGGGAAAACGTCATGCATCCTCCTAGGGTGCTGATGGGAGATTCCATCTTCTCCCAAAACCCTTCCCCCGCGCCACCGATTCGCAACTCACTTTTGAATGTCCGTCCACGGACATCTGAAAGAGACCGTTATCGGTCAGTCGGATCCGCTGGTCGCTTCGCCCGCTTCGCCCGCTTCGCCGCCTCGCGCCGGCGCTGCCTGAGCGTGCTGAACCAGAGCGCGCCGGCCAGCAGCAGCGCGGGCGCCGCGTAGATCATCGACACGTACCAATGTCCGAAGTGTGCGTAGAGCGGCATCGAGGACCACGGGCGATTGTAGGGACGCGCGGCTCGCTACCCTTGCGGCCCGATGCGCCCGCCCGCCGAGACCGAGATCCTCGTCCCCAACTTCCCGAGAGCGCCGTGGGTCAACGTCGCGATGCTGCGGATGGACCAGCAGCGCGGCCGTCCGGTGCTCGTCGAGTTCTGGGACTTCTGCCGCGTCAACTCGCTGCGGACGCTGCCCTACCTGAAGGCGTGGCACGAGCGCTACGAAGCCGACGGCCTGCGGGTCGTCGGCATCCACTGCCCCGGCTTCCCGCCATCGATCGACGAGGACCAGGTGCGCGCCGCCGTCGTGCGCCTCGGAATCGACTACCCGGTGCTGATCGACAGCCACATGCAGGCGTGGGACGACTACGGGATCGAGGGCTGGCCGAGCCGCTACCTGTGGGACGGCGACGGCCGCCTCTTCGACTACCACTTCGGCGAGGGCGGCTACGAGGAGACCGAGCGCGCGATCCAGGAGCTGCTCGGCGTCGAGCTCGCGCCGCTCGCGCCGATCCGGCCGGAGGACGCCCCAGGTGTCCTGCTGCCCGCGCAGACGGAGGACCAGGAGGGGCCGTATTGCGGCCCCTACGAGGCCGGCGGCGTCTGGGCGGTGCTCGACGGCGCCGGCAGCGTGCGCGTCGGCGGCGAGGAGCTGGCGGTCGAGCATGCCGGCTGCTACCCGCTGATCGAGCACGAGCACCACACGGCCGGGGTGCTCGAGCTCGAGCTCGACGAGGGCGTCACCTGCCACGCCGTCTGCTTCACCCCCGGCGTTCCGGAAGCCGTCTAAGCGCCCAGCTCGGCGGGCCCGCGGTCGCCGAGCAGCCGCAGCGCGCGCGGCGGCGCCAGCGGGAACTCCTCCTCCACGAGGATCGCGTGCCCCGGCCAGTAGGGGTTCGCGTACGGCCTCGTGCCGGCGAAATGCGGCTCGTAGACCCAGCTGCCGGTGTTGAGCAGGTGCGCTCCGCCCGCGCTGCTCCAGTCGCCGGGGTCGTCCTCCGGCCGCGGACCAGTGCGATGCGTGTGGCCGAAGATCACGTAGGCGGCCGGGACCTGCAGCCGCGCGACCGTCTGTGCCATCGCCCGCACGCCCGCGCGCCGCAGCTCGGCGGCGGAGACGTCGGCGTGCAGCGGGCCGATCCCCGTGCGGTTGATCGCCGCGATCCCGAACGGGAACAGCGAGGCGAGGAGCCGCCGGCGCATGGAAGTGCGGCTGCCCGAGCCCGACAGCGTCCGCCAGGCGCGCGCGGAGGCGCCGTGGGTCCCGGCGCGCTCGCCCGCCTGCTGCGCCACCGCGTGGATCCACGCGTAGAGCGGCGCGAGCGCGGCCTCGTAGTCGTCGGGGCGGGCGTCGCGTCGCGGCACCTCGCCGACGAGCTTGCCCATCGCACCGGCGCCGAGCCGCTCGAACGTCGGCACCGTCGTATGGCGGTCGAGGTAGTGGCCGTGCGTCGCGTAGACGTCGTCGCGCAGCCAGATGCCGGGGTAGGCGAGCGAGAAGCGCGCCGGCTCGCACCACTCCACGAGCGCGGCGACCGGATCGTGCTCGGCGAGCTCGGCCGTCTGCGCCAGGAGCAGCGGCGGCGGCGCACCGTCGCGGGCGCGACGGTCGAGCCAGGGGGCGACCAGCTGGTGGTCGTGGTTGCCGGGCACGAGGACGATCTCGCCGCCGTCGCCGAGGCGCTCGCCGAGCGCCTCGAAGAACGGTCGCGCGCTCGCGAAGGCGTCGCGCAGCGGACCCTGGCGCAGCTCGATCGCGTCCCCGAGCAGCACGACCCGGCGGATCCCGGCGAGCGCCTCGAACAGCGCCTCGCGCGCCTCGGGACGCCGGAGGAGGTCACCGCCGGCGCGCGCGCCGAGGTGCAGGTCGGAGATGACGAGGGTGCTCAGAGCGTGTTGCTTAGGCGGGCTGGCCGGCCATCGCCTGGCGGATCGTCTTCGGCAGCATGAAGCGGACATCCTCCTGGATGACCTCCAGCTCCTCGACGTCGCTGGTGCCGCGCGCGCGGAAGAACGCGACGAGCCGCTGGACGAGGTCCTCGGGCGCGCTCGCGCCGGACGTGATGCCGACGGTGCGCGCACCCTCGAGCCACTCCTCGTGCACCTGGCCCTCGTGGTCGATCAGGTGCGAGGCGGTGCCGAGCTCGCGCGTCACGTCGACGAGCCGCTGCGAGTTGGACGAGTTCTTCGAGCCGATCACCAGGACGAGGTCGCAGGCGGCCGCGAGCTGCTTGACCGCCATCTGGCGGTTCGTCGTCGCGTAGCAGATGTCGTCCGTGCGGGGCCCGGTGATGTTGGGGAACTTGTCGCGCAGGCGCGTGATGATGGCGCGCGTCTCGTCGACCGAGAGCGTCGTCTGCGAGATGTAGGCGATGCGATCGGGATCGGCGACCTCGAGCCGGTCGACGTCCTCCTCGGTCTCGATCAGGACGATGTGCTCGGGCGCCTCCCCCATCGTGCCCTCGACCTCCTCGTGACCGGCATGGCCGATCAGGACGATCGTGTAGCCGTCGGCGGCGAACTTGACCGCCTCGCGGTGGACCTTCGTGACGAGCGGGCAGGTCGCGTCGATCGTGTTGAGCCGGCGCTCGGCGGCGTTCTCGTGCACGCTCGGGGCGACGCCGTGCGCGGAGAACACGACGGTCGCGCCCTCCGGCACCTCGGTCTCCTGATCGACGAAGATCGCGCCGCGGGCGCGCAGCACCTCGACGACGTGCTTGTTGTGCACGATCTCCTTGCGCCCGTAGACGGGAGCGCCGTGGAGGTCGCGCGCGCGCTCGACCGTCTGCACCGCGCGGTCGACCCCGGCGCAATAGCCGCGGGGAGAGGCGAGCAGGATCTTCTCGGGGGCGTGCGGCATCGGCTCGACACAGTGTAGGCCAACCACTACGGTCTTCTGTATGGCGGGGGTCAGCAAGCCGGCGCGTGGAAAACGCGAGAAGACGCGCACGAGCTCGCTCGTGGAGATCGTCGGAATCGTGCTGTTCGCACTGCTGCTGGCGTTCCTGATCCAGGCGTTCCTGGTGAAGACCTACCGCATTCCGAGCGGGTCGATGGAGCCGACGCTCGACATCGGGCAGCGTGTGCTCGTGAACCGCGTCGGCACGCACTTCGGCGACCCGTCGGTCGGTGACATCGTCGTCTTCCACCCACCCGCGGGGGCCGACCAGCAGTCGCCGATCTGCGGCAACCCGACCGAGGGCGGCGGCGACAGAAGCCCCTGCTCGACGCCGACGCCGCAGCGCTCGAAGCAGACGTTCGTCAAGCGCGTCGTCGGGGTCGGCGGCGATCGCATCCAGATCCGCGACGGGCACGTGATCCGCAACGGCAGAGCGCAGAAGGAGTCGTTCATCCGGCCGTGCGGCGCGGGCGCCGGCGCGCAGTGCACGTTCTCGGGGACGATCACCGTGCCGAAGGGCGACTTCTACATGATGGGCGACAACCGCGGCGACTCCGACGACAGCCGCTACTGGGGCCCGGTCCCGAAGAAGTGGATCATCGGCCAGGCGTTCGCGACCTACTGGCCGCCGAAGCGGATCGGGATCTTCTAGGCGCCGCGCAGCGGCCGCCGCGCGCACCCCGGCGCCGGCCGCGGGGCGCGCACCCCGCGACCGGCCGTGATCACGAGCTCAGGCCGACAGCGCGTGCTTGACGCTGTCGGGACGCAGCGGCAACGCCCGCATGCGCGCGCCGGTCGCGTCGAACACCGCGTTGTTGACCGCCGCCGGCAGCGGGCAGCAGTGGGCCTCGCCGACGCCGGTCGACGCGACGTCCGGCCGCTCGACGATCTTCGTCGTCACCTGCGGCGCGGCGGAGAACGTGGCGATCGGGTAGCTCGCCCAATCCACGCTCGTGACTCTCGAACGGTCGAAGTCGACCTGCTCGAGCAGCGTGCGGCTGACCGACTGGACGATTCCGGCCTCGATCCCGAGGCGGGACGCCTGCGGGTTGACCGTCAGGCCGTGGTCCTCGACGACGTAGACGTGTCTGACGCGGATCTCGCCCGTCTTGCGGTCGACCTCGACCTCGGCGACCTCCGCGTTGTACGTCCCGTCGCGGAGCGAGAGGGCGACGCCGCGCCCGGTCGCCGTTCCGCTCGTGCCGTGCTTCGGGGCGCCCCGGCGCGGCTGCCACCCGGCGAGCTGCTCGACCGCCTGCAGGACGGCGATCATGCGCGCGTCCTTGAGGTGCGCGAGGCGGAACGCGACCGGGTCCGCGCCGGCCGCGTGCGCGAGCTCGTCGATGAACGACTCCTTCGCGTAGGTCAGCTGGAACTGCGCCGGCGAGCGCAGCCACGAGGACACGAGCCCGACGCCGCCGTCCTGCTCGGCCGCCAGGTTGCTCTGGTTGTGAGAGAGCAGGCGTCTGTTCGCGATCTCGTAGTTCAGCGCTCCCGCCCAGCCGCCGGCGGACGGCTCGGCGACCGCGCGCCCGGCGAGGAGGCTGCCGATGATCGCCGTGTCCAACTCGGACGGAAGCCACGCCTCGTGCTCGAACGCGACCATCCGGCCGGCGTGGTCGAGGCCGGCGCGCAGGTCGTGGACGGTCGCCGGGCCCTTCGGATCCCAGCCGTGCTCGTCGTGGCGCATCCACTGGACGCGCACCGGCGCTCTCGCGAGGTTCGACACGATCGCCGCGTCGAGCGTCACCGGGTCCGCGCCGTTGCGGCCGTAGCAGCCCGATGCCGGGTAGGCGATCACGCGCACCTTCTCGACGGGCAGTCTCAGCGCGCTGGAGACGGACTGGCGCACGAGGTTCGGACCCTGCGTGCCGGACCAGATCGTCACGGCGCCGTCTCTGACGTCGGCGACAGCGCACGAAGGCCCGATCGACCCGTGCGTCTCGATCGGCGTCGTGTACGTGGCCTTCAGCTGCCGCGCGGAGCCCTGCAGGGCCGCCTCGACGTTGCCGCCGTGCTCGATCACCTCGTCTCTGCTTCTCGTGTTGCGCAGGTGGTCGTAGAGGTCGCCCATCTTCGGCAGACCCGACCACGAGGACCATCTGACCTGGAGGCTCTGCGCCGCCTTGACGGCGTCCCATTCGCGCTCGGCGACGACCGCCAGGAAGTCTCTCTCGCGCAGGACCGTGACGCCGGCCGGGGGGTCGCCGTGGCCGAGCAGCTTGGCGCCCAGCGCCGGCGGGCGAATGACGCGGCCGTGCAGCATGCCGGGCACGCGCACGTCGTGGACGTAGTCGTATCTCGCCATCACCTTCGGCGGGATGTCGACGCGCGGGATCGACTGGCCGACGATGCGGTTCTCGCTGATCGGCTTCGGTCTGGCGGCGTTCGGTCTGATCGTCGCCGGCGCGGCGAAGCCGCCCGACGGCGGGCTTCTCGCCACCGGGAAGGTCGCCTCCAGCACCTTGCCCTTCACGAGGTCGCCGTAGGTGACGGACTTCGACGCGTCGCCGCTGACCGTCACGGTCCCGTCGGCGACCTGGAGCTTCGCGACCGGCACCCCGAGCTGCTGGGCGGCCAGCTCGAGCAGCGCCTGGCGGCCGCCGGCGGCGGCGAGCGTCAGCTGGGGGCCGCCCTGACGGATCGTCATGCTCCCGAACGTCGGGCCCTGGTCGGGGGAGCGTGCCGTATCGCCCATCACCATCGTCACGCGGTCGAAGGCGACGTCGAGCTGCTCGGCGACGAGTTGCGCGAGCGACGTCTGGTTGCCCATGCCGAGCTCGACCTTGCCGGTGAACGCGGTGACCGAGCCGTCGGCGTGCACGGCCAGCCACGAGCCGACCTTGGCCGCGTCGACGAGCGGCCAGGTGGTCGCGTCGGCAGGGACGGCGGCGACGGCCTGCTCGGTCGCGACGGTGCCGGGCAGCGCGAGCGCGACGAGCAGCGCGCCGCCCGCCTTCAGGAAGCCCGAGCGCGTGAAGCCGTGCTCGGCCGCCACGTCGTGACTGCTGCGCGTGTCATCGATGATGCTCATGCCATCTCCTTCGACGCGCGCTTGATCGCACGCACGATGCCGTTGTAGGTGCCGCAGCGGCAGAGGTGGCCGTCCATCGCCTTGACGATCTGCTCGTCCGAAGGGCTCGGGGTGGTCGACAGCAGGTCGGCGGCCTGGATGATCATGCCGTTCTGGCAATAGCCGCACTGCGGTACCTGCTCATCGATCCACGCCTGCTGCAGAGGGTGCAGCTTCGCCGGATTGGTCGCATCCGCCCCCGGGCCGTGATAGCTCGCGGCGAGCCCGTCGAGCGTCGTGATCTTGGCCGACTTCACCGCGCGCACCGGCGTCACGCACGAGCGGATCTGTCTGCCGTCGGACAGCACCGCGCAGGCGCCGCACTGCGACAGGCCGCAGCCGAACTTCGGCCCTCTGAGCCCGAGCTGGTCGCGCAGGACGTAGAGCAGCGGCGTCTCGGGCGTCGCATCGACCTGGCGTTGCTCGCCGTTGACGTCGATCGTCAGCGACCCTCTGCCACCGGTCGCGGTCGGTCCCGCGCCGGTCGCCGGCGTCGTCCGCGCGTCGTCTCCGCCGCCGGAGCCGATCGCCACGCCGGCCGCAACCGCACCGCCGACGGCGACCGCCGCCCCGCCGATCACGAGGTTGCGCCGCGTCGTGCTGCGCTCCTCGCCGCCGGCCGGCGGCATTCCGCCAGGCCCGCCCGCTGCCTGGTGCTGATCGTCTTCGCTCATCTGGTCCGTTCTTTCGTAATCCACGGCGAGGTCCCGCGCGGCTGAGGCCGCCCTCCCCGCCATCTCCATGCACGAGCATGTACCTCTTGGATGCTGGCGTCAAGACACTCTTCGACATCTTTCGATCCGAGCGCCGACGTGCCGGATTCCCGACGGTGCGGCTAGCGCCGCGCTTCCTCGGCGCGCACCAGTCCGACCACGGCCTCGCCGGCCGCGTCGAGGCTCGCCGGGTCGATCTGCGCGAGCGTGTCGCAGGCTCTGTGGAAGCACGGGTAGTCGCGGTCGACCAGGTCGATCGCCGGGATCCCCGCCCCCGCGAACGGCGTGTGATCGTCGCGCGCCGCGGGGACGGCGCCGGCGGGGAAGGGGACGCCGACGCCGGCCGCGTCGGCCGCCGCCCGCAGCCGTGCCCACAGCGCGGCGTCGGAGCCAGCCTCGCGGCGCAGCCGCAGATCGCGCTGTCCGACAAGGTCGATCGCGAGCATCTCCCCCACCTCGCCGCGATGGCGACGGACGTACGCGCGACTGCCGCGCAGGCCGGCATGCGCGACGGCGGCGCCCGGCGTGCCGGTTGGGGACTCCTCGCCGTCGAAGAGGACGAAGCGCAGCTCGCGAGCGTCGCGCGGCCGCACGCCCGGACGCGCGAGGGCACGCGCCAGCTCGAGCACGACGGCGGCACCGCTCGCGCCGTCGTTCGCGCCGACGACACCCGGCAGGTACGGCGTGTCGTAGTGCGCGCCGATCACGATCGCGGGAGCGCGCCCGGGCAGCGAGCCGACGACGTTGCGCAAGCCGCCCGTGACCGGCTCGAAGCGCCCGTGCGGCAGGCGTGCGCGGAGCCAGTCGCCGAGCTCCCGCGAGGCGGGCGAGCCGGCCGGGCGCGGACCGCGGGCGACCTGCGAGCGCACGTCGGCGTAGGCGCGCTGCTCGTCGAAGTCGGTGCTGCGCGCCGCGTGCGTCGGCAGGAACGGGAAGCCGGTGACGGCGAAGTAGATGAAGATGCCCGCGAGCAGGAACTGCAGCGCGAGCGCTCCGACGAGCAGGCGGACCGACACGCTCAGCGCTTCAGGTGCATCTGTTCCGGCGCCATCAGGGAGCAAGCTTCGCAGGATCGCGGCGACGGCGGCCGAATGGCGAGTGGGGCACCACCGCGGCAGGTTCGCGGTATACGCTTGAAGTCGGACTTTCGCCTACGCCTGGGAGAGGAGCGCAGTGGCGCAGCAGCACCTCGATCGCTTGACCGCCGTTGACGCGTCCTTCCTGCACCAGGAGGACGCGGATTCGCACATGCACATCGGCGCCGTCACGATCTTCGAGGGCCCGCCGCCACCCTTCGTCGACGTGCTCGAGCACATCCACGGGCGGCTCCACCTCGTCCCGCGCTACCGGCAGAAGCTCGCGTACCCGCCGCTCGAGACCGGTCGCCCGCTCTGGATCGACGATCCCAACTTCAACCTCGAGTACCACCTGCGCCACAGCGCGCTGCCCTCGCCCGGGACCGAGGAGCAGCTCTGGCGGCTGGCCGCGCGGATCCACTCGCAGGCGCTCGACCGCTCCAAGCCGCTGTGGGAGTGCTGGTTCGTCGAGGGTCTCGAGGACAACCGCTTCGCGCTGATCTTCAAGACGCATCACGCGCTCGTCGACGGCGTCTCCGGCGTCGACCTCGCGACCGTGCTGTTCGACCTCACGCCGGTGCCGCGGCCGCCCGATCCCGACCTCGCGCCCTGGCAGCCGAGACCCGAGCCGACGAACGCCGAGCTGGTCGCTGCCGGCGTCGCCGGACTCGCGAAGACGGCGTTCGACGCGGCCGGCAAGGCGATCGGCGCGGCGACGAATCCCGGCGCCGCCGTCGAGGCGCTGCGCGAGGCGGCCGAGGGGATCGGCGAGATCGTCTGGGCGGGGCTCAACCCGGCGCCCGAGACGCCGCTCAACGTCCCGATCGGCCCGCATCGCCGCTACGCGATCGTGCGCAACCAGCTCGAGGACTTCCGCTACGTGAAGGGCGTGCTCGGCGGCACCGTCAACGACGTCGTGCTGGCGGTCGTCTCGGGTGCGCTCGGCCGCTGGCTGCGCTCGCACGGCGTGCGCACCGAGGGACTCGAGCTGCGCGCGCTCGTGCCGGTCTCGATCCGCTCCGACGAGCAGAGACACCGGCTCGGCAACCAGATCGTCCTGATGCGCGGGCCGCTGCCGGTCTACATCAAGGACCCGGTCGCGCGGCTGCGGTTCGTGAAGGAGGCGATGGACGGGCTGAAGGAGTCGAAGCAGGCGGTCGGCGCGAAGGTGCTCGCCGACGTGCAGCAGCTCGCGCCGCCCACGGTGCTCGCGCAGGCCTCGCGGATGCAGTTCTCGACGCGGCTCTTCAACCTCATCACGACGAACGTGCCCGGCCCGCAGTTCCCGCTCTACGTGCTCGGGCGGCAGCTGCTCGACCTCTTCCCGATCGCCTTCCTGCCGAAGAACCACGGCCTCGCGATCGCGATCATGTCCTACAACGGCGGCGTCAACTTCGGCCTCCTGGGCGACTACGACGCGCTGCCCGACCTCGACCTGATTTCCGAGGGGATCGAGGACGGGCTCGCGGAGCTGCGGCGCATCGCGAGAGCACGCGAAGCGCGGACCTCGGGGACGCGGCGCGACGGCGCGCCGGTGGTCGCCGACGACGAGCTGCCGGCCCAGAAGCCGGCCGCGACGTTGGCGGCGAAGCTGGAGCCGGGCACCGCGAAGGCGAAGGCGAAGGCAGACGCCAGACCGGCGCAGGCGGAGGCGAGCGAGCCGCAGCTGCTGCCGAGCGGCCCGCGCTCGCGCACCGACGGTCCCGGCAGCGCGATGCGCGACCGCGCGCGGCGCCGACCGTCGCGCAGCGGCCGCAGCAACGGAAACCGCAGCGGCGAGCGCTAGCCCGAGGCGATCGTCGCCGGCGCAGGGCTCGTGCGCCGCTCGCGGTTGCCGGCGCGGTCGATCGCGCGCGTGAAGAAGGCGTAGCGCGCGTGAGGCGCCCCGGTGAACGTGAGCGCGTCGCGCCGGGTGCGCGCGATCAGCCGGGCCTTGCGGCCCCCGATCCGGCGCGCATAGACCTCGACCGTGCGCACCCCCGAGCTGACGACGCCGGCGGGGGCGGGATCGCTCGCCGTCCAGTCGAGGACGACCGTGCGGTCGTCGAGGCGCCGCGGGGCGGTCAGCCGCGAGACCGGCGCGCGGCGATCGATCGCGCGCGCCGCGACGAGTGCGTGGCGCGGATCCACGATCCCCCAGCCGAGGTCGCTGCTCCAGCCACTCTGCGCCGGCCGGCGCGCCGTCTCCTTCAGCAGCCGCACGACGTCGTGCGCCCGCAGGTCCGGGTTGAGCACGCGCACGAGCGCGGCCGTGGCCGCCACCTGCGGTGCGGCCATCGACGTGCCCGCGAGGTAGCCGTAGCGCGAGTCGCCCCCGACGCTGGTGCGACAGAAGCAGGGATGGGACGCCTGCTCGAACGACGTGGGGGCGGCGGGAAAGGCCCCGAGCAGCCCCGCCGGCGCGCTCCCCGGCCGGCCCGCCGTGCCGTAGGCGGCGAGCGAGATCTCGGTCCCGAAGCCGGCGAAGCTGGCGCGGCGGTCGGCCGCGGAGGCGGCCGTCACGGCCAGCCCGATGCCGGCGTCGAGGTCCGCCCCGGTCCAGCTCGGCTGCAGCAGGTTCGCCGGATCGCCCTGCTCGCCGGTCGCCCGATCGGCGGCCGCCGCCACCAGCACGACGTTGCGGTGGTAGGCGTAGGCGATCGCGCGGACGATCGCGGGGCTGGCCGGACCGTTGCCGTCGTCGCCGAAGCTCATGTTGATCGCCTGCACGCCGTGGTCGGTCGCATCGACGATCGAGGCGGCGATGCTGGCGTCGCCGAGGTCGGTCTTCTCGACCACGAGCCGGCAGTCGTGCCCGGCGCCCGCGATGCCGATGCCGTTCCCGGTCGCCGCGCACGCGAGCGAGGCGACGTGCGTGCCGTGCCCGTCCTCGTCGGTCGTCGCGCTGCCGGTGTGCCCGCCGTCGCTCTGCTGGTCGACGGCGCGCTCGATCTTGCCGGCGAGGTCGGGGTGGGTCGCGTCGACGCCGGTGTCGATCACGCCGACGAGCGCGCCGCTGCCGCGGCTGATCTCCCAGGCCGCCGGGAAGCCCTCGCGCGGCAGCCACCACTCGAGCGGCGTGCCGGCCGGCAGGGCGCCGCGGGCGCTGCCGGCGCTCGGCTCCGGATCGACGAGCGCGGGGTCGTCGGCCGCCGCCCGCAGCGTCATGCGGCGCTCGGGCTCGACCGTCGCGACCCCCGGCAGGGTCCGCAGGCGCCGCGTGAGCGCGGCGAGCGACTCGCCGCCGCGCGGGCGGACGGTCACGAGGCCGATCTGCGGGACCGACGGACCGCCGCGCTCGGCGCCCGCTGCTGCGATGCCGGCGAGCGCGGTGGCGGCGGCGTGGGCGGTCGCCGGCGTGCGGCTGCCGTGCGGCGGCGGCGCCGCGCGCGTCAGCACCACGAGGCGGCCGGTCGGCGACGAGCTGGCCGCCCCCGCGACGGCCGGGACGACGAGCGACAGCAGCCCGAGCCCGACGATCAGCAGCGCGCGGCGAGCCATGCGGCCAGGATAGATGCGGCCCGCGATGCAGCCGCGTCGGGCTCAGACCGGCGCGATCGCGCGCTCGGCGGGCGCTCGGCTCAGAAGCCGAGCGCGAACTTCGCGTCTTCGCTCATCCGCTCCGGCGACCACGGCGGCGAGAAGACCATTCTGGGGTTCACCTGCTCGACCCCGTCGAGCTCGCCGACGAACTCCACCATCTGCTCGCTCACCTGCGGCCCGATCGGGCACGCCGGCGTCGTCAGCGTGAAGGTGATGTTGACCGTCGCCGCGTCGATCTCGACGTCGTAGACCAGGCCCAGCTCGACGAAGTCGAGTCCCAGCTCAGGGTCGATGACGTTGGAGAGCGCGTCGTTCACTTCGTCCACGGTTGGCATCCCGCGAAGTCTAGATGATCGGTTCCGCGATCCAGCGGGACCAGCCATCCAGCCGACCGTCTCCCATCGCGTCGCGAAGGTGAGAGTCCGCTTATCTGGCCGCGGAGAGCTTGCGGAGCAGGTGGAGCTTTCGTTAGGTTCGCGCCCATCGTCGACTACGCGGAACATCCCCCGACCTTGCGGTGCCGTGGCGACGAGGATCGCGCCACGCAGGGGCGCCGGCGTCCGGCGCTGGTGCGCGCGATCAAAGCCAAGACGGACGTCGTCGTCGATCTCAGCGAGCTGTCGTGGGCCGATGCGTCGCTGATGCTGGACTTCGTGATGCTGGCGCGCCGGCTGCGCGCCCAGGAGCGCACGATGGCGCTGCGCGACGCGCAGCCGCAGATCGTCGCGCTGATCGAGCTGGTCGGGCTCGACCGCCTGCCCGGCGTGCGGATAGAGCGCTCGACGCCGCGTGGCGCCCCGGCGGCTCGCGCCCCCGCACTCGCGTAGCGCGCGCCGCGCTCGCCCAGCGCGAGGCCTCGCCGCGCTCACCCGCGCGACCACGTGGGTAGCCTGTAGGGAAGATGTTCGCGCCTCTCCTCTTCCTGCTCTTCATCGTCGTCCCGATCGCGGAGCTGTACGTGATCATCCAGGTCGGCCAGGCGATCGGCGCGCTGCCGACGATCGGGCTGCTGCTGCTGGACGCCGTGCTCGGCACCTGGCTGCTGCGATCGCAGGGCCGGATCGTCTGGCGCCGCTTCCGCGGCGCGATCGCGGCCGGGCGCGCCCCGGCGGGCGAGGCGGTCGACGGCGGACTCGTCGTGCTCGGCGGCTCGCTGCTGCTGGCGCCCGGCTTCCTGACCGACATCGTCGGCGTGCTGATGCTGCTGCCGCCGACGCGCGTGCTGCTGCGCCGCACGATCTTGCGCCGTGCCGGCAGCCGGCTGCTCGGGACCTTCGCCGCCGGCCGCATGGCCGGCCGCGGTCGCCGCCGGCCGCCGGGCGACTACGACGTCGACGGCAGCGCGACCGACTTCGACCCGCGCGACCCCCGCCACCTGCACGGATGATCGGTCCCGAGCACGAGTCGCCTCGCCCGGCCGAAGGCGAGGGCTTCGGCGACGCCGTCACGTTCGCCTTCGGCGACGCCGGCCAGGGCCTCTACGGCAGCGCCCGCCTCGGGCTCGTGCCCGGCGACCCGCTGCTGGCGAGCGGGATCGGGCTGCTGTTCCGTGACGGCGAGATCGCCGCAATCGACGCCACCGGCGGGATCGAGCTGCCCGCCGCCGACTGGGCACGCGTCGAGGCCGGGGATGTCAGCGCCGAGATCGTCGAGCCGCTGAAGGCCTGGAACGTCGTCTACGACGGCGACGACGGCGGCTTCGAGCTGCGCTTCGACGCGCTCGCCGAGCCGGCCGAGGTCGGCCGCGGCGCCGTCGCCGAGAGCGCCGCCGCGCTGCGCGGCTACGAGCAGCTCTGCCGCGTCACCGGCAGCGTCCGCGTCGGCGTGCGGAGATGGACGGTCGACTGCCTCGGTCAGCGTGGTCACCAATGGGGCGCGCCCGACTGGGACCGGCTCGAGCTGGCCCGCACGATCGCGCTCTGGTTCGACGGCGGGCAGGGCGTCGCACTCGCCGCCGTGAGGCCCCGCGGCGCCGCCGGGCACGATGCCGAGGCCGTCAGCGCATTCCTGCTCGAGGGCGACGGCGTCACCGCGATCGCCGATCCGCGCCTCTCGACCGTCGCCGACGGCGACGGCTGCCAGCGCCGCGCCGGCCTCGAGCTGTGGATCGACGAGGACGACGACGAGGGGCCGTTCCGGATCGCCGGCGAGGCGGTCTGCGGGACGACGCTCGACCTCGGGCGGCTGCGGCTCGACTGCGCCTTCTTCGCCTGGCGGATGGACGGTCATGCCGGCGTCGGACGCTACGACGTGCTGCGGCGGGCATGAGCCGCGTCGAAGTCGTCATCTCCGACTTCGGCGGCGTCCTGACGACGCCGCTGCTCGGCGCCTTCGCGGCGATGCAGGACTCGCACGGCATCCCGCTCGACGCCCTCGGCAAGGCGATGCAGCACGCGACGCAAGCCGCCGACGGCGCGAACCCGCTCTACGAGCTCGAGAAGGGCGCGATCAGCGAGGCCGAGTTCCTGCGGCGGATCGGCGTCGGCCTGGAGGCCGCGCTCGGTCATGCGATCGACCTGCACGGCTACGGCGAGGGCTTCTTCTCGCATCTCCAGCCGAACGACGAGCTGTTCGCGTACATGCGCTCGCTGCGCGCTCGCGGCCTGCGCATGGCGATCCTCACGAACAACGTGCGCGAGTGGGAGCCGCTCTGGCGCCCGATGCTGCCGATCGACGAGATCTTCGAGCTGGTCGTCGACTCCGCCTACGTCGGGATGCGCAAGCCGGATCCGCGGATCTACGAGCTGACGCTCGAGCGCCTCGGCGTCGCGCCGCAGACGGTCGTCTTCCTCGACGACCTCGAGGTCAACTGCGAGGCCGCCAACGCGATCGGGATGCAGGCGGTCCGGTTCCGCTCGAACGAGCAAGCGATCGCCGACCTCGAGGCCGTGCTCGCCGATCCTGTGGGCGCTTCCTAGCGCTCCCGGTATCGCCCTCTGGGCGATCTCGCCAGCGGAAGCAAGCGCGCAGCGCGCAGCTTTCTCCTAGTTCTCGCCGCCCAGGCGATCCCAGCAGTACAGCTCGACGCACTCGCGCGCCAGCTCGCGACAGCGCGCGTCGGAGAGGAAGGGCAGCACCATCTCGAGTGACTGCTCCTCCGTGACGCCCGCGTCGAAGGCCTCCTCGCCGCGGAACCCGGCGGCGATCTTGAGCGCCTCGCGACGGTTGTCGCCGAGCGACGGGAAGACGTTGACGAGGAACTCCTTGTTGGCGACCGGATGGCCGACCTCGAGCGAGGCGTGCCAGGCGGCCAGCATCGACAGGTCGTTCTCGTCGAGGTCCGCAACCGCCTTCGCGTAGTGGGACTCGAGCTCCGACTCGGGGATCTCGTCGACCCAGGCGCGTACCACCTCGCCAAGCAGCTGCCGACGCGCCTCGCGGCCGACGGAGTTTGCGATCACGCGGATCGCGTTCTGAGGCTCGATGAAGCAGAGGGACATGCGACTCCCGGCATGTAGCGATCGAGAGGAACTGGATCGAGCAGGAATGTACGGGTCGGTGTGGACGGCAAAACTGCAGGGGTGTCCCCGACTGAGATCACACCCGACGTAAATGTCGTTGCAGAAGCGCCGGCCGGCGCAGAGGGTGGCGCGGTGCAGGATGCCACCCGCTTCCTCCGCTCGCTCGGGCTAGCGCTCCGCGAGCGTCGCGAGGAGCTGAAGATGACGCAAGAAGCGGTCGCGCTGCGCACTGGCGTGCCGCAGCGACGGATCTGGGAGCTGGAAGCCGGAATCGGCAACCCGACGGCGCGCACGCTGCTGCGTCTCGTCGCCGGGCTGAACATGCCGTGCTCGCGCCTCTTCGCTCGCGCCGAGGAGCTGGCGGAGATGCATCCGCCCGCCCCCGACGCGGTCCGCTGACCCCGCCCGTTCGCATCACGACGTTTGCGTCGTAAGCCGACGGCTGCGAAGATGGAGAACGTCGATGTTCCCAGGAACATCCGGGGGTTGAGGAGCGAGCGTGGGAGGAGAGGCACCGTGACCGAGGGTCTCCCCGAGGTGATCGTCGCGCGGCAGGAGTGGTCGGCGACCGAGCTCGGCCTGCTCGACTGTGCGCTCGAGTTCTACGGGGCGGCCGACGCCGTGATCGACTACGGCGGGCCCGACCGACCCCGCCTGCGCTACGACGCGCTCGGCCTGCAGGCCGTCCGCGAGGCGATGGGCCTGCTCGAGCGGCGGATCCGCGCCGCCGGCGCCGAGGGCCTCGCGCCCGAGCGGATCGCTCGCATCACGCGCCTCGAGCGCGACGTGGTCGAGCGGATCCTCCGACCCCGGCGCGGCGACCGCTGAGCGGTCGCCGGACCGGGCGAGGATCAGGCGACCACGACGGTGACCGCGCGCGAGTAGGTCGTCACGAACGGATACGTGCCCTGCTGCGGGACGAGCGCGCGGAACGCGAAGCGCCCGTGGGCGAGGCGGAAGCGGTAGCGCGTGCTCCAGTGCCCGCTGCGGCTCGTGCGGACCGTCCGGAACGTGCGCCAGCCCCAGCCCCGCTGGTAGCCCTGCAGGGTGACGAGGACGCCGCCGGCCGGGATCGCCTCGCCGCCGACGCCGCCTCGCAGCGTCACGACGCGCCGTCCCGTGACGGTGGTCCGGTCGATCCCGATCGCGACCGGCGCCCGCACCGCCTCCGTGATCGCGTTCGACGTATGCACGCGCCGGCTGTCGGAGAAGGCGACGTAGGTCAGCTCGACGGCGCGCGTGGGGCCGGCGGGCAGGACGTAGGCGAAGCGGCCGTCGCGCCCGCTGCGCACGCCGCTGTGGGCGACCCAGCCGCGGCCGGCGACCCTCCAGGCGGCTCCGAGTCGCGCGCCGGCGATCGGCGCGTCCTGCTCGTCCAGCAGCCGACCGGCGATCGTCCAGCGCCGCGTGCGATCGGAGGTGACGCGCCGGGCGCTGCCGCCATCGGAGAGCCGGAAGGCGATCCGCAGGCGGGCGTGCTCGGAGGCGCCGGTGCCGTTGGCGACATGGCCCGGGCGGCCGGCGAGCGGGTTCGCGAGGCCATGGATGCCGTTCGTGTCGAGCGGCGGTGGCGTCGCGGCCGGGGCGCGGCCGTCGCCGCCGGCGTTCGAGCCGCCGTTCGCGGGGGTCGTGGCGTCCGGACCGGCGCCCTGGGCCGGCGTGGCGGCCGGCGGCGTCGTGCGCCCGGCCTCGTCGGCGATCACCTCGGTGACGGCGCTGCGGGCGTTGCCGGCGCCGCTGGCATTGGCCGCGACGACCTCCGCCGCGAGGCGGTGGTACGCGTCGGCCGCCGAGACGGCGTAGGTCGACGCGGTCGCGCCGGCGACGACGGCGCACGCCTCGCCGGCGGCGTCGCAGCGCAGCCAGCGGTAGCCGTAGCCGGTCGGGGCGCCGTCCCACTGACCGCTGCTCGCGGTCACCGTCGCGCCGACGCGGGCGGCGCCCGCGAGCGCCGGGGGCTGCGTCGCGATCGGCCCGTTGTGGGTCGCGAACGTGTCCTCGTGGACGGTCGTGAGGTTGCCGGCGGCGTCCTCGACGGCGACGCGGACGGTGTGCTGGCCGTCGACGAGCGTCGTGGTGTCGAGCGCGACCGCCTCGTGCGTCGCGGTCGAGCACGGCTGCGGCGAGGCGAACTCGTAGGCGTCGGCGTTGCCGGGCTCGACGTCGGCGCAGCGACCGTCGTTCGCGTCGACGACGTGGCGCGAGCGCTCCGCGCCGTCGACCGAGACGACCGAGCGATAGACGCCGCCGCCCTCGTCCGCCGCCTCGAACGTCAGCCCCGCGTTGCCGCGCAGCGTCGTGTCGGTCACCAGCGAGCCGGCGAGCGTGTACGCCTGCGGCGGTGTCGCGTCGCGGAGGCCGAGCGTTGCGCGGGAGAACGTGACCTGTGCGGGGAAGGAGGCGCAGTCGAGTTGCCCTACTCTGTCCCAGCAACGCAGCGTAAGGCTGAACGTTCTCCAGTTCACACCCTCGTGTCTGAGCTCCAATGGATTCGGCTCACTCACGGTGTCTCCGCTTCTTCCTGGAAAGACGAAGTCGATCAGATCGACGTCACGCGCCTGATCGAACCAGCCTTGCAGCACATACGGCCGGTTCGCCACGTTTCTGATCGCGGGCCAGCCGAGATTGAACGCCCGATGCACGGACAGCGATCCGATCGTCGTCCCGACCGGAGCGGCGAACGTCCAACCGATCCAGCTGCCGGCCGACACCGACAGCCCGGTGCTCCCGTACTGCAGCGAGAAGACGCCACTCGGCGCGGCGCAACCGGTGGCGTTGCCGTAGTCGTGGCCCGGCAGCTGGGTGCCCGCGGCGCTGGCCCACCCCTCCATCCCCGTCCACACGCCGCTCGGCGTCTTGCACGTGTAGACGGTGTACGTGCCGGCCTCGGCGCGATCGGGGTCCGTCGCGGCGCCGAGTGCGGTGGCCGCCGACGCCAGCAGGCAGGCGGCCAGGCTTCGGTGACGGCGGCGGCGGTGCGGCGATGCGTGCGACATGTGGCGACCTCCCGGGCTGTCGGATTGCTGTTGGCTGGATAACGAGCGGTCCCGGCTCATGGGCCGGCAAACTCGGCGGCGGGCGGCGCGGGGGTCGGCGTTCGCCGCTCGGGCGGCGAGGCGGACGCCGAGCCGCCGCTCGACGCCCCTGCTCCGGCGCCCGACGCGCCCGACCCGCCCGACCCGCCCGAGCGCGGCACGCTCGCGGCCGGCGAGCGGGAGCCGGAACGCGCTGGGATGGCGGCAGCCGAGCGCGTCGGCGCCGGCGGCGATTCACCGCCGAACTCGCTCGCACCGGGGGGCGTACGCGGTCTCGCTCGCTGGGCCGGCGCCTTTCGAGCTGCTTGGCGTGCGGGCGCTCGCGCCGGGCTCGCCTCCCCGGCCGGCGTCTCGGCTGCCGGCAGCAGCGCGCCGCCGCCGGGCGCGGCCCCGGTCGGCGACCACGACACGCCCTCCAGCGCGAACTCGCCCGCTGACGCGACGCCACCGCTGGTGAAGACGCCGGCCGCCACGGACGCTCCGCCACCGCGGTGCGCCGCGACGCCAGAGGGCGCGGTCGGGAGGAACGCGGCTGGCACGAGCGCGGCCGACGCGGCGCTCGTCGTGCCAGCGCCGGCACCGCCTGCCGCCAGGCCCGCGCCGCCGCCTGCGACGACGGTGCCGCGCGCCCCCGCCCCGGCGGCCGACGCCGCGACGGTCCTCCGCGGCGCCCCCGCG
>JAOPZA010000048.1 GCA_025964325.1 Conexibacter sp.
AACGGCAGCGGCAAGAGCACCCTGCTGAAATGCCTCGCGGGTATCTACGGGATCGACGCCGGCCGGCTCGAGGTCAACGGCCGCCTGTCGCCGTTCATCGAGCTCGGCGTCGGCTTCAACCAGGAGCTGACGGCGCGCGACAACGTGATGATCAACGCGATCATGCTCGGCCTCACGCGCCAGCAGGCGCGGGACGCCTTCGACGACATCATCGCCTTCGCCGAGCTCGAGGAGTTCCTCGACCTGAAGCTGAAGAACTACTCCTCCGGGATGCACGTGCGGCTCGCGTTCTCGGTCGCGATCCAGGTCAACGCCGAGATCCTGCTGATCGACGAGGTCCTCGCGGTCGGCGACGCCGCCTTCCAGCAGAAGTGCTTCGACGAGTTCCAGCGGCTGAAGGAGTCCGGTCGCACGATCCTCTTCGTGACCCACGACATGAGCGCGGTCGAGCGCTTCTGCGACCGCGCGATGCTGCTCGACAAGGGCAAGATGATCGACATCGGCGATCCGACCTCGATCGCCCGGCGCTACAACGAGCTCAACTTCGGGCGGCTCGTGCACGAGCTGCCGGCGGGGGGTGTCGAGGAGCGGTTCGGCGACCGCACCGCCGAGATCCTCGACGCCTGGTTCGAGGACGGCGACGGCGAGCGCGTCGTCGAGCTGGACCACGGCGCGCCGATCCAGGCCTGCTTCGAGGCGCGCTTCGCGCAGGCGGTCGAGGACCCCGTCTTCGGCTTCACGCTGCGCAACGACGTCGGCTCGACGATCTTCGCGACCACGACCGACCTCGAGGGCGACACGACCGGCTCCTTTGCCGCCGGCGAGCGCACCGTCGTGCGCCTGCGGTTCGACAACCTGCTGGTCGCCAGCGAGTACAGACTGACCCCGTCGATCGCGCGGCCCGGCCTCGGCGCCGACTCGCTCGATCTGCGCGTCGACCTTGCCAGAATCCACATCCACGGCGGCCACTTCACCGGCGGCGTCGTGAACGTGCCGCACACGTTCGAGGTGCGACGCGGATGAGCGTCGTGTCGACGCGCCGCCACGGCCCCTCCGCCTTCGGCGACGACCTGCGCCGCTTCTGGAACCTGACCGTGACGCTCGCGACGACCGAGTTCAAGCTCCGCTACTTCGGCTCCGTGCTCGGCTACTTCTGGTCGCTCGCGAGACCGCTGATGTTCTTCGGCGTGCTCTACGTCGTGTTCACGCAGGTCTTCAGATTCGGACACGGCGTCCCGCACTATCCGGTCTACCTGCTCTCCTCGATCGTCCTCTGGACCTTCTTCACCGAGACGACCTCGGGCTGCGTGCAGTGCCTCCTGACGCGCGAGGGACTCCTGCGCAAGATGCGCTTTCCGCGCCTCGTGATCCCGCTGTCGGTCGCGCTGACGGCGCTCTTCAACCTCGCCGCCAACTTCGTCGCGGTGCTCGCCTTCGCCCTCATCTCGGGCGTCGCGGTGCGGTGGAGCTGGCTCGAGCTGATCCCGCTGATCGTGCTGCTGGCGCTGCTGGCAGTTGGGGTCGGGATGCTGCTGTCGGTCCTCTACGTGCGCTTCCGCGACGTGCAGCCGATCTGGGAGGTGCTGCAGCAGATCCTCTTCTACGGCTCGCCGATCATCTACACGGCCGGGCAGTATGCGGGGCTCGAGCACGTCGCCGTCACGCTCAACCCGATCGCGACGATCCTGACGCAGGTCTACGTCGCCTTCGTCAACCCGTCCGGACCGAGCGCGGCGACCGCCGCGGGAGGGACGCTCAGGTTGCTGATCCCGCTGGCTATCATCGCCGCCGTGTTCGTCCTCGGCCTCTGGACCTTCAACCGCGAAGCGCCGCGCATCGCGGAGAACCTCTAGCGATGGCGGCGCCGACGAAGGCCGAGCAGGAGGCGGAGATCGTGCGGCTGCGCGCTCGCGTCGCCGCGCTCGAGCGCGAGCTCGTCGAGCAGGCCGACCGCTCGAACCGGATCGTCGCCGAAGCGCAGGAGCGGCTCTACTGGCTCGATCGCTGGCACGTCGACCTCAACGCGTTGATGCGCAGGCGCGGCGCCGCCGAGTTCCGAGCTGCGATCCGCGTCGTCCGTGCCGTGCTGCGTCGGCTCAAGCGCATCAAGCGCCGTCTGCTGCCCGGCTCGTGAGCCGCGTCTCCGCGGTCATCCCAGTCAAGGACGGCGAGCGCTACCTCGGCGAACTGCTCGCCGCGCTGGCACGCGAGGGCGTCGACGAGGTGCTCGTGATCGACTCCGGCTCGCGCGACCGCTCGCTCGAGCTCGCGCGCGGGGCGGGCGCCGAGGTGCTGCAGATCGATGCGACGCAGTTCGGGCACGGCAGAACCCGCAACCTCGGCGCCGAGCGCACCTCCGGCGACCTGATCTGCTTCCTGACGCAGGACGCGACGCCGGTGCCGGGCTGGCTCGACGCCTACCGTGCCGCGTTCACGCGCGACGAGCGCATCGGCGCCGTCTACGGGCCGCACCTGCCGCGACCCGAGACGAGCCCGATGATCGCCCGCGAGCTGAGCCAGTTCTTCGCCTCGTTCGCGCTAGGCGGCGGCACGACGCTGCAACGCGCGGGCGATCCGACCTTCCTCTCCAACGTCAACGCCGCCTACCGCCGCACGGCATGGGAGCAGATCCGCTTCCGCGACGTGCCGTACTCGGAGGACCAGGCGTTCGGGACCGACCTGCTCAGCGCCGGCTGGCTGAAGGCCTACGAGCCCGCCGCCGCCGTCCTGCACGCGCACGACTACGGTGCGATCGAGTTCATGCGCCGCTACTTCGACGAGTACCGTGGACTGCGCACGACGACCGGGCACGTCGAGGCGTTCGGTCCGCTGCAGGCGCTGAGGACGGTCCGGGCGGAGACCGCGAAGGACCTCCGCTGGATGGGCGAGCAGGGCGCGGGGATCGGCGACCGCATGCGCTGGGGCGGCCGGGCGGTCGTGCACCACAGCGGTCGGCGCGTCTTCTCGGCGCTCGGCTCCCGTGCCGAGCAGCTGCCGCCCGGGATGCGCGAGCGGATCTCGCTGGAGCGGCGCGGTGACGGCGCGAGCGGCGAGCCGGCGAGCGCCGCGGCCGAGCCCGCGCCGACCGTACCGGTCCTGCCCCCCGCCCGCCGCGTGCCCGCGCGGCGGGCCGCCGAGGACTACGCGGACGCTGCACGCGTCATGCGCGACGGCGCGGCGCCGCTGCTCGACCCGATCCCCGGCATGGCCGAGCGCGAGCGGCTGCGGATCGCGCTCGTCGTGCCACCGTGGCGGCGCGGCAGCGGAGGGCACAACACGCTCTTCCAGCTGATCTCGCGCCTCGAGAGCCGCGGCCACGTCTGCAGCGTGTGGATCCACGACACCTACGACGAGCTGCGCAGCACGTGGCCCGCGGTGCTGCGTTCGGAGATCAACGAGTGGTTCGCCCCGTTCGACGGGCCGGTGCACAAGGGCTTCGACGACTGGCACGGCGCCGACGTCGCGATCGCGACCGGCTGGCAGACCGTCCACCCGATGCTGCTGCTCGACGGCTGCCGCGCGCGTGCGTACGTCGTCAACGACCACGAACCCGAGTTCTTCCCGACCTCGACCGAGTCCCGACTGGCCGAGGACACCTACCGCCACGGCCTCCACTGCATCGCCGCCAGCCCGTGGCTGCGCGACGTCGTCGCCGCCCGCTACGGCGCCTCGGCCGACGCGTTCCAGCTCGGCGTCGACCACGCCGTCTACGCGCCGCAGCCGATCCCGCGCCGGGACGACACGGTCGTTTACTACGCGCGCCACTCGACCGACCGCCGCGCCGTGCCGATCGGGCTGATGGCGCTCGAAGAGCTGTACCGGCGCCGCCCCGAGACGCGCATCGTCCTCTTCGGCACCGACCGGCCGCCGCTGACCTCGTTTCCCTACGAGCACCTCGACGTCCTGCGCGGCCCGCAGCTTGCGACGCTCTACTCGGAGGCGACCGTCGGGCTGTGCCTCTCGCTGACGAACTTCTCGCTGATGCCGAAGGAGATGCTCGCGTGCGGCCTCCCGTGCGTCGAACTGGCGGGCGTGAGCGCCGAGTCGATCTTCGGCGAGGACGGCCCGATCGAGCTGGCGTCGCTCGAGCCCCGCTCGCTGGCCGGGGCGCTGGAGCGGCTGCTCGACGATCCGGTGGTGCGGCAGCAGCGCTCGCGCGACGGTGCGGCGTTCGTCGCCTCGCACACCTGGGACGTCGCGACCGACGAGGTCGAGTCGGGGCTGCGGCACGCACTGCGGGAGCGCGAAGCCGGCGAGTGACTGCACGCCGCGGTGGGCACGAGCCGTGCAGCCCGGGCCCACCGCACACCGCGCACCGTCAGAGGATCGTGATCCACCCGGGGCTGCTCGAGCGCGCCTGACCGCTTCGCGTCGTCACCGTCAGCCGGTAGCGGCCGTGTGGGAGACGACGGTTCGTCGCCAGTGTGAGCACGAGGCGCCCGTCGCGCGGCCGGCCGCTGGCGTGCGCGACGACCGTGCCATGCGCCGTTGCGAGCTGCGCGCCGACCGCCGACGTCGCACCTGCCGTCGCGACGGTGAAGCGGACCGTCCGGGTCACGACCGTGACGGTGCAGCGCGTGCGCTTGACGCGGCGACGCCCCTTGCCCCTGCCGGTCGTCACGCTCACGTTCCTGCAGCGGACGAGCCGCACCTGGGCCGGCGTACCGGTCGCACCTCTTCGCCCCACGGGTCTCTGCGGCCCGGTCCCACCGGAAGGACCCTCCGGTCCCAGTGGCCCCTCCGGGAGCGTGCCGCCGTTGCCGGTCAGGCCGACCACGAGCGGGCTCTGCGTATGGGCGTTACTCAGCAGATGAAGGCTCGCGACGCGCGTGCCGCTCGCGGCGGGGCCAAAGCGGACCTGCACCTTGCAGCTCGCACCCGGAGCGATCGACGCGCCGCTGCACGCGTCGTAGGACACGAGGAAGTCGCTTGCGTCGACGCCCACGATCTGTGCAGTCGTGGGGAGCAACAGGTTCTGCCCTTCGTTCTTGACCGTCACGGTCTCCGGGGGGCCGAAGGTTCCCAGCGCCTGCGTGGCGAAGTTGAGATCGCTCGTGCTCGCCGTCGCGACGGGCACCGCGATCGCGACCGGCGCCGAGACCGCCAGACCGGTCGGCGAGGCGACCCCGCTGATGTAGCTCGAGCGCACATCGCTGCCGTCGAGGTTCGCGCGCCCGATCGTGTTGCCGCTCTCATCCGGCCACCACAGGTGCGTTCTATCCAGCGCGAGGCCGCTGGGGCTTCCGACGCCGGTGATGAAGTCGTTCTCGGCACCGCTGCCGTCCAAGTACGCTCGTCCGATCGTGCCGTCAACCGGATCGGTCCAGTAGACGAAGTGCGCATCGACCGCGACCTCCTCCGGGTTCGCGACGCCGGGCACGAAGCTGCTGGTGGCACTGAAGCCGGTGAGCGCCAGGCGGCCGATCCGGCCGCCGCCAGCCCAGTAGATCCAATTGCCGTCGATCGCGATCCCCTTCGTGTTCGCGGGACCGCCGAACCAGTTCTGCTGCGCGTTGGCGCCGTCGAGATCGGCACGCCCGAGCATTGAGATTCCCGGGTTCAGCCAGTAGAGGTGACCGCTGTCGACGGTGGTCCCGAGCGGGCCGTAAGCGCCCGTCACGAGGTTCTGGCTGACGTTCCCGCCGTCGAGGTCGGCGCGGGCGATGCTGTTCGTCGAGGTGTTGGCCCAGTAGAGATGGACGCCGTCGGTGGAGGGGCCGATCGGGTCGCTGGCGCCGGTCACGAAGCTCGGGTCGAGGTTGCTGCCGTCCGTGGCCACACGACCGACCGTCCCTCCGGTCGAGGTCCAGTAGAGATAGGGGTCAGCGGCGGCTCGCGAGGCGGCGATGCCGGCGAGCGCGAGCGCGACGAGCAGCGTCACGACGAACGCACGTGACATGGTCCGGGAGACGGTCATGATGAGTCCTTTCAGTTTTGGGCACGGCTCGACACGCCGTCTGGACGGCGCGAGTCGATGCGATGGATGGTGGTCACGCGCCAGACGGCCGAAACAATGTGGGCGCCACTGCGATCGAGCCAACCGGTTCCGTCCGGTCTGGGCCGTCCGAATGCTCAAAACGTGCTCGCCATGTACAAGTTGCGCCATACCGCGGTTCGCGTCCCCGGCGAAGATGGGCCGGAGCGGTGGGCTTCCGCATGCTCGGTCAGAATCGTGCGCCGCGCGCTGGCGAGGCGGGGCGAGAACCAAAGCCGTCCCGACGACGACTAGACTTCAGCCGCAACTTCCGGGGGTCCGCAGCCGTTCCGACCTTGTCGACACCGCGACCTAGCAGCATGACAATGTCCGCCATCCGCCAGTCACCGCACAGACGCCTCGCGATCGTGCCCGCCTATAACGAGAGCGGGTCCGTCGCCGCGGTCGTTCGGGACGTCATGACACACGCCCACGGCTTCGACGTCCTGGTCGTCGACGACGGCTCGACCGACGCGACGACGGCAACCGCGCTGCAGGCCGGGGCGAAGGTGATCCGCCTCCCGTTCAACCTGGGCATCGGCGGCGCGATGCAGGCCGGTTACCTGTACGCCTCAGAGCAGGGCTACGAGGTGGCGATCCAGGTCGACGGCGACGGACAGCACGATGCGCGTCACATCCCCGAGCTGCTCGCGCACCTGGTGAAGAACCCGCAGCTCGACATGGTGACCGGATCGCGCTTCGTCTCCGCCGACGCCCACGGGTACCGCAGCTCGGCCTCACGACGCGTCGGCATCCGCATCTTCGCCCGCGTCATCTCGGCGATCACCGGTTCGACCGTCACCGATCCGACGTCCGGCTTTCGGATGACGACGCGCCGCGGCATCGAGCTGTTCGCCCACGACTACCCGCACGACTACCCCGAAGTCGAAGCGATCCTGATGATGCATGCCCACCAGCTCCAGAGCGCGGAGCTGTCGGTCACGATGCGCTCGCGCACGACCGGCGTCTCGTCGATCAACCCGACGCGCTCGGCCTACTACATGGTCAAGGTGCTCGTCGCGATCTTCATCGGACTCTTCCGCGCTCGGCCCAACGTGAAGTTCGGCGACCCCGCTCCGGTCACCGCCCAGTCCTCGCTCTGATGGCGCTGCGGATCCAGATCGTCGCGATCGTCATCACCGGCGGCCTGTTCGTGCTCGTCTTCGAACTCGTGCGACGGCGGCGACTGATGGAGCGCTACGCCCTGCTGTGGCTTTTTGCGTCGGCCGTTCTGTTGGTCCTCGCCGTCTGGAGCGGCCTCTTGAACCAGGTCGCGCATGCCGTCGGCATCTACTACGCGCCGTCGGCGCTGTTCGCGATCGCCTTCGGCTTCGTGCTTGTGCTGTTGCTGCACTTCTCGCTCGTGATCTCGCGCCTGGCCGACCAGAACAAGGTGCTCGCGCAGCGCCTGGGGATGCTGCAGCAGCGTGTCGACGCGCAGGAGCGAGCGACGCTCGACGACGGACACGAGCCGGCGGAAGGGCATGACGCCCCCGACCGCGAGCTCAGCCGCCACCGTTGAGCCCGGACCCCGCTCTGGCGGTGGTGATCGTCACGCACGACAGCTCCGCCGCCCTGCCCGCCACACTGGCCGCGCTCGCGCCGCAGCTGCGCGAGGACGACGAGCTGCTGATCGTCGACAACGCGTCGAGCGACGGCACCCCTGGGGTCGCGCGCGACGCGCTGCCGCGTGCTCAAGTCCACGAGACTGGCGCGAACCTCGGCTTCGCCGCCGCCTGCAACGTGGGAGCCGAACAGACGAACGCGCCGTTGCTGCTGTTCCTCAACCCCGACGCCCAGACGGCGCCCGGCTGCCTCGACGCGCTGCGCGCGGCAGCCGTTGCCCATGCCGACTGGGGCGCGTGGCAGGCGTTCGTGACGCTGTCGGGCGGCGAGCGCATCAACACGAGCGGCGGGATCGTCCACTTCCTCGGCTTCGGCTGGGCCGGGGAGTGCGATGCCGTGGTGCGATCGGGCGTCGACCGCGAAGTCGCATTCGCCTCGGGAGCCGCGCTCGTCGTGCGACGGGAGGCGTGGAGCCACGTCGACGGCTTCGACCCGGACTACTTCATGTACGTCGAGGACGTCGACCTGTCACTCCGGCTGAGGCTCGCTGGTTACGGGGTCGGGATCGCGCGGGCAGCGGTCGTCGAGCACGACTACGACTTCGACAAGGGCACCCGCAAGTGGCTCCTGTTGGAGACGAACCGCTGGCGGACCCTGCTCGCCGACTACCCGACGCCGCTGCTGCTCGCCGTCGCGCCCGCCCTCGTCGCGACGGAGCTCGCGCTGCTGCCGCTCGCCGCGCGCGGCGGGTGGCTTCGCGAGAAGCTCCTCTCCCAGGGCGCCGTGATCAAGGCACTCCCCGGGCTGCTGCGCCGGCGTACGGAGGTGCAGCGACTGCGCCGCACCAGCGCGGGCGCCTTCGCCTCCGCGCTGACGGCCGAGCTCGACAGTCCCTACCTGCCGCGGCCCACCGGCGCGCTGGCTACGGCCTTCCTCGCGCAGCGGCTCTATTGGCGGGCCGTCCGACGGCTGCTTGGATTGATCGCGTGACCGATATCTTGTCCCAAGATCGGCCGGTCCGTGGGGACCGTCTGCGCCGGTGGTGGCACGCGGTGCCGACGCCGCTGACGGCCCTGCTCGGCGCCGTGCTGCTGCTCGGCGTCGCCTGGGCGCTCGTCGTCCCCGCCTTCCAGGCGCCCGACGAGCAGTCGCATTTCGGCTACGTCCAGTCGCTCGTCGCCGGCCCGGGCCTGCCCGGCAAGCCGGCGCCGCGGCCACCGTTCTCGAGCGAGCAGAGCGCGGCGCAGAACGCGGTCAACAGCGATCAGACGGCGGCGAATCTCTTGGCGCGACCCGAATGGAGCATCGGTGCCTGGCACCTCTTCCAGCGCCAGGACGCCCGCCTACCGGCGCGCGATCGCAGCGACGGCGGCGGGACCAACCCGGCGTCGTCGAACCCGCCGTTGTTCTACCTCTACGACGCCGTCCCGTACGCGATCGCCTCGGGCGGGAGCTTCTTCGCGCGGCTGACGAGCATGCGCATCGCGGCGGTCCTCTGGCTGCTCGTGACGGTCGCCGGCGCCTGGCTGCTCGCGGGCGAGGTGTTCGGCCGCGACCGCCTCCTGCAACTCGTCACCGCCGGCTTCGCCGGCCTGATGCCGATGACGGTGTTCGTCTCCGCGCAGGTCGGGCCGGACGCGATGCTCTACGCGCTCTGGTCACTGGCGCTGTGGCTGGGCGTGCGGATCATCAAGCGGGGGATCACGCCGGCGTCCGCGATCGGGCTGCTGGGCGTGACCGGAATCGCGATCGTCACGAAGGCGACCAGCTACGCGCTCGTGCCCGCGGCACTGTTCGCGCTCGCCCTCGGCCTCTGGCGCATCCGCCGCGAGCGTCCACGGGCCGTCAGACTCGGGCTCGCTGCCATCGCCGCGCTGGCCGTGCCGGTGATCGCGTGGGCGATCGTCGCGCGGGCGCTGGGCCACGCGGTCGCCGCGCAGGTCTCGGGCGCCTCCACCCCGGGCGGCACAAACTGGAGACAGCTGCTCAGCTATCTGTGGCAGTTCTACCTCCCCCCGCTGCCGTTCATGACCGACTTCACGCTGAGCGGCGGCGGCATCCCGGCCTACCACATCTGGGTCGAGCAGGGCTGGGCCGCCTTCGGCTGGCTCGAGGTTCGCTTCCCCCACCCGCTCTACCCGATCTTCTTCGCGATCACGGGATTCGTCGCGCTCGGCACGATCGCGCGGCTCGTCGCCGTCCGCGCCCGCATCGACCGCGCCGTCGCCGTGTTCCTCGGGCTTGCCACGCTCGTCCTGCTGGCCGGCCTGCACTGGACCGACTACCACCAGCTCGTCAGTGGCGGCGGCCCGTTCATGCAGGGACGCTATATCTTCCCGCTCGTCGCCATCGGTGGCCTGGCCGTCGCGCAGACGCTCTCATGGCTGCGTGGCAGCGCCCGACAGGTGGGCGCAGGCGTCGTGCTCGGCGGCCTCTTCACGCTCGAGCTGTTCTCACTCGGCCTCGTCCTGACGCGGTTCTATGCGTAGAGCGATGCTCGCCTTCCTCGCCGTCGCTCTCGCCGCGGGCGCCGTGCTGGCGATCGTTGGTGCAACCGAGCGCCGCACGCTCGCGTTCACACTCGGCGTACCGTCCTACGCCGCCGTCGCCACGTTGAAGCCCGGCCAGACGGTCTGCCAGGAGCCGATCGCGATCGCCTCTGGTTTCGACGATGTCGCCTTCCACGTCGGAACATTTGCCAGAACGGGGCAGCCGATCGAAGTCAGCGTCCTGCAAGCTACGACGAGAGCGCCGCTCGGGCGCGGCGTGCTGGCGGCTGGCTACGGCGATGGCGCGAGACCGCTCGTCGCGGTCGGCCACGTCCCGGCGGGGGGCGACGCGGACGTCTGCTTCCGGAACGCCGGCACGCGAAGAGTCGCGCTCTACGGAGGGCCTGACGTCGCCGCGCGCATGAGTACCGCCGTGCTCGCCGGCAAGCCCACCTCGCCGGCCAGCGACCTCGACCTCGCCTTCCGCGTCGCCCATCCCCGCAGCACGCTCGCGCTGCTGCCGGACATGCTCCAGCGCGCCGCACTCTTCCGTGGCGGCTGGATCGGACCGTGGCTCTACTGGCTGCTGCTCGTCGTGGTGCTGCTGGCGGTTCCGGCGCTGATCGTCCGAGCGCTGCGTAGCACGACCGACGCCGAGCAGTGAACGTGTCGTCGGATCCGCCGGAGCTCGAGCCCGGCGAATTCCCTGCGCTGGCCGCGACCGACTCGAGCGCTGGCCCGCTCGACGACCCATCCGCCGGGGAGCGGGTGATCCGTGGCGGCACCATGCGAATCGGCAGCTTCGTCGGGCAGATCGCGTTGAGCCTCATCGCGGTGCCGTTGATGGTGCGCCATCTCGGTGCCGATGACTACGGGCGCTACGTGACCGTCACGTCGATCGTCTTCATCATCAGCGGCTTCACCGAGGGTGGCCTCATGTACCTCGGGGTCCGCCACTTCATCGCGCTCGAGGGGGAAGAGCGCGACCGCTACCTGCGCAACCTGACCGGTCTGCGACTCGTGCTCACCCTCGTCGGGTTGGTGGCGGCCGTTGTCTTCACGTGGGCGACCGGCCAACCCTCGGTCGTGGTGCTCGGCTCGCTCGTCGCCGGCATCGGGATGCTGCTGCTGCTCGTGCAGGCGTCCTACTCCGTGCCGCTGCAGGCGCAGCTGCGCTTCGGTGCGCTCGCCGTGCTCGACCTCGTCAGACAGGCTGCGCTGACCGTCCCGATCGTGCTGCTCGTCGCGGCCGGCGCCGGGCTGGTGCCTTTCTTCTGGGCGAGCGTCGTCTCCGGCGCCGTGGTGCTGCTCGCGACGCTGGCGCTCGTGCGCCGTGACCTCGGCTCGCTCCTGCCCTCGTTCGATCTGCACGTCTGGCGCGCCGTCGCCCACGAGGTGCTGCCCTACGGGATCGCGCTCGCGGTCGGGCTGATCTACTTCCGCCTCGCCGTGATCGTGATGTCGTACATCGCGACGCCCCACGAGACCGGCATCTACTCCGCGGCGTTCCGGATCGTCGAGGTCGCGAATAGCATCCCGTGGGTGGCCGTCTCGGCCGGGTTCCCGATCCTCGTTCACGCCGCCGCCAACGACAGCGGGCGCCTGCGCTATGCGATGCAGCGGATGTTCGAGGCCTCGACGCTCGCGGGGGTCGCGATCGCGCTCGGCATCGCGCTCGGCGCGCGCTTCATCATCGACGTGATCGCAGGGCCGGGCTTCCAGGAGTCGATCCCGGTGCTGCGTCTCCAGGGGCTCGCGCTCATCACCTGCTTCCTCGTCGCGACCTGGTCGTTCGGACTGCTGTCGCTCAAGCGCTACCGCGCGTTGCTCGTCTCCAACGCGCTCGCAGCAGTCGTCGCGGCGGCCTCGACATTCGCGCTCGTCCCGCCGTTCGGCGCCCAGGGCGCAGCGATTGCGACCGTCGCCGGCGAGGCCGTGCTGGCAGTCGCCTACCTCCTCGCGCTCGCCCGCGCCGACCGCACACTGCTCCCCCGCTTCGGCTTCCTCTGGAAGATCGCGGTCGCCGCCGGCATCGGCGCACTCGCCGGCCTGCTGCCGGTCCATCCGGTGATCGCGGCCGTGCTCGGGCTGGCGGCATACGGTGGCGTCGCCTTCGTGCTGCGGGCGATCCCGGTCGAGCTGCTGAACGCGCTCCCGCGTCGCTCCTCGTAGGCTTCACGCGCATGAGCGACGCCTCCCGGGCCTTCCAGGTCACCGACGATCCCGCGTACTACGCGAACGCGCGTGCCGACCTCGTCGCGCGCCTGCCGCGCCCGCTCGGACGCGTTCTGGATGTCGGCTGCGGCGCAGGCGGGGTCGGCCGCTCGCTGCGCGCGGCGGGCGCCGAGGAGATCGTCGGCATCGAGCTGAACGCCGATGCCGCGGCGAGAGCGCGCGAGGTGCTCGACCTCGTCTTGGCGGGCGACGCCGAGACGCTCGTCACCGGCGGCGAGCTGACCGGGCCCTTCGACACCGTCGTGCTCTACGACGTGCTGGAGCACCTCGTGGATCCCGCCGCGCTGCTCGCGACGCTGCGACCGCTCGTCGCGCCGGGTGGACGCGTGCATGTCTCGGTGCCTAATGCTCGGCACTTCTCGCTGCTGCGCGACCTGATCCTGCGTGGGACCTTCGGCTACACCGATTGGGGCCATCGCGACCGCACCCACCTGCGCTGGTTCACGCGCCGGGACATCGTCGCGCTGCTCCGCGACGACGGCTGGCACGTCGATGACGTCGTGCCGTCGATCATGGGCCGCAACCAGCTCGTCGACCGCGCGACCTTCGGACGGACTCGCGAGTTCATCGCGCTGCAGTGGCAGGTGCTGGCGCACCGATGAGCGGCGCCCCACCGGATCGCCCGCGCGTCGTCCTCCTCCGCGGCCACCACGCGAACGTGTGGGATCTCGCGCCGTGGGCCGCGCTGAACGCCACGTTCGACGTCTCCGTGCTCGTGACGGGATCGAACGTGCATCAGACCGATGGCGTCGCGATCCCGGCGATTCCTGTCAGGACGCCGCGCGACGTCATGCCGGCCGGACGCGCGGCTGGAGCCCTCGCCTACCTCACCGGCGAGCGTTACCTCGACCTCGAGCGCCACCTGGCCGGCGCCGCGATCGTGCACGGCGCCGAGATCGGCACCTGGCACAGCGCGCAGGCAGCGAAGCTGAAGCGCAAGCTGGGCTTCCAGCTCGTGCTGACCGTGTGGGAGACGATCGCTTGGCGCGACACCTACCGCTGGCCGCGCGAGCGCGGCTA
>JAOPZA010000151.1 GCA_025964325.1 Conexibacter sp.
TTGCCCGCCACCTCCGACATCGGCGCCAGCAACGGCAACCGGCCATTGCGATCGGTCACCGTCTCATACGCGATGCACGTCGCACCCGACGCCATCAAACCCCTCGTCAACTCCGGCGCCGGCGCCAAGTGCAGATACGTGAACAGCACATGCCGCGACTCCAACCGCGCGACCTCCTCCGGCTGCGGCTCCTTCACCTTCACGATCAGATCCGCCGCACCGAACACCGCATCCGCATCGGGCACCACCACCGCACCCTGCGCCACGTAATCAGCGTCCACGATCCCCGAGCCCTCCCCCGCCCCCCGCTGCACCACGACCTCATGGCCCGCATCAGACAGCTCACGCACACCAGCGGGCGTCAACGCAACCCGATACTCGTCCACCTTGACCTCACTCGGAACGCCGACCCTCATATGCGCGGTATGCCCGCGAGTTCCCGCAGCCATCCCGCGGGCGCCGACGCGCCGCCGTGGAACTCGCAATGCGGAGCACGAGTTCCCGCAGCCATCCCGCGGCGCCGACGCGCCGCCGTGGAACTCGCAATGCGGAGCGCTAGCTCCGCACGAACTCGTAATGCGGCGCGCTAGCGCCGCACGAGCTCGCGCCCGCGCAGCGCGAGCCAGAACTCGATCCGGTCGCGTGCGCTCGAGAGGCTGCGACCGGTCAGCTCCTCCACCCGCCGGATCCGGTAGCGGAGCGTGTGACGGTGGCAGTAGAGGCGCTTCGCGGCGCGCTCCCACTGCCCGTTCTCCTCGATGAAGGCCTCCAGCGAGCGCATCAGCTCGCCGCCGTAGGAGCCCTCGCTCTCCTCGATCGGCGCGAGGATCGAGTCGCAGAAGAGGCGCAGCGCGTCGTCGTCCTGGAGCGAGAGCAGCAGCTGGAAGGAGCCGAGGTCGCGGTACGTCGCGACCGTCGTCTTGGGGGCGCCGTCGCCGCCGTGTGCGGCGTTGCCGTTGCTCCCGTGCCCGTTGTCGCCACCGCTGCCCTCGGGGCGGGCGAGAGCGCGCGCCTCGAGCGCGCAGCGCGCCTCGTGGAAGGCGCGGCGGGCGTCGGCGCTCGTGACCGCGCGCCCGACGCCGAGCTGCAGCGGCGCGCCGAGCAGGCGCTCGGCGCGACCGGCGATCCGCTCCGCGAGCGGGAACAGCTCGTCCTCGTCGAGGCCGGGCACGAGCGCGCAGGTGAGCGCGTCGGTGACGGCGACGAGGCCGTCGGCGGCCTCCGCGCGCAGCGCCTGGGCGAGCGCGGCCTCGGCAGCGGCGACGCCGGAGCTGCCCGGCCGTGGCGGCGCCATCACGACCACGCCGACGCGCTCCCCGAGCCCGAACGGCGCGAGGCGCCGCACCAGCTCGGTGCCGGCGAGGTCGCCGCTGACGAGCGCGGCTACGACGTCGCCGGCGAGCCGGCGCTCCGTGTCCTCCGCGACGCGCCGGCGCAGCAGCTCGAGCGCGACGATCGTGACGGCCTGGTGGAGCGTCAGGCGATCGAACTCCGACAGCCCGCCCGTGTCCTTCGCCGCCACCAGCCACGCCTGCAGCGGCGCCGCGGCGGCGCGCCCCTCCGGAGCGGTCTCCTCGCGCTCGCGTGCTCCGCTCGCCACGACCGGCAGCGCGAGCGCACGGCCGGCGAGCTCGACGTGGGTCGGCGCGAAGCCACGTGGACCACCGGTCGCGCCTGCGGTGACCCCCGCTCTGCCGGCGCTGCTCGCGCTCCGCGCGCGCTCGCGCAGGTCCAGCTCGAGCGCGGTCAGCGCCTCCGGTCCCAGCTCGCGACGGAACGTGCGCTGCACGAGCAGGCCGCCGCGCGCATCGAAGATCAGCACGCTGCCCCCGATCAGCGACGCGAGCGCGCCGACGACGGCGTCGAGCCCGCGCTCGGAGAGGACGATCCGCTCGAGCCGCTCGTGCGCGGCGATCGCGCGCCGCAGGATCGCGTACTGCTCGTTGACGAGGCGCGAGAAGGCGGCTTCGGTTATCGCGATGAACGGGACGTCGTAGGGCACCTCGAAGAGCGGCAGGTCGCGCTCGCGGGCGGCGGCGAGGATCGCCTCCGGCACCTTCTCGTGCGAGAAGCCGGTGCCGAAGCCGAGCCCGGCCAGCTGGTGGTCGGCGAGCAGGCCGACGAACGCGCGCTGGCTCGCCTCGTCCTGCAGCTGCAGGCCGGTCGTCAACAGCAGCTCACCGCCGGACATCCACGGCGTCGGGTCGTCGAGCTCGGTGATGTGGACCCAGCGCACGGGCGCGTCGAGCCCCTCCTCGCCCGCCAGGAGGCGGACGTCGAGGTCCCGGACGAGCTCGCGGACGGTCAGCATCGCAGCGCGCCCACCCGCTCAGCCGACGTGGACGTCCATGCGCCGCGTCGCCTCCTCGAGCACCGGACGCAGGATCCCCTCGATCTCCTCGAAGTGCTCCGGCGTCGAGATCAGCGGCGGGGACAGCTGGATCACCGGGTCGCCGCGGTCGTCGGCGCGACAGATCAGGCCGCGGCGGAACAGCTCGCCGGAGAGGTAGCCGCGGAGCAGCACCTCGGCCTCGTCGTCGGTGAACGTCTCCTTCGTGTCGCGGTCCTTCACCAGCTCGATCGACTGGAAGTAGCCGGCGCCGCGCACGTCGCCGACGATCGGGATGTCCCGCAGCGACTCGAGCATGTCGCGCAGCGCGCCCTCGTGCATGCGCACGTGCTCGAGCACGCCCTCGTCCTCGTACGCGTCGAGCGTGGCGAGCGAGATCGCGGCGGCGACCGGATGACCGGCGAACGTGAAGCCGTGGAGGAACGACTCGTCCCCGTGCATGAACGGCTCCGCGATGCGGTCGGAGACGATCATCGCCCCCATCGGGGCGATCGCGCCGGTGATGCCCTTCGCGGTCGTGATGATGTCGGGCAGGTAGTCGTAGCGCTGGGAGCCGAAGTACTCGCCGAGACGGCCCCACGAGCAGATCACCTCGTCGGAGATCAGCAGGACGTCGAACTCGTCGCAGATCTCGCGGATGCGCTGGAAGTAGCCGTCGGGCGGCGTGAACGTGCCGCCGGCGTTCTGGACCGGCTCCAAGATCACCGCGCCGACCGTCTCCGGTCCCTCGAACAGGATGCGGTCGCGCACCGCCTCCGCCAGTGAGGAGACCGGGACGCCCTCCGGCAGGCGGTAGACGTTCGTGTTGGGGACGTGACAGCCGCCGGGCGTGAGCGGCTCGAACGGCGTCCGCAGGCTCGTGATGCCGGTCGCCGAGAGCGCGCCGAGCGGGGTGCCGTGGTAGGCGACCTCGCGCGCGATCACCTTCGTCTTGTTCGGGTTGCCCGTCAGCTTGTGGTACTGGCGCGAGAGCTTCAGCGCCGACTCGACCGCCTCGCCGCCGCCGCTCGTGAAGAAGACGCGGTTCAGGTCGCCCGGCGTGAGCGACGCGATCCGCGCTGCCAGCTCGATCGCGCGCGGGTGCGCGTAGGACCAGGTGGAGTAGAAGTCGAGCTCCTTCGCCTGGTCGGCGCCGGCCTGCGCGATGTCGGCGCGGCCGTGCCCGAGGTTCGAGCAGAAGAGCGCGGAGAGCCCGTCGAAGTAGCGGTTGCCGTGCTCGTCCCAGACGTAGCAGCCTTCGCCTCTGACGATGATCGGGACCTCGACCTGGTCGTAGGCACCCATCCGCGTGAAGTGCATCCAGAGATGGCGTCTGGCCAGCTCCTGCAGGGTCTTCGTGTCGCTCGGAACAGCGGGCTCAGTCGTCGCCATTGACGGATCTTCCTCCAAAACGGATGCGGTTTACGCCTCTGCGTACAACGATAGTGCCCGGCCGGACGGCGGGGCAACCGCCGTCGCGGCAGGGACAGACGACGGCGTTGTCCCGAACGGCGCGTCGGCGCCTCGGCAGCGCCGGAGCGACGCCCGAGCAGCGTCAGAGGTCGTCGATCGGAGCGCCGACGGGCCCACCGCCGCGCGTGCCGGCGCCGCGGCCAGGATGCACCCGTCGGCTGTAGACGGACGGACAACACGCCGCGCGGACTGGACGCGGCGTGGAATCTGGGCGGCGGGGAGCTCAGGCGGCGGCTGCGCCGGCGGCCCGTACGGGCGCGGGCGTCAGCGCCGCGGCGGCGATCACAAGCACGAAGGCGACCGCCTGGAGCACGATCCCGAGCGCGCTGCCCGGGAGCGGGTCGCCGAAGACGACGATGCCGCCGGCGATGCCCGTGACGTTGGCGGCCGTTCCGGTGATCGCGATGACGGGGACGGCCTCGCCCTCCTGCAGGCCCTTCGCGGAGGCGTAGAACGCGGCGACCGAGGCGAGCACCGTGACGATCAGCCAGGGGGTCAAGAGGCCGTCGACCACGCCGTGGGCGCCGATCAGCCCGGAGATCGCCTTGATCGCAACGTCCGAGACGCCGAACAGGAGGCCCGACGCGGCGCCCAGCATGACGCCGTGATGGTGGTCGGGCGCGCCGATCCGCTTGCCCATGATCAGGAGCGCGCCGACGAGCACGAGGCCCGCCTCGAAGGCGATCATGCCGGGCAGCGAGAACTGCGAGTGCGCCCCGTGGACGGCCGGCAGCGTGATGCCGAGCAGAACGATCCCGAGCGCCGTCATCCCGAGCCCGATCCACTGCCGCGGCCCGACGCGGAAGCCGAAGATCCGCTCGGCCATCACGGCGAGCATCACGACGCCGCCGGCGAGCACCGCCTGCACGACGGACATCGGCGCCATCGCGAGCGCGCCGACGTGGAAGAGCCAGGCGCCGACGGCGACGAGCATGCCGAGCGCGAACCAGCGCGAGCGGAAGAGCCCGACGCCCGAGCGAATCGGATGCCGCACGTCCACGCACGGCGCGGCGCAGGCACCGCGGTGCTTGTAGAGGAACGCGAGGTTCGTGGTGAATGCGCAGACGGCTGCCAGCGCAATGCCAATATAAATCGTCATAAATCGAAATGAGTGGCTGCCATGAAGGCAACCATGACTGATGCGCCTAAAGCCTCTCCCATGCTCTGGACATGGGAGGCGACCGCTTGAGGCCGCTCGTCAGATCGAAGCAGGTTAGCGATCACGGGTCTGCGGCGCGATGAGAAAATTTCCACGCAAGACTTCGTACAGATGGCGGAAGCGGTTCCTCTGCTGTTGATCGACGTCGACGGCGTGATCTCCCTCTTCGGCTTTGCGCCGGACGCGCCGCCACCCGGTCGCTTCCTGCTCGTCGACGGCATCGCGCACTTCCTTTCGGCCACCGCCGGCGATCACCTGCGTCGGCTGTCAGATGCCTTCGAGCCCGTGTGGTGCACGGGCTGGGAGGAGAAGGCGAATGACTACCTGCCGCACGCGCTCGGGCTGCCCGGGCCCTATCCGCACCTCTCCTTCGAGCGGCCTGCCGGCGGTGTCAGGCCCGCCCACGCGCACTGGAAGCTCGCGGCGATCGAGGCCTATGCCGGCGCGCGTCCGCTCGCGTGGATCGACGACGCGCACGACGCGAGCTGCGCCGACTGGGCGCACGCCCGCGCACAGGCCGGCGCGCCGACACTCCTCGTGCCGACCGATCCGGCCGTCGGACTCACGGAGCGGGACGTAACGATGCTGACAATCTGGTCGGCGGCATTCGGCTGACGCCGAACCGCGGGGGGCCGCGTGCGCGATGTTCGGCGCCAGCCGAACTCGCAGTTCAATCGGCGCCAGGCGATCGGACAAAGACAAACGACCGCCCCGGGGGGGCGGCCGTCGATCCAGCTCACATGGAGCCGTCAGCTACGAACCTCTGCCCTCGTCGGGCACGTCGAGCTCGGCGAGCTCCTCGGCGAAGCCTTGGGAGCCGCCGCCGTTGCCGATCTCCTCGAGGTCGGCGAGGTCGGCCTCGATGCCGGGGCCGAAGCCCTGCAGCGCCTCGCCGTCGGTGAGACCCAGCTCGGCCGCCAGCTCGTCGTGGTCGAGCAGGCCGACGTCGTCCATGCCGCGGGGGAGCGGCTCGGCCGGCTCGATCTCGATCCGGCGGTAGCGTCTGAGCCCGGTCGCAGCCGGGATCAGCTTGCCGATGATCACGTTCTCCTTCAGACCGTTGAGGCGATCGATCTTGCCCTCGAGCGCCGCGTCGGTCAGAACCTTCGTCGTCTCCTGGAAGGAGGCGGCGGAGAGGAACGAGTCCGTGTTGAGCGAGGCCTTCGTGATGCCGAGGATGATCTCCTCGGCCTGCGCCGGCTCGCCGCCCTGGTCGATCACGGCCTGGTTGATGTTGGCGTAGTCGAAGCGGTCGACGAAGACGCCCGGCAGCAGGTCCGTGTCGCCCTTCTGGTCGACGCGCACCTTCTTCAGCATCTGCCGCACGATCAGCTCGATGTGCTTGTCGTTGATGTCCACGCCCTGCGACTTGTAGACCTCCTGCACCTCCTTGACGAGGTACAGCTCGGTCTCGGTGCGGCCGCGGATCGCGAGCAGCTCGTGCGGGTAGACCGAGCCCTCGTTGAGCTGCTTGCCCGGCTCGATCTTCTCGCCGCGCTCGACGAACAGCCGCGTGCGCCGCGGGAACGTGTGACGGTGCTCGTCGCCGCCGTCGTCGGTGATGACGACCGTCAGCGCCTTGTCCGTCTCCTCGATCTCGACGACGCCGCCGACCTCGGCGATTCTCGCCAGGCCCTTCGGTCTGCGCGCCTCGAACAGCTCCACGACGCGCGGCAGGCCGTGCGTGATGTCCGCGCCGGCGACGCCGCCGGTGTGGAACGTCCGCATCGTCAGCTGCGTGCCAGGCTCGCCGATCGACTGTGCGGCGATGATCCCGACCGCCATGCCGGGCTCGACGAGCTGGCCGGTGGACAGGTCCATCCCGTAGCACCGCCGGCAGATCCCGAGCGAGGCCTCGCAGGTCATCGGGCTCCGGACCTGGATCTTCTCGATGTTCATCTCCTCGAGCTTGCGCGCCGAGGCGATGGTGATCATCTCGTTTTCCTTGACCACCACGTCGTCGGTGATCGGGTTGACGATGTTGACCCGGCTGACCCGCCCGCGGATCGACTGGGTCAGGCTGACCTCGACCTTCTCGCCCTTGTAGATGACGCCCTTGGTGATCCCCTGCGAGGTCCCGCAGTCTTCCTGGGTGATCACGACGTTCTGGGCCACGTCGGCGAGCTTGCGGGTCAGGTACCCCGAGTCGGCGGTCTTCAAGGCCGTGTCGGCCAGCCCCTTGCGGGCCCCGTGCGTCGAGCTGAAGTACTCGAGCACGCTGAGGCCTTCGCGGAAGTTGGCCTTGATCGGTGTCTCGATGATCTTGCCCGAGGGCTTGGCCATGAGCCCGCGCATCCCGGCGAGCTGCCGGATCTGCTCGACGCCGCCGCGGGCCCCCGACTCGGCCATCAGGAAGATCGGGTTCAGGTAGACCTGGCCGTTGCGGACGTCGTTCTTGAGCTGATCCATCATCTCGGTGGTGATCCGCTCGCGGGCGTGCGTCCAGGCGTCGAGGACCTTGTTGTACCGCTCCTGCTCGGTGATGATGCCGCGGTGGTACAGCTTGGCCGCCTTGCCGACCTCCTTCTCGGTCTCGCCCAGGATCTGCTCCTTGGTCGACGGCGTCTTGAGGTCGTCGGTGGCGAACGACAGCCCCGAGCGGGTCGACTCGCGGAAGCCGAGGTCCTTCATGGCGTCGAGGAGGTTGATCGTCTCGCGACGGCCGAGGATCTGGTAGCAGTCGGCGATGATCCCCTGGAGCTGCTTCTGCCCCAGCGCCATGTTGTAGAACGGCATCTTGGGGTGGAGGATGTCGTTGAAGATCACCCGGCCGGTGGTGGTCGTGACGACCATCCCAGGGGTGAACTCCTTCTCGCCCTCGCCCTTGAGCTTCTTGTGCGCCGGGAGCCGCATCTTGATCCGGGCGTGGACGCCGACCTTCTTCTGGCTGAAGGCCAGGAACAGCTCATTAGGCGTCGAGTAGACGCCGGTCTCGACGCCGT
>JAOPZA010000059.1 GCA_025964325.1 Conexibacter sp.
CGCAGGCGCCGGCGGAGCGGGCGGCGGCCGCAGCGGCGTCGGCTCCGGCAGCGGCGCCTCCGGCTCCGGGACGAGCACCGGGCGGCGCTCGGCCGGCGGCTCCGGCGGCGCATCGCTCGCCTCCGCCCGCACGGTCACCGTCGTGCCCCACCCGGCCGGCTCGATCTCCACCGTGCCGCTTGCGCGATCGCCCTCCCAGGCGACGGTGGTCTCGGGCTCCAGCCGGGTGATCCGAATCTGGCCCAGCTCGCCGAGGTGACGCGTCAGCGCCTCGGCGTCGCTCAACTCCGCCCACAACTCGGGCGCGGACTTCATCAACGTGCGGCGCGCTTCCTGCTCGGCCATCGAGGTCAGGTTCGCCGCTGCCCCCAGGGACTCCTGCACGGCGACACGCGGAAGGATCGTCGTTCCTGGCCAGGACGCAGGGAACGTGGCGTGCGCCAGCACGCGAGTGACCGAGGACGCCGCCAGGGGCGGCGAGACGACGCGTGTCTACGCGCCGGGCTTGACGACCATGAGGAACACGGCGATGACCACGAGCAGCTGGTCGACGCCGCCGAAGATCATCCGCTGGCGCGCGAGTCGCTCGTAGTCGGCGCTGAGCGCGAGCGTTCCGCCGGCGGAGCCCTGGAGGTCGAGCGCGGCGCGGTCGCGCAGCTGGCGCGCGTTCGGGATCAGCACGGCGTGCTCGATCCCGAGGATCACGATGATGATGATGCCGGCGCCCGTGAACCAGCCGCTGCCGGCGTCCTTCCAGCGGTCGAGCGCGAGGTAGAGGCCGGCGGCGAGCACGACGATCGCGGCCGGCGTGATCAGCCTGCGGCCGATCTGGATCTGCACCTCGTGGTACGTCGGGACCGAGCGCAGGTCGATGCGACGGACCGCGGCGTCGATGATCGGATAGGCGAACGTCACACCGAAGGCGGCGAGCGCCGCGACGATGTGGAGGAAGAGGACGATCGCGTAGAAGTCGACGTGGCCGGGAGCGCTCATGTTCGAGACGCTACCCGACCACGCCGACGACTCCTGCGTCGCCGCTGCTGCCGCGCTAGCGCAGCCGCAGCGCGATCGTGCCCTTGGTGCGGTGCTTCGCCATGTCGCGGGTGCTGACCGTCAGCCGGAGCTTCGCCTTCCTGCTGCTGAGCTTGCGCGCGAGCGCCGTCGAGCTCGCCGTCACCTTGCCGACCCTCAGGGTCACGCTGCTCGCGCCCTTCCTGCCGAGGTCGAGCGTGATCGTGCGGCCCTTCACGCGGGTCGCCCTGCCCTTCAGGCTCGTCTTGCCGGCCTTCGCGACGACGCCGCCGCGCGTGAAGCCGAGACCCTTCGGGAGCGTGACCGTGACGGCTGCGAGCGGCTTGCCGATCTTCGCGATCGAGACCTTCGCGGAGAGCGTGCCGGAGCTGCCGCGGAAGCGCATCGAGGCGGACGCCGCCGGCGGGCAGCCGGTGACCGCGATCGGGTGCGACTGGTTCGTGACTCTGCCGCTGTGGCCGGTGAACGTCGCGCTGATCTTCGGCGTCGGCGAGCAGAGGTTGTTGACGACCGACATCACACCCAGCCTGCCGCTGTGGAACGCGAGCTGGAAGCGCGTCAGCGCCAGGTCCGGGATGTTGTCGAACGTCGTGATCAGCCCGCCGCCTCTGGCGAACGAGATGATGCCGTTCAGGTCGACGGCGACCGGACCGCGCAGCTGCACCCGCAGCCGCGGCACTCTGCCTCGCTCGACGATCAGGTAGACCGGGCCGCTCAGCGGCTGGGCGACGAGGGGGCTGTTCGCGGTCGCCTTCGCGACCTGCGAGCTTCTCGGGCACGCGTTGGCCGCGAGCTTCGCCGGCGAGCAGCCCGCCAGCAGGGCCGCCACGTTGGTCGAGAGCGTGCGCGGGAGCGTGACCTTCGCGGTCCGGATCGCGCCCTCGCCGACCTTCTGCTGGATCAGCGTCGTCAGCGCCGGGTGGGCGCCGGACTTCGTCAGCCCGCTGCCCGAGACCGACGCGCTGATCTGCGGCGCGAACGGGACCGCGCCGCAGTCCGTCGTCGTCAGCTGCGTCGAGGTGCTCGCCCCGGCGCCGCCGTCGAGCGCTTCGAAGCTGCCCGTGATCGTGTGGGCGCCGCAGCTCGACGGGTTCTGCATGAAGCCCGGCTTGTCGAGCGTGATCGTGAGCTGCTGGATCGCCAGCGGGATGCCTCTCTGGAGGGCGGGGATCGCGTCGCTGACGACGTCGAGCCCGCCGTCTCCCCGCAGCGTCAGCCGCGCGCCGACGACGATCGTCCCGGTGTCGACCGGGCCGAGCTTCGCGGGCACGACGATCGCGAGCGAGGCCGGGTCACCCGCGGCCTTCGGCGCCGCGAGGTAGACGTCACCGGGCAGCGTCGGCGGCTCGGAGCCCGAGCCGACGACGGACGCCGCGCTCCCGACGCGACTCGAGGCCGGACAACTGGCCGCCGCTGCCTGCGCGAGCGAGCACTGCGTCAGGCCGGGCAGCGCGATCTTGCCGATCAGGCCCGGCGGCATCGAGATCTTCATGCTTCTGAACGGCACGGTGCGATCGGGCCGGTTCACCTTCAGCGTGAACGGGGTCGAGACGCCGGCCTTCGTGCTGCCGACGCTCGCGGCGATCGTCGGGGCGAACGTGCGCGAGCACGGTCCGCCTCTGCCGTCGCCCGACGTCGTGAACGAGCCGGAGGGGGTGGACACGGGGCCGCCCGACCAGGGGGAGACGACGGCCGTGGCCGTGTTCGTGCCGCACGTCGTCGGCGTCACGAGCGCCGACTGCTGGCCGCCTCTGAAGGTCAGCTGGAAGTCGGTGAACGCGATCTGCGGCAGCGCGTCGAAGATCGTCGTGACCTGACCCGTGTTCGGATCCGGCCGGACGTGCGCCGAGATCTTGATGTGCGCGCCGAAGAGCGGCACGTCGAGGAACAGCCGCAGCAGGTCGGTCGGCGTGCTCGTGCCGAAGTACGCTCTGCCCGGGAACTGGCCGAGGATCGGCGAGACGAAGTTGATGTCGCCGACCGCCGAGGAGGCCGGGCAGTTCGCGGCGACGCCGGTGTTGCTCTGACTGAAGCCGGCGTCGGTGCACGCATCGAGCCGCGCGGCGAGCGCGGAGTTGATGAGGACGCCCGGAGGCAGCACGACCGTCGTCTCTCTCACGTGCGACGTGATGCGCGGCACTTGGACGTTCGCTGGCTGGACGTCGACGCTGATCGCGGACGGCGAGTCGTTCGTCGACGGATTGGCTGTGGCCGCCAGAGAGGTCGAGAACGGCACGTTGCCGCAGTCGGTGGGGGTGTAGCTGTCGCTGGCTCTCCCCGTCGCGTTGGCGTACGACGTTGCGGTCACGCTGACTGGCGCATCGATGCACGATGTCGGGTTCGTGAACAGCCCTCTGCCAGCGGCGCTGTAGCCGTACAGCGTCTGGGTGATGCTGTCGATGTGGATCGGTACGTCGCCGAGGAACGGAATCGCTGCGGTGTGCGGCAGGCCGCTCAGCGAGGCGACGAGGCCGAGGCCATCCGGATTAATGCTGATCGGCGAGACCAACTTGATCGGCGCGCCTCCGACCTGCGACGGGATCTCGATGCCGAACGCGGTCGGATATCTCGCCGGATCCGGTGAAGGAATCCGATAGATCGTTCCGGGCAGCGCGAGCGGGATGTTGCCTGGCGGAATGACCGGAGGCAGCGGCGCCGGAGGGAATTGGGTCAAGAACTGAGCCGTCACTGCTGTCGTGGTCGAACCCACGACCGAGTCCGGGCAGTTCGTCGCGGCCGTTGAGCTCGCGTCGAAGGTGGTGCAGCTGAGAACGTTGCTGATGTAGGACAGGACCCCTGGTGCCAGCTTGATGCTCAGCGAGTTCACGCTGTCGGCGGTCGGGGCGCCGGTGTCGCTGAAGTCGATTCTGGTGTCGAAGACCGGATGGGCGCCCGCAGCGGCGGATCCGGACGACGGCAACGGGCCGGTCGGCTCGGTGGTCGGCGTTCTGCCGTTGAGGCTGAGCGTATTCGGCGCTCGGACCTCCACGCTGACTCTCGTGATCGAGAACGCACTGGCGCTCGTCGCGACCAGCAACGTGAGTAAGAGCGCAGCGACGAATGACAGCGCCGAGCGCCCGGGGACGTTCCTCATGTGCACACCTCTCCTAAAGTGCCTGCAACGCGAACCTTCGGGCGTCATGCCCGCACCGTGACAATGGCAAACAGCCATGTTCCGATGCAAGTAGCATTTGCAACGTGGCGCGGGCGCGCGGTTTGGGCGGCGCCCGGCCGGCGCCCGCCCGCTCCGGCTCAGCGCACCGGGCGTCGCGCCAGTCCCAGCTCCTGCGTCGGCATCTGGTTGGGCGGCACCGTCACGGCCGTCGTCCTCCCGCAGCCGCCCTCGGCGACCTCCTGTGCGCTCAGGCGCACGGCCGGCAGCCTCGGAACGGAGCGATTCGGTCGCCCGAAGCTGAACGCCGTCGTCAGGTCCCCCGTCGCGCCGCGCCGCCAGCGGCTGAGGTTCGGCACCTCGGCGCCGAAGCGCCGCTCGAGCAGGCGCAGCATCGAGGTGTGGTCGAAGACGTCCGAGCAGACGTAGCCGCCGCGGCTGAAGGGCGAGACGACGAGCAGCGGCACGCGGAAGCCGAGGCCGATCGGGCCGCGGATGCCCTGGGCCGCGGCGGGCAGCGTCGGAACCGTCACGTACTCGCCGAACGTGCCCGGCGGCGGTGCGGGCGGCGCGACGTGATCGAAGAAGCCGCCGTTCTCGTCCCAGGTGATCAGCAGCGCGGTCTTCGCCCACAGCTTCGGGTTCGCGGTCAGCGTCGCGAGCACCTCGCGCGCGACCGACTCGCCGACCTTCGCCGAGGAGAAGCCCGGATGCTCGCTCTTGATGAGCGCGGGGAGCAGCCAGGAGACGGCCGGCAGCGCGCCGCGGTGCACGTCGCGGCGGAAGTCGCCCGGATAGTTCGGCTTCAGCCCGCGGTTGCGCAGCGGCCCGCGCGACTGGAAGCGCCTGAAGTACGGCAGCACGCTGTCGAGCGCGCCGCCGTTCGGGCTCGTGTAGACCTTCCAGTCGATGCCGCGCGCCGACAGCTGCTCGGGCATCGTCGTCCAGGTGAAGCGCCCGCGGTACTGCGGGCGCGTCGCGGCGAGCGTCTCCAACAGCGGGCCGCCCGCCTTCCCGCCCAGGTCGAGCGTCGCCGACATGCTGTAGAGCCGGTTCGGGTCCGTCGGCCCCATCACGGAGCAGTGGTAGCTGTCGCAGAGGGTGAACGCGTCGGCGAGCGCGTAGTAGAAGGCGAGGTCCTGGCGCGTGTGGTAGCCCATCGTCACCGGTCCGGCGGCGTCGCCGTCGGCGGCGAGGTGCTCGGTCACGAAGCGGTTCATCGCGCCGCCGTTCCAGCTGCGGTGCTGCGGTCCCCAGTCGTGCGTGATGTCCGACGTGCAGTGCGGCTGGCCGCCGGTCGCGAGGTGGAACGGCTGCAGGTACCCGCCGAAGCCGGCCTGCGGGAAGCCGGGCTGCGTGAAGGCGCTGCGCTCGCGCGGGTCGTCGAAGCCGCGCGCGCCCGGGAAGCAGCCGAAGTAGTGGTCGAACGAGCGGTTCTCCTGCATCAGGATCACGATGTGCTCGATGTCCCGCAGGCGGCCGCGCTTCGGCGCCGCCGCGAGCGCGGCCTGCACCACCGGGTCGAGCGCGCCGCCCGCGAGCCCGGCGCCCGCCCCCGCCGCGAGCGTTCGCTCGATCGCCTGACGACGTGTGAACCGACGTTCCATCGCGCGTCCCTTCGCCCGGGGCCGGTACGGCGCGACTCTAACATCGCCGTGGCGTAGGAATGTGGTCGGAGCGGCGAGCCGCGCCGGGCGCGGCTCAGATGTCGGGCTGGTAGCGCCCGAAGACGTCGCGCATCGCCGCGCTGACCTCGCCGATCGAGCAGCGGTCCTTCAGCGCCTGGCGGATGTAGGGCAGCAGGTTCTCGCTGCCGCGGGCGGCGACGCGCAGCTCCTCGAGGCGGCGATCGGCCCGCTCCTGGTCGCGGTTCGCCTTGAAGGCGCTGAGGCGCGCGACCTGCTCGTGCTCGGACTCGGGGTCGACCCGCAGCAGGTCTGGGACCTCGAGCGCTTCGTCGACGTACTTGTTGACGCCCACGACGATGTCCTGCTCCTGCGCGTAGCGCTCCTGGTAGCCCCAGGCCGACTCCTCGATCTCGTTCTTGATGAACGCGATCGCGTTGACCGAGCCGCCCAGCTCGTCGACCTTCGCGATCAGCTCGCCGGCGCGCTCCTCGATCTCGGCCGTCAGCGCCTCGACGTAGTAGGAGCCGGCGAACGGGTCGACGGTGTCCGACGCGCCCGACTCGTGGCCGATGATCTGCTGCGTGCGGAGCGCGATCTTGGCTGCCGCCTCGGTCGGCAGCGCGAGCGCCTCGTCGAAGCCGTTCGTGTGGAGCGACTGCGTGCCGCCGCAGACGGCGGCGAAGCCCTGCAGCGCGACGCGCACGATGTTGTTCTGCGGCTGCTGCGCGGTCAGCGTCACGCCGCCGGTCTGCGTGTGGAAGCGCAGTCTCAGCGAGCGCTCGTCCTGCGCGCCGAAGCGCTCCCGCATGATCCGCGCCCACATCGTCCGGGCGGCGCGGAACTTCGCCACCTCCTGGAAGACGTTGTTGTGGCCGTTGAAGAAGAAGGCGAGCCGCGGCGCGAAGTCGTCGACCGCGAGGCCTGCGTCGAGCGCGGCCTGGACGTAGGCGATCCCGCTGGAGAGCGTGAAGGCCACCTCCTGGACGGCCGAGCAGCCCTTCTCGCGGAAGTGGTAGCCGGAGATCGAGACCGTGTTCCATCTCGGGACGTTCGCCTTGCAGTAGGCGAACAGGTCGGTCGTCAGCCGCATCGAGCCCTCGGGCGGGTAGATGAAGTTCCCGCGCGCGATGTACTCCTTGAGGATGTCGTTCTGGGTCGTGCCGCGCAGCTGCGCGGGCTCGACGCCCTGCTCCTCGCCGACGAGCTGGTAGAGCAGCAGCAGCACGCTCGCGGGTGCGTTGATCGTCATCGACGTCGAGACTCTGTCGAGCGGGATGCCGTCGAAGGCCGTCCGCATGTCGTCGATCGTGTCGATCGCCACGCCGGTGCGCCCGACCTCGCCGAGGCAGCGCGGGTCGTCCGAGTCGAGGCCCAGCTGGGTCGGCAGGTCGAATGCCATCGAGAGCCCGGTCGAGCCGTGTGCGAGCAGGTACTTGTAGCGCTCGTTCGACTCCTTCGCGGACGCATAGCCCGCGTACTGCCGCATCGTCCAGAGCTGCTTGCGGTACATCTCGCGATGCACGCCGCGCGTGTAGGGGAACTGGCCCGGCTCGCCCAGCTCGAGCTGCTCGGGCACGTCCCGCTCGTCGTAGAGCGGCTTGATCTCGATGCCCGAGTCGGTGAAGTGCCGTGGATCGTCGGGGCCGACGATCGGGGCAATGAAGCGATGGTCTTCGGTCACGCCCATCTGCGGCGAAGGTTACTTCGCCGCCCTGCGATCCGCGGCAGCGCTCGCGTAGGCTGTGCTGCGTGCAGGTCCGCGTTCGTCTCTTCGCCATGCTCCGCGAGCGCGCGGGCACGAACGTGCTGGAGCTGGAGCTGCCGGAGGGCGCGCGCGTCCGCGACGCGCTCGCGACCGCTGCGGTCGCCTCGCTCGCGGCCGGGCTGCCGCTCGTGATGGCCGTCAACCGCGAGTACGCCGACGGCGACGTCGTGCTGAGCCCCGGCGACGAGCTCGCGCTGATCCCGCCCGTCTCGGGCGGCGCCGGACCCGGCGGCTTCTTCGACCGCTACCGCCGCTCGGGCGACGCCGGCACGGAGGCCGCGGGCGTGCCCTGGCACGTGCGGCTGACCGACCAGCCGCTGTCGCTCGACGCCGTCGCCACGCTCGTGCGGCACCCGCAGGCGGGCGCGATCGTGACGTTCAGCGGCGTCACCCGCGAGGTGCCGTCGCTCGAGTACGAGGCCTATGCCGAGATGGCGATCTCGAACCTGCGCGCGATCGTCGGCGAGGCGATCACCCGCTACGGCCTCTGCGCGGCGGCGGCCGAGCACCGCATCGGCAGCGTGCCGCTGTCGGAGCCGTCGGTGATCGTCGCCGCCTCCTCGCCGCACCGGCCGCAGGCGTTCGAGGGTGCGCGCGAGATCATCGACCGGATCAAGGCGCTCGCGCCGATCTGGAAGAAGGAGGTCTCGACGGAGGGCGCGGAGTGGGTCGAGGGGAAGCCACCGGGCTGGGATTGAAGGAGCGCCTGCGGACGCTCCCGTCGGTCGAGTCGCTGGCGGCGCGGCTCGACGCCGGCGGGGTGCCGCACGGGCGCGCCGTCGCGGCCGCTCGTGCCGCGATCGCGGCTCGGCGCGAGGAGCTGACGGCGGGCGAGACGGTCGCCGTGCGTGCCGGCGGACCGGGCGACGGGCCGGTCGCCGCCGGGGACGAGCTGCTCGAGCGCGCCCGCGAGCTGCTGGCCGCGTGGGCGGCGCCGTCGCTGCGGCGCGTGCTGAACGCGACCGGCGTGATCGTCCACACGAACCTCGGCCGCGCGCCGCTCGCGAGCGCCGCGCGCGAGGCGGTCGCGCGCGTCGCGGAGGGCTACGGCAACCTCGAGCTCGAGCTCGAGAGCGGCGCCCGCGGCTCGCGGCACGCGCACGTCGAGGCCCTGCTGTGCGAGCTGACGGGTGCCGAGGCGGCGATCGTCGTCAACAACTGCGCCGCCGCGACGCTGCTGTGTGCGGCCGCGCTCGGCGGCCCCGGGCGCTCGATCGTCGTCTCGCGCGGGCAGCTGGTCGAGATCGGCGGCGGCTTCCGCGTTCCCGACGTGATCGCCCAGGCGGGCGCGCGGCTCGTCGAGGTCGGCACGACGAACCGCACGCGCCTCGCCGACTACGTGCGCGCGTTGGAGGCGAACGGCGACGCCGGCGCCGTCCTGCGGGTCCATCCGTCGAACTTCCGCACGCTCGGCTTCGTCGAGGAGGTCGCGATCGAGGCGCTCTGCGAGCTCGGCGTGCCGGTGATCGACGACGTCGGCTCCGGCGTGCTGGCCGACGCGCTGGCGCTGCTCGCCGACGAGCCGCCGCTGCGCCGCTCGGTGCGGGCCGGCGCCGCGCTCGTCTGCTGCTCGGGCGACAAGCTGCTGGGCGGGCCGCAGGCCGGGCTGATAGTGGGGCGGGCCGATGCGGTCGCGCGCGCCCGCGCGCATCCGCTCTCACGCGCGGTGCGGA
>JAOPZA010000088.1 GCA_025964325.1 Conexibacter sp.
CGCGGCGCCGGCGCCGCTATCCGCCGAGGATCCCGACGCCGAGGAACAGCACGCCGAGCGTCACCTCCATCGCGCCGAGCCAGCGCGTGCCCTCGCGGTCGTAGCGGGGGCCGACGAAGCGCCCGAACAGCTCGCGCTGGCGCTCGGAGTAGCGCAGCCACCAGCGCGCCGCGCCGCGGAGGTCGCCGATCAGCATCACGCCGTGGACGACGAGGATCAATCCGACGGTGGCGAACAGGACCCGCATTCCGCTCGCCAGCCAGCTCCCCGGCTCGCGAGCCCCACGAGCTCACGCTCCGCCGCGTCGCTGCCGATAGGCTCCGGAGATGATGCGCATCAGAAGCCGGGCGATCGCCGCCCTCACCGTGAGCGTCGCAGCGCTGGTCGCCGGCGGGACGGCGTCGGCCGCGGCCGCCAAGGCCCCACGGGCGGCCTCCCCCAGCTACCTGTTCTCGATCCCGAGCGGATCGGGGTCGCTGACCGGACCCGACGACGAGCATCTGAGGCTGCGCCTGCGCGGCGCGCGCGACTACCTCACGCGCTTCACCGACCGGCCGCTGCGCCAGGCGACCGTCGTCGCCGACGTCGACTTCGCGCGGCGCTTCAAGGCCGACTTCGCCGAGGACGACCCCAACGCGGTGCTGACCTATGTCCCACGCGGCGCGCGCGTCCCCGTCTCGGTCGTGCTGACGGTCGGCGCGCCGCGCTGGGACGCCAGACGCGCGACCTGGACCTTCTCGGCGACCCGGATCCGGAGGACGGCGGACGACAGCAGCGGCCCCGTCCGCGTCCGGCCGCCCGCGATCCCCGACCCCAGGAGCTTCACGCACGGCAGCCTGCTGATCGACGGCAGCAACGCGACCGCCGCGATCGACGCGGGCGACCCGATCGAGCTGACCGGCGGCGGCGGCGTCGCCGCGTCGCTCGGCGGCTTCCTCCACCACCTCTTCACGACCGGGATCACGCGGACCGCCGGCGAGCCGTTCGCGATCGCGCTGTCGGTCGGCTACACCTCCCAGATCGGCGCGGGCGTCACCGCCCTCGTACCGGTCACCCTGCTTCCCCGCACCCCCTTCGACCCGGCGACCGACGCCGGCGCCGCCCCGAGCGGGCCGCTGTGCGCCCTCGAGGCCGCGATCACCGCCTGGCACGACATCTCCGCGCCCCCCGGCGGCCAGGGCCCGTACGTCTTCGACCTGGTCGTGTACGGCTCCGGCCGCGCGCCGATCGCCGCCGCGACGCTCGACTACAGGGTCCCGGCGGGCGGCCTCACCAGTCCCGGCTGCGGCTGACGGGTCAGGAGACGGCGAGCGCGAAGCGCGCGCCGTCGCCGGCGGCGTAGCGGACCGCGAGCGAGAGCGTCTGACCCGCGCGCGCGGCGGCGGGAAGCGACCAGCTGCGGCGCGTGCCGCTCGCGCGCTGCCACGGACGGCGGCCGATCCGCCGGCTGACGCGCGTCGCCGCCGCGTCGAGCCGCGCCCGGACGCGCGTGCCGGCGCGCGGGTGCGGGAGCGTCGCCGGGTGGGCGCCGAGCGGCGCGATGCGGTCCCCGGTCCAACCGTCGGCGTGCTGCCAGTGCACGCGCATCAGCGTCGCCGCCGAGCTCGTGCCCGCGACGCTCGCCGTCAGGCGGTGCGGCGGCGGCTGCCGATCGCAGCGCGGCAGCGCCTCGCGGACGACGCTCGTGGGGTGGCCCAGCTGTGTGACGTCGCGGTTCAGGTTGGCCGCAGCCGAGCGTACGTGACCTGCTCGACGGTCGCGCAGCGGCTCGCGGAGCGCATCACAGCGACGATCCGGTCGACGTGGTCACCCGCCGCGCCGAGTGGAGCGATGCCCGATGACCTGCGGCCTGGCATCGCATGCGAGAGCTGGCTGCGTGCGGTCGCGGGTCCGCTGTGCGCGTCGCTGGCCGAGTGGGCCCTTCACGCGGTCCGTGCCTCTCAGTACCGTGTGGGCATGAGTTCGCGGGACAAGGTCAGCGTCGCGCTCGATGCGGAGACGGTCGCGCGCGCGTGAGCAGCTCGGCGAGCGCGCGGAGGGGCTCGGTGATGACGCGATCGTCGAGCGGGCGTTGAACGCCTATCTGCTGCGGCGTCTTGTCGACGGGACGCGCGCGCGGTCGGATCTCACCAGCGAAGAGGCCGAGCGGATCGCCTACGAGGAGCTGCGCGCCTCGCGTCGTGAGCGACGCGACGCTGCGTGATTCGGGTCGTCATCGACCCCGGCGTCTTTGTCTCCGCGCTGATCTCACCGGCGGACTCGCCACCGGCCCGACTGCTCGACGCGTGGGCAGACGATGAGCTCGAGGTCGTCGTGAGCGGCGAGCTGCTGGCAGAGTTGCGGCGGGTGGTCTTGCGACCGAAGTTTCGGCGCTGGTTCTCTGAGCGCGAAGCGCGAGAGCTGCTCGGGCGGCTCGAGCGGCACGCCACGAGCGCCGAGGATCCTCCGGCGCGCCCCGGCGCGACTCGCGATCCTCACGACGACTACCTCGTTGCCCTGGCGGGCGAGCGGCGTGGAGGCGATCGTCAGCGGCGATCGCGACCTGATCGAGGCCGGTCGCGACCAGCCACCGGTCTGGACCCCGGCCGAGTGCGTGCGGCAGCTGCGCGAGACCCGGCTCTAGGCGACCTGACCCTGCGCTGCCCGGCCCAGGACCACACGCTCCGAGAATCGTTAGTGCTGGGATGCTGACTCGGCGGGGGAGAGGGCTCTCGGCTGGCCCGCGCGGCCGAAAAGGCACTCAGGCCTTAAGTGCCTGAATCCGCCGAAATCGCCCCGAAACGGCGGCCATATCCACCACATACGCTGCCACGACAGACGTGGTAATTCCCTGGAACGCGGCTCTTCTGGCGGGTCGGCGCCGCTGATTGTGGTCCAGGCGGTCGGGGGTTCGAGTCCCCTCGCTCACCCCTCATAGAAACCCCTGCTAACGCCGGGGTTTTTGTAAGCGTTCAGTCCGTTGGTTTCAGGTGAGGAGTGGGGTGGGTCGCCGCGGGCGTGGGCGTGGAGGAGGTCGGTGAGGTAGGCGTGTAGCGAGCGGCCTTGGAGCCGGCAGGTGGTGTGCGCGGAGAGCAGCCGTGCGATCCGTTGCTCGCCGTGTTCTCACTGAGCCAGACCGGCTTTCGCGGAGTCCTGATTTCTAGGATGCTGTCCTGGAAGGAAGGGGTTCTGTTGCGTCATGGGAGGACCGAGGAAGTACCCCGCGGAGCTGGTGCAGCGAGGCGTGCGGCTGGCGTTGGAGAGCGAGCGGCCGATTGCGCAGATCGCTGCCGATCTCGGCATGCATATGGAGACGTTGCGCAAGAGGGTGCGCCGGGCGGAGGCTGATAGCGGAGCGAGCAGCGGTGAGCGTGAGGAGATCCGGCGGCTGTGCAGAGAGAACTTCGAGCTGCGCCGGGCGAATGAGATCTTGAAGTCGGCCAGCGTGTTTTTCGCGAAGGAGCTCGACGCAGACCGGACGAAGTGAGCCGCTATATCGATGGGCATCGCGGCCGCTTTGGCGTCGAGCCGATCTGCAGGGTCTTGGGGGTGTCGGCGTCCGCTTACTACCAACGCGCGACCGGCGAGCGGTCACGCCGCGTCGTCGAGGACGAAAGGCTGCTCGGCGTGATCGGTCGCGTCCACAAGGAGAACTACGAGGCCTATGGCTACCGCCGCACCTGGAAGGCGCTGCTGCGCGCCGGCGAGACGGTGCCGCGCTGCCAGGTCCAGCGGCTGATGCACGAGGCGGGGATTCGCGGCGCCAAGCGCCGCGGACGGTCCTGGCGCACCACGACACCGGATCCCGCGGCGAGTCGGCGTCCTGACCTCGTGGAGCGGGACTTCACCGCCTCGGGGCCGGACGAGCTGTGGGTCGCGGACTTCACCTATCTGCGTTGCTGGGAGGGCATGGTGTTCTTCAGCTTCGTGATCGACGTCTTCAGCCGCCGGATCCTCGGCTGGCAACTCACCTCCCACATGCGCACCACGCCGCTCCTCGACGCGCTGCGGATGGCGCTCTCGCGCCGCCGGCACGGCGCTGATGTTCAGCTCGTGCATCATTCCGACCGCGGCACTCAATACACCTCGATCGAGTTCGCCCAGACGCTCGCTGATCACGCCGTGCTCGCGTCGGTCGGATCGACCGGTGATGCCTACGACAACGCCCTCGCGGAGTCGTTCGTCGACACGTTCAAGACCGAGCTGATCACCGACCGCGTCTGGCGCACCCGGACCCAGCTCGAGCTCGCGATCGTCGAATATGTCGGCTGGTTCAACCAAGCCCGCCTCCACGGCGCGCTCGGCGACATCCCACCCGCCGAGTTCGAAACCGCTTACGAGAAGGATCTCCTCGGAGCTGCGCTGCGCTCGCCCTCCGGGCTCGCGCCGCGCAGCCCCAACGACCACGCGCCGACTACGCTCACCGAGAGACCACCTCAACCCACATAAACCGGTCTCCGTCGAACCCGGTCCGGCTCAGCAGGAAGATGCCCGCCACGACGGAGAGCGTGGTGAGGCTGTCGCTCGGCTTGGCGAGCACCACGATGCCCGCGGCCACGCTCATCAGTCCGACGACGACCAACAACCACCAGCTCGACGTCAACCGGGCGGATGTCCTCCTGAGCTGAAGATGAAGTGGTCATCGCCGCCTCCTCGCGTTTGCCCTGACCCCCTTGGGGCCCGAGTCTCGGAGCGTGCCGCCACTGAGCGAACGCCGCATCGGGGTGCCGCACCGATCACGTCTCGGTGTAACTACCGATGGGTCGAGCTGCTCCAGGAGCGCATCGGCCGACCTGGCATGTGGCGACGGCGTCAACGACGTCCCCGCGCTGAGGCGGAGGCGGCGCATCCGCAGTTCTCCGCAACGATGACCGGGTCGAAAGCGGATGACGGCGCGGGAACGATGGGCGAGCGTGGCCGTATGGCCCTCGCCTTGCCCGCCGAGCCCGCCGTCGACGTCGTGCTGCGTGACGGCACGAGCGTGCGGCTGCGCACACCGCGCGCGGAGGACGCGCCGGCGATGCGCGCGCTGCTTGAGAAGCTCGATTCCCGCGATCGGCTGCTGCGATTCTTCACCGCCGCACCCAACCTCGACGCGGCTGCCAGGTGGGCCGTCGACCGGCAGCCTGATCGCTTCGGGATCGTCGCCGTCGCCGGGGACGACCGCACGATCCTCGCGCACGGGTGCGCTGTGCGCAGCGAGCCCGGCGAGGCCGAGGTCGCGTTCGCCGTGGATCCGAGACTCCGCAAGGCGGGCATCGCGACGACGATGCTTGCGCACCTCGCCGAGCTTGCCGGGGCCGGCGGAGTCGATCGCCTCACCGCGGTCGTACTGCCCGAGAACCGTGCGATGCTCGACGTCTTCCGCGAGAGCGGTCTGCAGCCGACGATCCGCTGGCACGACGGCGAGCTGCACCTCGCGATGCCCACAGCGCTGGGTCCTGCGGCGCGGGAGCGCTATGACCGGCGCGACGCCGAGGCCGCAGCGGCCGCCGTCGAGCACGTGCTGCGACCGCGTTCGGTCGCCGTGCTGGGTGCCTCCGATCGGGCCGGGTCGGTCGGCGGCGCCGTCCTGCGCAACCTGATCGCAGCCGGCTACACCGGCGCCTTGCATGCCGTCAACCGGCGCGGCGGCACGGTCGCCGGGCTGCCGGCGAACCGCTCTCTCGACGCGATCGGGGCACCGGTCGAGACCGTCGTCGTGGCGATTCCCGCCGAAGGCGTCGCGGCTGAGGCCGAGGCATGCGGACGGCTCGGCGTTCGCGCGCTCGTCGTGCTCTCGGACGGTTTCGCCGAGTCGGGCGAGGCCGGGCGAAGACGCCAGCAGGAGCTGCTTGCGATCTGCCGGCGAGACGGCATGCGGCTCGTCGGACCGAACTGCCTCGGAGTGCTGAACACCGATCCGGCGATCCGTCTCGACGCGACCTTCGCCCCGCACCAGCCGCCGGCGGGCCGCGTCGCGTTCCTGTCGCAGAGCGGCGCACTCGGGATCGCCGTGATCGACGCGGCACGCGAGCTCGGGCTCGGGCTCTCCTCGTTCGTGTCGATCGGTGACAAGGCCGACCTCTCGGGCAACGACTTCCTCTCCTACTGGGAGGCGGATCCGAACACCGACGTGGTGCTGCTGTACCTGGAGTCGTTCGGCAACCCGCGTCGCTTCTCGCGTGTCGCCCGTCGGGTCGGCGCCTGCAAGCCGATCATCGCGGTCAAGGGCGGACGCTCGGCGGCCGGAGCGCACGCGGCCGGCTCGCACACCGGCGCGCTGCTGGCCGCCTCCGACACGACGGTTCAGGCGCTCTTCCGCCAGGCCGGCGTGATCCCGACCGATACCCTCGGGGAGCTGTTCGACGTCGCCGCGTTCCTCGCCGTCCAGCCCGCGCCGCGCGGCCGGCGCGTGGGGATCGTCACGAACGGCGGCGGCCTCGGCATCCTCTGCGCCGACGCCTGCGCGGCGCTTGGCCTCGACGTCGTCGCGCTCCCGTCCGAAGCCCAGGCGATCCTCGCGGCCGGCCTGCGCACCGGCGCTGCGGTCGGCAACCCGGTCGACCTGCTCGCCGCCGCCTCGCCGCAGGACTACGAGCACGCGATCGACGGACTGGATGTCAGCGGCGGTGTCGACGCCGTGATCGCCATCTACGTGCCGCCGATGGTGAGCGACCCTGTGGAGGTCGTCGCGGCGATCCAGCGCGCGGCGAACCGTGCGACCATGCCGATCGCCAGCGTCCTGACGATGGCCGAGCCGCCGCTCGCCTCGCTCGCACCGGGCGGCTCGCGCGTTCCGGCGTATCGCTTCCCCGAGAACGCCGCGCGCGCGATTGCGCGCGCCGCTGGCTACGGCATCTGGCGCGACCGCGAGGCCGAGGACCCGCCAGCCCAGTTGAAGGTCGACGTCGCTCGCGCCGCACGCGTGCTGAACGGAGCGCTGCACCGCGGCCCCGGCTGGCTGGCGCCTGCCGAGCTCGCCGAGCTGCTCGACGCGTACGGCATCTCGCATCCTCCACAGCGCAGCGTCGCGAGCCCGCGCGAAGCCGGCGAGGCAGCTCGCGCGCTGGCGACGCCCGTCGCGCTGAAGGCCATCGCCCATGGCCTCGTCCACCGCACGGATGCGGACGCCGTGCGACTTGGGTTGGGCAGTCCGTCCGCCGTCGTCCGTGAAGCGCGCGCGATGAGATCCCGCCTCGCGCGGGTCGGGATCGAGGTGACCGGCTTCCTCGTGCAGGCGATGGCCGAGGACGGGGTCGAACTGCTGGCCGGTGTGGTCTCGGACCCCACGTTCGGTCCGGTCGTCGCCTGCGCCGCCGGCGGCACGAACGCCGAGCTGCTCGCCGACACCGCCGTGCGGCTGACGCCGCTCGGGCCGCGCGCGGCCGACGAGATGATCCGCTCGCTGCACGCCTTCCCGCTGCTCGACGGCTTCCGCGGCGCTGCTCGTTGTGACGTCGCCGCGCTGGCTGAGGTGCTCGTACGGCTCTCGGTCATGGCGGATGCACATCCCGAGATCGCCGAGCTCGAGTGCAACCCGGTGATCGCCGGGCCACACGGAGCGGTCGCGGTCGACGCGCGCGCACGCGTCGAGCTGCCACCGCCGTTTCGACCCGAACCCGCGCTGCGTCCAGCATGAGACCGACACGACGCCTCCTGGTTCCCGTCGCCCTGGTCGCCGCCTGGACGTCGATCGTGCGTCCTCGCCTCGTCGACTGGGGCGCCACCGCGGCTGAGACGACAGCCGCGTACGCTGGCGACGAGCTCGTCACGCCGCGGTTGACGCGCTCGACGTTCGCGACGACGCTCAACGCGTCGCCGGCGCGTGTGTGGCCGTGGCTGGTGCAGATGGGCTGCGATCGCGGCGGCTTCTACAGCTGGGA
>JAOPZA010000114.1 GCA_025964325.1 Conexibacter sp.
GTGCGAACGATGACCGAGACCGACACGCGCGAGGTCGACATGCACGAGGTCGAGTTCGACCCCGAGACGTTCCCCGAGCCGCGTCCGATCGGGCCGAACGTGATGCGACTCGGCGAGCCCGGCAGGAGCTGAGCGGCCTATCCCAAGGGCTCCCCGCGCGAGCGGATCGCGCGCGCCGCGATGCGGGTGGCGCGGCGGCTGGGGCTGCGGCGGCGCGCGGGCGCGGTGCGGGACGGGGCGGCGACACCGGAGTAGGCCGCGGCGGGTCGTCGGCTAGGCTCGGCAGAGATGTCGAGCTCGTCATCCCCCGCCCCCGCACCCACCGGGATCCCCGGCAGCGCGCTGCCGGGCCCGTTCCCGGTCGGCACGTACGCCTACCGCCTGCAGGAGCAGCTGCGCGGATTCGCGCGCGTGCAGATCTTCGGCGAGGTCTGGAACATGCGCATGAGCCGAACGACCGTCTACTTCGAGCTGCGCGACGCGCGCGGCGCGCTGCCCTGCTCGATGTGGCGCTCGGACTTCGACAAGCTCGGCGTCGACCCGGCCGACGGCGCGCAGGTCGTGATCGCCGGCGGCTGCGACTACTACCCCGGCAGCGCCACCTCGTCGCCCTCCTTCTCCTTCCGCGCGAACGACCTGCGCGTCGCCGGCGAGGGCGACCTGCTCGCACAGGTCGACCGGCTGCGCAAGCTGCTCGCGTCCGAGGGCCTGCTGGAGCCGCAGAAGCGGCTCCCGCGCCCGCTGCTGCCACGCACGATCGGCGTCGTCACGGGCGAGACCGGCAAGGCGCGCGACGACGTGCTGGCCGGCCTGCGCCGCCGCGGCTGGGCCGGCCGGCTGATCTGGGGCTTCGCCCCGGTCCAGGACCGCCACGCCGCCCCGGCGATCGCCCAGGCGCTGCGCGATCTCGCCGCGATCGAGGAGGTCGACGTCGTGCTCGTCGCGCGCGGCGGCGGCTCGCTTGCCGACCTCTTCGCCTTCTGCGACGAGACGCTCTGCCGCACGGTCGCGCTCCTGCGCGTGCCCGTGATCGCCTCCGTCGGCCACCACACCGACCGCACGCTGATCGACGACGTCGCCGCCGTCTGCTGCTCGACGCCGACGCACGCCGCGGAGACGGCCGTGCAGATCGACGTGACGGAGGCGCGCACGCGCCTGATCCGCGAGGCTCGCCGGCTCGACGCCCAGGGCCGCCGCGCGGTGCTCGACCGCGCACGGGCGCTCGCCGGCCTCGCGCGCGCGCCGGCCGAGCACGTCGCGCGCAACCGGCGCCGACTGCACCAGCAGCTGCGCGAGCTGCGCGCCAGCGGCCGCCGCCGGATCGCGCGCGAGCGCGAGGGAACCACCGCACGCCTGCTCGCGCTGCGACGCACGACCGCCGCCGGTGCCGGCGAGCTCGCCCGCGCCGACGGCCGCCTGCGTCGCGACGGCGCGCGCCTGCGTCACGCCGGCGGGACGGCGACGACGCGCCGGCACCGCGACCTCGAGCGGCTCGCGCTCGCGCTCACCGCGCACGACCCGGCGCGCGCGCTCGAGCGCGGCTACGCGCTCGTCGAGGATCCCGCCGGCGAGATCGTCGCCTCGGCCGAGCAGGCGCGCGCGGTCGCGACGCTCGCCCTGCGCTTCCATGACGGTCGCGTCCGGGCGACCGTCGAGGATCCCGACCGATGAGCCAGCTCCCGATCGGCGACGACGCGAGCCCTGAAGACGAGGCCGCGCAGGGCACGGGCCCGCCGAGCGAGGGCCCGCAGGGCGAACACGAGCAGGGCGAGCACGAGCTCTCCTACGAGCGCGCGAGCGGACGGATCGAGGAGATCATCCACCGGCTCGACTCGGGCGAGGCCGGCCTGCGCGAGACGCTCGAGCTGGTCGCCGAGGGACGGCGGCTGGTCGAGTTCTGCGCGACCGAGCTCGAGGCGGTCGGCCGCGGGCTCGAGGAGCTGAGACTCGACGAGCTGGTCGCACGGCTCGAACGCGGCGACGACGGCCGGCCAACGCCACCCTCCCCGTGAGCACGTACACGCTGCTGGTCGACCTGCCGCTGACGGTCGACGGCTACGCGCTCGAGGGACTCGTGCGCGAGGTCTCGAGCGGCTTCACGCGCAGGTCGACGGTGATCGCCCTGCGCGGCGACGGTCACGAGGGTCGCGGCGAGGACGTCGTCTACGACGCCGAGGACCACGAGGCGCTCCAGGCCGCCGGCGCGGTCCAGCCGCTCGCCGGGAGCTGGACGCTCGGCGACTTCTGTGCCCACGTCGACGCCCTCGAGCTCTTCCCCGTCGCGCCGCTCCGCGGCGAGGTCTCGCGGCTCTACCGCCGCTGGGCCTTCCACTCGGCCGCGCTCGACCTCGCGCTGCGCCAGGCCGGCCGGCCGCTGCACGACGTGCTCGGACGGCCGCCACGGCCCGTCACGTTCGTCGTCTCGCTGCGATTGGGCGAGCCGGCCTCGATCGAGCCGCTCGCGCGGCTGCTGCGCGATTGCCCGACGCTGCGCTTCAAGCTCGACGCGACGCCGTCGTGGGACGACGCGCTGCTGGCGGCGCTGGTCGCGACGGGCGCGGTCGACTCGATCGACTTCAAGGGCCTCTACCGCGGCTCGGAGGTCGACAACCCGGGCGATGCCGTCCTCTATCGTCGCGTCGCGGACGCCTTCCCAGACGCCTGGCTGGAAGATCCCGACCTCGAGGCCGCGGGGACCGACGAGGCGCTCGCCGCCGATCGCGATCGCATCACCTGGGACGCCCCGATCCACTCGATCGCCGACATCGAAGCGCTGCCGTTCGCGCCCAGGATGGTCAACGTCAAGCCCTCGCGGCTCGGCGGCCTCGAGCGGCTCTGCGCTGCCTACGACTACTGCGCCGCGCACGGCATCCGCGCCTACGGCGGCGGCCAGTTCGAGCTCGGCGTGGGGCGCGGCCAGGCGCAGTACCTGGCGTCGATGTTCCACCCGGAGACGCCGAACGACCTCGCGCCGAGCGGCTACAACGAGCGCGCGCGCGGCGCCGGCCTGCCGGCCAGCCCGCTGCCGCCGAGCCCGTCCGCGACCGGCTTCCGCTGGGGCGGGTGAGCCGGCGGCGCCGTCCCCGCCGGCAGCTCGAGGACCGCACGCGCGGCTCGGCAGGCGCGCAGTCGCCGCGCCGGTACGCCGCGGTCGACGCGCACGACCCCGCCGTCGTCGTCGAGCCAGACGAGGTCGAGGGCGAATCGCATCCCGAAGGTGTGCACCGAGCGCGTCCGCGGCAGCAGCAGGCCGGCTGATGCCGGGAGCGCGCGCAGTCCGGCGAGGCCGAGCAGGCGTGCCCGCGCCGTCGCCGCACGCCGCACGTCGAGGCCGGCGAACGGCGGCGCGAGCATCGGGTGCGGCAGCCGGCGCAGGCGTCGTGGCAGTGGCGTGGCCGACATGGCGCCCCAGAGGGCCGGCGCCCCGTGACCTCGCCCCCACGCCCGCCTCCGCGCCTCGGACGCCCAGCGCCGACGCGCCGTAAGCTGTGACGGCAGGCAGGCGGACGGAACCTGCGCGAGCGTCCCCGGACGCCCGTACTGTTCCTCGCCAGTGGCCCAGGCCGCCGACCGACGACGCAATTAAAAGGAGCAGGAGTGGAGGAACGGCTCGGGATCGCGGGATCCGGCGCGATCGCATGCGGCTTGGCCGCGACCGCGGCGCAACACGGCGAGGTGCTGCTGTGGGCGCGATCGGACCGCTCGGTCGAACGTGCGCGCGGCTCGGTCGCGAAGTGGTGCGGGAAGCTCAGCGAGGCGCCGATCGCGGACCGCGTGACGATCGTGAAGGAGATCGACGGGCTCGCGTCCGCGACGTTCCTCGTCGAGGCCGTCGCGGAGGACCACGACACGAAGGCCAGCGTGCTGACGGAGCTCGGCCGCCATGGCGGCGAGGACGCCGTGCTCGCGACGACGACCTCGTCGCTGTCGATCGCGCAACTGGCGCGCGAGACCGGCCGGCCCGAACGCTTCGTCGGGCTGCACGTCTTCAACCCGGTGCCGAAGATGGACCTGATCGAGCTGGCCTATGCGCCGGAGGCGGTGAACGGCGTCCGCGAGCGGGCCCGCGGGCTCTGCGCCGCGCTCGGCAAGACGGCCGTCGAGGTTCCCGACATCGCCGGCTTCGTCGTCAACCGGCTGCTCTTCCCCTACCTCTTCAGCGCCGTCGAGCTGCTCCAGCAGACCGGCATGGAGCCGGCCGAGATCGACCGCTGCATGGTGCTCGGCGCCGGCCATCCGATGGGGCCGCTGGCGCTGCTCGACTACGTCGGGCTCGACGTCTCGCAGGCGATCGGCGAGGCGATCGGAACGGCGGTCCCGGCGCGCGTGCAGGAGCTGGTGGCAGCGGGCGAGCTCGGCAAGAAGACCGGTCGCGGCTTCCACGACTACGCCAGGTGAGAGGAATCTCAGCGGCAGCTTAAGGCCGCTTGAGGTGGCGTGCGCATACTCGTTGACGCGACGTACCTCACAGCAGCACCTCCTCCCAGAAGCAACGGAACCGGCCCGCTCACGCGGGCCGGTCTCGTTTCGCGAGGATCCCACCGGATCCCAGCTCTCTCCTCCTCAACCGCCGGGCTCGAGGCCCAGGCCGTTGCTCCGTGGGAAACGGTAGCGCTTTGTGAGCTTTCGCGCATGTCCATGCGCGAACGTGAGGGAACCGTCGCTTCCGGCAGCGTTGATCAGGCGGAGGGCGCCGGCTGGGCCGAGGGCCCGCGCTCGCGGATGCGCACCGCCTCGATGCGGTTCTCCCGCACCGACTCGACGCGGATCGAGTAGCCGTCCGCCGTGATCGTGTCGCCGCGCCGCGGCAGGCGGCCGAGCTCGGCGAAGACGAAGCCGCCGACCGAGTTGTACGCGTCGGTGTCGACCGGCAGCGAGAGGCCGTAGTCCTCGAGGTCGGTGACCGCGACGTGGCCCCGCACGAACCAGTCGCCGTTGGCGAGTCTGCGCACGGCGCCACCGGCCGGATCGGTCTCGTCGTCGATCTCGCCGACGACCTCCTCGATGATGTCCTCGACGGTCACGATGCCGGCCGTGCGCCCGTATTCGTCGACGACGACCGCGAGCGAGCTGCGCTGGCGCTGAAGGTCCGCCAACAGGTCGTCGAGCGGTTTCGTCTCGGGCACGATCGGCGCGTCGCGCACGAGCTTCGCGATCGGCGCGCGGGGCCCCTCCGTCATCAGCAGCTGCGCGAGCGAGTTCGAGTGCACGAGGCCCTTGATGCGGTCGGCGTTCTCGTCCTCGGTCACGACCAGCCGGGTGTGGCCGGAGGCGACGCAGCGCCGCAGCGCGGTCTCCGCGTCCTCGGAGACGTCGACGGTCACGACGGCCGGGATCGGCGTCATCACCTGGCGAGCCTCCTGCTCGTGCAGGTGGAAGACGCCGGCGAGCATCCCGGCCTCACCCTCGTCGAGCGTCCCGCCCGTGAACGACTCGGCGATGATGCGTCTGAGGTCGTCGGGCGTGTTGCCGGCCGCGTCCTTCAAGAGCGCGTCCGGGTCGAGTCTGAAGAGACGCAGGATCGCGTTGGAGGCGCGGTTCAACGTCGCGACGAACGGATGGAACGCGCGCGCGAAGATGTGCAACGGGCGCGCGACGCGGCCGATCAGCGCATCGGCGCGCTGGATCGCCCAGACCTTCGGCACCTGCTCGCCGATCGTGATGTGGACGGCGGTCACGATCAGGTAGGCGATCACGATGCTGAGCGCGACTGCGAGGCCGTGCGGGATGTCGCCCCAGACCGGCTGCAGCAGATGCGCGATGCCGGACTCGCCGAGGAAGCCGATGCCGATCGAGGCGAGCGTGACGCCGAGCTGGCAGGCGGACAGGTACTCGGTGATCTCGTCGAGCTCGGCGAGCGCGCGCTCGGCGCCGACCGCGCCCTGGGCGGCCAGCTCCTCGACGCGCGGCCGGCGGGCGCGCACGAGGGCGAACTCGGCAGCGACGAAGAACCCGTTGATCGCGATCAACACGATCAGGCCGACGACGATCAGGAGGACGCTCACCGCGTCGCTCCGGCGGCCAGAACCGCTATCGCGCTACTACTTCGGGACAGGTCGCCTTCGTCGCTCATCGAGTCAGACGGCGAACGGTAGCAGCCGCTTCCGCCGTCATCGCAGGGCGTCGATGCGCCCGGCCAGCGCGAGGTCGGCGGCCGTGATGCCGCCCTCGCTGTGCGTCGAGAGCGTGAGCCGCACCTTGTTCCAGCCATGGACCAGGATGTCGGGGTGATGGTTGGCCTCCTCGGCCAGCTGCGCGACCTCGTCGACGAAGGCGATCGCGCCGGCGAAGTCGTCGAGCTTCCAGTCGCGCGCGATCGCGTCGCCCTCGCGCCGCCAGCCGGAGTCGTGCAGGCCGTCGGCGATCTGCTCGTCCGTCAGGAGTGGCATATCGTGTCCCTCATGCGCATCGTGAGCTTGGTCCCCTCCGCCACCGAGATGCTGTTCGCACTCGGACTCGGTTCCGAGGTTATCGCCGTCACGCACGAGTGCGACTACCCACCCGCCGCGCGGTCGCTGCCGAAGGTCACGCGCGACGCGCTGCCCGACGACCTCACGTCCGGCCAGATCGACGCCGCGGTGCGGGCGCGCACCGATCAGGGCGAGTCGATCTACGAGCTCGACGCCGCCGCGCTCCACCGACTGCGTCCCGACCTGATCGTGACGCAGGCGCTCTGCGCCGTCTGCGCGGTCTCGTTCGAGGACGTGCGGGCGATCGCCGAGCAGATCGAGACGCGGCCGACCGTCATCGCGCTCGACCCGCGCACGCTCGGCGAGATGCTCGGCGACGTGCGGACGCTCGCGCAGGCGACCGGCCGCAAGGCGGCGGGCGTCGACCTGATCGCCCGCTCGGCCGCGCGCATCGACCGCGTCCGGCTCGCCGTGCGCGAGCGCCGCCGGCCGCGCGTCGCCGCGCTCGAGTGGCTCGATCCCGTCTACGTCGCCGGCCACTGGACGCCGCAGATGATCGACTACGCGGGCGGCATCGACGTGCTCGGGATGCCGGGCGAGCACTCCGAGCGCCGCCGCTGGGAGGAGGTCGCCGCCTCCGAGCCCGATCTCGTCGTCGTGATGCCCTGCGGCTACGACGCCCCGCGCGCCCACGAGGAGGCGCTCGGCTTCCGCGAACGGCTCGCCTCGCTCGGCGCCGGCGAGGTCGTCGCCGTCGACGCGGCCGCCTACTTCTCCCGCCCCGGACCGCGGCTGATCGACGGGCTCGAGCTGCTCGCGCACGTGCTCCATCCCGAGGCGCTGCCGACGCCGCCCTCGGGTCCGCTGACGGTCGAGGTCTAGCGCGCACGCGTGCGCGCCGGCCCGTGCGCGTCAGCGCACCGCCGTTGCCGGTGGACCGCACGGTACAGCCACGTTTATCATCGGTCGATGACGATCCCTCGCGTAGCTCGCATCATCCCGGCCGCCGGAGCCGCGCTGCTCCTGCTCGCCGCCACGGCGCCGGCCGCGGACGCTCCGTCCGCGACGATCAGCGGCAGCGTCTCGCCGAACGCATTCGGCGCGCTCCGCAACGGCGTCGGGCACTCGCTCGCCCTCACGCTCAAGGGCACGGTGGTACGGAACGCGAGCGAAGCGTCGCCGATCCTCACCAACATGGTGCTCTCGCTCCCGACCAACGCGGTCGCGAACGGACGGCTGTTCCCGTCGTGCAGCGCCGCCACGCTCAACCGCGGCCACGGGCGTCCGTCCGCCTGTCCGAAGGGCGCGCAGCTCGGCGGCGGCCCTGCGACCGCCCACGTCCACGGGATCGGCATCGACGTCCGCGGCCGGCTGAACGTCTGGAACGGCCCGGGCGGCAAGTCGGTCGTGATGCAGGCGATCTTCACCCAGCCCGCCGACATCAACATCTCGTTCGACGCCCCGCTGATCAAGACGAGCGGCAGATACGGCTACAGAACGATCATCGACATCCCGTCGACGCTGCGCGACATCCTGCCCGACTCGCAGGCCGGCCTGACGTCGTTCGACGTCAGGCTCAGAGCCACGACGACGCAGACCGTCAAGGGCAAGAAGGTCAAGCGCGGCTACATCGAGCCGACGTCGTGCCCGAAGACGAGAGATCTGCCGCTGCACGCCGACTACAGATACCTCGAGGGCAGCACGACGTCAGCCGACTCGACGATCCACGTCAGCTGCACGTGAAATCGGCTGGCGCCGTGGAATCGGCTCGCGCCGATTCCATTGGGAGTTGGCGGGGTTGACTTCGTCAACGCCTGGGAGCTGGCCTGGCGGCCAGCTCCCGGCCTGACGTTCGCCGGCTAGAAGCGGGTCTGGCCGATCAGGTTGCCGTTGCCGGCGAGCGCGATCCCGCCGATCAGGGCGGCTGCCGCGATCACGACGCAGGCGCCGACCGCGACCGCCTGCGGCAGGCGCCGGCGGTCGGCCTGGTCGAAGAGGACCCCGATCAGCACGCCGCCGAGGAAGCCGCCGACGTGGGCGCCGATCGAGATGCCCGAGACCGTGAAGGTGAAGGCGAAGTTGATCAGCGCGGTCAGCAGCAGGCCCGACTGCCACAGGTCGATGCCACGCGAGCGCGCCTCCACGATCAGCGCGCCGAGCAGGCCGAAGGCGGCGCCGGAGGCGCCGACCGCGACCGAGTCGGGCTGCAGCAGCAGGACGCCAAAGGAGCCGCACAGCAGCGCCGTGAAGTAGAGCGCGACGAAGCGGACGCGTCCCAGCGCCGGCTCGAGCGTCGAGCCGATCGCGTAGATGAACCACATGTTCAGCGCGATGTGGAGGAAGTTCGCGTGCAGGAAGCCGGAGGTGACGAGCCGCCAGTACTCGTGGTTGAGGTGCACGAGCGGGCCGAACAGCGCGCCCTTGTCGAAGACGGTGCCGCTCTGCGCGCCGCTGAAGCCGCCGCTGCCGGTCGTCAGCTCGGCCAGGAAGGCGACGATGTTGATCGCGATGATCGCGTAGGTCGCGAGCGGCCGCTGGCTCGTGAGGCCGCCGATCGGCGTCTTCGCGACGCGCCGGACCTTCGTCTTCTGGTTCGCGCACTCGGGGCAGCGCATCCCGACCGATGTCGGCGTCATGCAGTCCGGGCAGATCGGACGACCGCAGTTGGAGCACGAGACGCCCGTCTCGCGGGTGGAATGGCGGTAGCAGGTGGCCATGGCGGATCGAGACGCTAGCAGCCGCACCTTTTTCCCAGCTCAGCGTCGTCGCCGCGGACGGCGCGCGACCTCCGAGGACCGTCAGTCGTTGCCTGGCAGCAGCCGGCGCGCCTCGTCCGCGAGGTCGCGCACGGTGCGCTCCGCGAGGTCGATCACGCCGTGCGACTGGGCCTTGCGGCGCTTGTGCCGGCCGCGCACGCGCAGCACGACGAGCGCGGTTCCGGCCGTTGCGCCGACGAGCGTCGCGGCGACCGGACGGGCCCAGTTGCGCGGGTCGCGCATCGAGGAGATCTCCCACGACTCGAGCTCGTCGGCGGCGATCTCGGTGAGGCTCACGAGCGTGCGCTCGAGGCGGTTGACGAGGTCCTCCGGCGGCTCGACCGGCGCCAGCGCCGCCTTCAGGCGCGACTCGAAGTCGGTCGTGCTCACGGCGCCGCCTCGGGCCGCGGCTCCGGCTCGGGATCGGCGACGATCCCCTCGAGCTGCTTGATCGCGCGATGCAGCAGGACCTTCGTCGCGCCGTCGCTGCGTCCGAGGGCGCGGGCGATCTCGCGGTTGTCCATGTCGAGTGCGAAGCGCATGATCAGCGCCTCGCGGCGATCGTCGGGCAGCTGCTGCACGCCGCTGAGGATCCGCTCGAGCTCGGCGCGGCCCTCGACGAGCGTCTCGGTCGTGTGCGGCGAGGAGATCACGGCCGCGTCCTCGATCGACGACTGCGGCTTGCGCGCGCGGTCGCGGTAGAAGTTCGCCGCGAGGTTGTGCGCGATGCGGATGAGCCACGGCCGCAGCGGCCGGCCGTCGGACTCGCGCAGCGCCCGCTCGTAGTGGCGGTACGCCTGCAGGAAGGTCTGCTCGGTGAGATCCTCGGCATCGTGGTGGTTGCCGACGCGGTAGTAGGCATAGGAGTAGACGTCGCGCAGATGGGCGCGGTAGAGGTCGGAGAACTCGCGGTCGAGGTCCGCCTTCGCCCTGCGCTGTGGCTGATCGTCGTCGGGCACCGCACGGCAGTATCGCGCAGGTCGACGCGGGGTTAGAAGACCGCTTTCACGGCAATCGGGAGCGCGGCCATCTACGCCGCCTTCGTCCGCGCCGGGCGGACGGCCGGCTTGGTGACCGCCTCGGTCCAGCTCTCGGGCGCTATGCGGCCTTCGACGAGCGCCGCGAGGCCGCTCGTCGCCGGCGCCGGGACGTGCGCCTCCGCGAGCATCGCGGCGAGCAGCGGGACGCTGTCGACGGCCTCGGCGGCATGGCCGAGCGCGCTGGCGATCTCGGCCGCGGGGACGCCGCGCGCCAGCAGCTCGCCGGCACGGCGGTTGCGGCTGCCGTCGGCGACGACGGTCGCGACGAGGTCGCCGGCTCCGGCCAGTCCCGAGAACGTCTCCGGCGAGCTGCCGCGGCTGCGCGCGAGCCCCTCGATCTCGGCGAAGACCTTGCCGGCGGCGGCGCCGGCGGCGTTCGGGCCCGACGTCGCGGCGGCCGCGGCCGCCGCCAGGACGGCCGCGTTCTTCGCGCAGCCGGCGAGCTCGACGCCGGTGACGTCGCGCGTCGCCTGCACGTCGAAGCCGGCCGAGCGCAGCACCGCCGAGAGCTCGAGCGCGAAGACGTCGTCGAACGTCGCCACGACGACCGAGGCACCGTGCGTCAGCACCTCGGTGGCGAGCGACGGGCCGGCGAGGGCGGCGACGGCCCGTGCGGGGACGCGCTCGGCGGCGTAGGCCGACGGGAGCGTGCCGAGCGGCGGCACGAGCCCCTTGGAGACGACGAGCACGCCGGCGCGCTCCGGGATGCGACTGCCGTGGGCGGCCAGCACGGCCGGCAGGTCGCGGGCCGGGACGGCAAGGCAGACGAGGTCGTGTGCGGACAGCTCGAGGTCGGCGGCGTGCGCGACGCGGACGCTGTCGGGCAGCGCGACACCCGGCAGGTAGTGCGCGTTCTCGCGCGCGGCGGCGAGCAGCTCGGCCTGCTCGCGCGTGCGGCAGCCGAGGTCGACGTCGAGACCCGCGCGCGCGAGCATGATGGCGAGCGTCGTGCCCCAGCCGCCGGCGCCGACGACGGCGGCGCGACGCAGCGGCGTGATCCCGCCGAGCCACTCCCACTGCAGCATCACGCAGGGCCAGATGCGATCGCTGACGGCCTGCGCCAGCTCGCGTGAGGCGTGCTCGACGCGCGGGAAGGTGAGCGCGTGGCCGGCGCGGATGCGGACCTTGTGGGGACGGATCCGCCAGCCGTTGCGGATCGACTCGGTCCCGATCACGGCGACCGGCACGACCGGGGCGCCGGTCTCGAGCACGAGGCGCCCCACGCCGCGCTTGGCGCGCCCGGGCGGGCCCGGCCGCACGCGGGTGCCCTCGGGGAAGATCAGGACGCAGTCGCCGCGCGCGAGGATCGCCTTGGCGGTGTCGATCGTGTCGCGGTCCGCGTTGCCGCGGTCGACCGGGAAGGCCCCGAGCGAGTTGAGGATCCAGCCCTGCCAGGACTTGCGGAACAGCTCCTGCTTCGCGACGTAGTAGATCGGCCGACGCACCATCGTCGCGATCACGAACGGGTCGAGGAAGCTGCGGTGGTTGGCCGCGAAGATGATCGGACCGTCCTGCGGGATGTGCTCGCGCCCCAGCCGGCTCATCCGGAAGTAGAGGTGGAAGAAGGGCTGCAGCACCCCTCGGACCAGCCAGTAGACGATCGGGTTGACGCCCTGCTCGCGGGCGCGCCGGTGGAGGCTCTCGTGCGTGGGACTCATCGGGGTTACGTACCCATGCGGCACGGGCACGTTACAGTCGGGGCCGATGGCGATCGATCGCACCCGCACCCTCCGCGGCGCCATCGCAGGCGCCGCCGCCGCCGCCGTCTGGGCGCTCCAGCAGCCGCTCGACAAGCGCGTGTTCGGCTGTCGCTACGACGACGTCGAGCTGCTCGGGCGCGCCGTCGTCCCGCACGGCGGCCGGCGCGCCTGGTACCCGCTCGGCCTCGCGCTGCACGTCCAGAACGGCGCGCTGTTCGGCGCCGTCTACGCGAACGTCGCGCCCCGCCTGCCGCTGCCCTCGTGGGCCCGCGGACCCGC
>JAOPZA010000165.1 GCA_025964325.1 Conexibacter sp.
CCAGCGGGCGCTCGAGGCACGCGCCGCCGGCGTGCCGAGCCCCGTCGCGCCGCGCGCCGCCCACCACGCCGCACGCAGCGCTCCCAAGCAGCCGGCCGCGACGAGCCCGAAGCCGACGAAGCCGACGACGACGACGACGACGGCAGCGGCGACCACGCCGTCGAACACGACCGCGACGGCGACGCCGCAGCCTGGTCAGACGCAGATCGATTCGAGCACGACGACGCTGCCCTCGGCGCTGCCGCCCGGCCAGGCGCAGTCGGGGACGCTCCAGTCCCCGCCGCCGGCGAGCGCGACGACGACCGGCGGTGCCGCGGCCCCGCCGGCGACGACGCCGCCGCCCGTGACGACGACCACCACGCCGCCGTCGACGCAGCCTGCTCCGGCCACACCGGCGCCACCCGCGGCCACGACGCCGACCACGCCCGCCGCCCCGCCCCCCGCGACCGCGCCGACGCCGACCACCGCGACCGACCCGGCGCCCCCAGCCTCCGTCCCCCCGCCGGCGACGCCGCAGCAGCCGTAGGGGCACTCACCCCGGCCGTGATCGCCCACGCCGGTCGGTGCCCTCACCACGCCGCCGTGGCGATCACAAGCCTGATCGCCCCACCGCCGCTGAGCCCGCCGGCCTGCTACGCCGCGATCAAGCCGTGATCGCCCACGCAGGTCGGTGCCCTCACCCCGCCGCGGTGGCGATCACCGAGCCTTGTCGCCCAGCGCGGCTCCGCACCCGAGCGAACGTCACGCGGCGACAAGGCCGATGACCTTCATCCGCCGCTCGAGCGCTCTCAGCGCGAACGCTCTCGTCTGCGCGGCGCTGACGCCGTAGACCTCCTCGTTGTCGTCCGCGGGCGCCCAGCTCGGTCTCAGGACGCCCTCCGCGACCGGCGCGATCTCCGCCAGCGTGCGGATGATCGCCTCGCCGTGGCGCGGGTCGGCCTCGGCCATGTCGCGCAGGAAGCTAGCCCCGAACGCGACGTGGCGGTGCTCGTCGCGCGCGACGTTCGTGAAGCCCTGGACGAAGCCGGGCAGCGTCCCCCGGCGCTCGTTGTAGTCGATGATGAAGTGCTGGCCGGTGAGCGCCAGCATCCCCTCGATCACCATGTGGTAGATCGTGATCGCCTCGACGAGCGTCTCGAGGTCCTCGGGCTCGCGCGCGAGGCGGTCGACGCGTGATCTGAGCAGCTCGTCGAACAGCACGCCGAACTCGGGGTTGAGGTGCTCGCTCGTCGCTGCCAGCCGCTCCTCGAGGCCGTCGACGCCGAGCACGTCGACCTCCGTGTAGAAGCGGTCGAAGAAGGCGACGTGGCGCGCCTCGTCGGCGATCTGGGTGCAGAGGAAGATGCGCATGTCCTCGCGTGGGACCGCACGCATCATCGGCCCCAGCTCGGCGGCGACGCGCTGCTCACCGATGAAGAAGGACGACAGGCCGTACATGCGCGCGAAGCGCTCCTCGTCGTCGAAGCGCTCGTGCCAGTCGATCCGGTCCTGCGTGAAGTCGAGCTCCTGCACCGCCCAGTGCTGCCGCTCCCAGAGCAGGTACAGCTGGTCGTAGCCGAGCAGCTGCACCTCGCCGCGGTCCGAACCCTCGAGCAGCGCTGGGTCGCTCGTCGCACGGAAGTCAACGCGCTCGGTGCGCGGGGTGACGGAGTCGGACGACACGGCGGACCTCCCTGTCTGGAAACCGGTACGACGAGCGTAACCGAGCGCTGGCTCGCTGGCCAGTCCGGCGCGTACCTGCTCACCAACAGCGCCAGCAGCGGCGACTCCGGCGCTGAGGCGGGCGGCTAGGGCCCGAGCCCGCCGGGGTGGCGAGGCGGCCGGCGCCAAGCGATCGGCTACGGCCCGAGCCCGCCGGGGCGGCGAGGCGGCCGGCGCCCAAGCGATCGGCTAGGGCCCGACCTCGCCGCCCGCGACCAGCGTCCCGGCGCTGCGGCCGTCGAGCTCGACGGCGTAGCGACCGGCGCGCAGGCCGGCCAGCCGGACACTCGCACGCTTCCCGCCCGCGACCCGCAGCGTCTGCGGCGTGGGCGTGCGCAGCAGGACCGTGTGTGGCGCGCCGTCGGCGGCGGCGACAGTCACCTGCACCGACAGGAACGGCGGCACGGTGATCGTCGCCGGCGTCAACCTGCCGGCGCGGACCGTGAAGCTCGCGGGAACGCGCACCGGCTGCTCGTCGCCGGCGCCGCCGGGCTTTGTCTCCGGTGTCGTCGGGGTCGTGCCGGCCGGCGCGCTCGGCGCGGGCGGCGCCGCGTTCGTGTTGGGGTTCGTCGGCGTCGGCGTCGAGGTGGCCGGCTCCGGCGCGTGCGCGAGCGGTGCCGTGCCGGTCCCGGTCGTCGTGGTCGCCGGCGGCGCGGTAGCGGTGGTGGTGGCCGAGCCGGAGGAGGACGAGGAGCCGCCGCAGCCGGCGGCGAACAGCGCGGTCGAGGCGGCGAGAGCGGCGAACGGCACGAGACGACAGGACGCGCGCATGCATCCCACCCTAGCGACCGGCGGTCGCCTCACCGCCCGCGGACCGGCCTGCGGCCGCCGTCCGGCCGGTCAGCCGCCGTGGCCCGTCGCCGCGCCGGCCCCAGGCGCGCCG
>JAOPZA010000166.1 GCA_025964325.1 Conexibacter sp.
TCGCCGTGGTCGAGCGCGCGTCGCACGTGCCGTTCCCGTATCGCCGTGTGATGAGAGGCGCCTCCCACAGCAAGCCTGTGGAGCGAGCGACCGCGGGGGCCAGCCCCGGCGGCCGTCGCTGGCCGCCGTCGTCTGCGCTGCTGGCCACGACGATCTTCTTCGCGGGAACGTCCTACTGGCCGACCGAAATCGCGGGGCGGCACGCTTCGTCGCTGACGCTCGCGGCGCTGCGCTCGTTTCCGGCGGCGCTCGTGCTGCTCGCCGCGCTCCCGCTCCTGCACGCGCGGCTTCCTCGTGGCCGCGACGCAGTCTGGTCCGCCGTGACGGGAGTGTTGATGGTCGGCGTGCTGTTCTTCGGCATGACCGAGGGGACCGTCCGGGCTGGCGGCGGCAACGCCTCGGTACTCGTCAACACCTCGCCCTTCCTGGTGCTCGTGCTGGGAGCCGTCTTCCTGTCCGAACGCATCACGCGGGTCGGGATCATCGGGCTCATGACCGGCTTCGGCGGCGTCGTCGTGATGGTCTCATCGCAGCTCGGCAGCGGCCACGGGAGCGACCTTCTGCTCGGGTTCGCGCTCGACCTCGCCGCCGCGGTCGCGTGGGCCGTCGGAACGCTGATCATCAAGTGGCTGGTCGGCCGTGATCCCGAGCTCGACCTCGTCGGCTTCACCGCCGGCCAGTACGCGGCCGGCGGCTCCGCGCTGCTCATCGCGGCGCTCCTCGTCGACGGCACGACGGGAGCCGATTGGCAGTCGAGCGGCACGTGGCTTCCCGTCGCCTACCTGGCGCTCGGCAACTCGGCGGCCGGGTCGATCACCTACTTCGCCGCGCTCAAGCGGCTCTCCGCCACACGCGCGGCGGCCGGGCTGTTCCTCGTCCCGGTCGTCGCGGTACTCGTCCAGATCGCGCGCGGCAGCTCGCCGACCGCAGTCGTGCTGATCGGCATGGCGCTGACGATCGCCGGCGTCGCACTGGCAAACCTCCCGCCCGGCGCGATCCGACGACGTGCGGGCGGAGGCACCACGGGCGCGACCGCCGAACCGGTGACCGAGCCGAGGTGATCGTCTGAAGCGCTTAGGTGTTCGATCCTCTCGCCAGTCCTGGCTTTCGCGCGGGTTCCTACGCAGCGTGCGCGGCCGAGCGCGCGCAGCGTTGGCGCGGACACGCTCGGATTCGAGCGCTGCGCAGCGCGCGTCCGCCCGCCGCGCCGGGCATGCTCCACCCGTGCTGCTGCCGCATCCGGGGCGGCGCCAGACACGTCGCGGAGCTCGTCGGGCGCGTCGTGGTGCTCGGGCTCGTCGTCGCGCTGTGGCACAGCCGGCACCACCTCGCCGAGCGGCTCGCGCGCCACCATCGGCCGTCGACACACTGCCCGTCCTGGCGTACACGTCGGTTCCCACGGCGCGGCCCTTCAGCGCGACGGGTGATGACGTCCTTGTCGACGCTGAAGTGTCACGAACCCAACTACCTTGCATGCCGCAACGGACGGACGCACGGCGCGATGCACGACGAACGGTCAGCACTAGAACGGGATGTCGTCGGAGCCGGTGAGCGCGGGGGCTGCCGGGCGCGGGACGGCCGCAGCGGGCGCGGACCGAGCGGGGTCAGCGCCCACGATCCGGAACTGCTGGACGCTTTGACGCGTTCGATCGCCTCGATGCGGCCCCTGGCCTCGTCGAGGTGGGCGAGCAGGGCACCTTCCAGGCCCTTGCCTTCGGCGTAGAGGTCGACCATCTCCGAGACGGGCACTTCGTCGGCGCCTAGGCAGGTCGCGATGGTCTGCAGGCCGGTGTAGCCGGTCTCGACGGCGGTCGCTGGCGTCGATTCCGAACGCGACCGCTGACGTTGCCGCGATCCGCGCGCGCCGGTCGGACATCACCACGGAGACCGGCAAGCTCGAACGGGCGCTCGAAGAGGCCGAGGAGTTGCTCGCGCCGGCGCGCCGCCTACATCACGCAGCAGGCTGACCGCGTCGGCGCTCCTCAGCAACGCGGCTGGGTCTAGCGGTACTGGCGGACCTGGGCGGCGCGGACGCCGTCGCGGGCGGTGTCGTCGAGTTCGACGACGAGCACTTCGACGTTCCACAGGCGCAGCGCTTCGGCTTTCCAACTGCGGCCGAGGAAGCTCCGGGCGGCGACATCGTCGGCGAAGACGAGGATCAGCCGAGCGCAGGTCCGGGTCTTGGCGAGGGTGACGAGCTTGAACGCGTCCTCGGAGACCTTGCGCAACTGACCGCCGACCATCCTGCCGTGATGAGCGAACGCCTCGACAAGCACCAGGCCGTCGTTGCTGACGCCGTCGACCTCGCACCACACGCCGTCGCCCAAGTCGATCTTCCGCTTGCTGAGCGGCACGCCGATCGCCGCGGCGACCGCGTCGATCATCAACGGCTCCGCGTCACGCTGCGCGGCGCTGTCGCTCGGGTGGACCGTCGTCCCCTCGGGGGTAACCGCGTCGCCGGCGCTCACGGGCGGACCGTCCCAGAACCCCACCACTCGCGCAACGCGCCGAGCGCCCGGTCGACCGTGGGTGTCGCCTCCATCGGGCCGGGCATCACGAACACCTCCGCGCCCGCCAGCGTGATCCCGACAAGCAACCCGTGCCCCTCAAGGGACCCGAGCAGCGCGACCGCCGCCTTCTTGAACGTGAACAGCACGCGCGCAACTTGCAGGTCGGCGAGCTTGGCTTCGAGGAGCTCGCGACCGCGCGCGAGCTCGCCGGGGCGCAGACCGTCCGCGCGGACGGTCGGCCGCTTGACGACGCGATGCCCGTCGCGTACGCCACGTCGTCCTCGACCCGCCGGCGGACAGGTCGATCACGCCGGCCGCCGCCTGATCGTCTCGGCCAGCCCGATCCGCCCCGCCAATCCGAGCTTGGCGTTAGCGTGCAAATCCATCCGGGCCCTCCTATTGAGCCTTGAGTCCTTGAGCAGACCCACAGCCTCTGGAGGGGCCCGGACGAACTTCTCAGCCGTTCACAACCTGCATAGGCAGATCAGCTAGGCGGGCGGGCGGGAGGCGGCCAGGCCGGCGCGCTGGATGAGGTCGCGCTAGACCGCCGCTGCGGCCAGCGAGGATGCGACGCGCGAGGTCGTGGTCGAGACGTTCGGACAGCATCGCGCGCGCGTGACCGCGCAGCGTTCGGCTCAGCCTGGGCAGGCGTTTGCGGCGTCTGCTCTGGCCGGCCAGTAGTAGCACTCGACCACCGGCGCCGTCGATCCGGCCGGTGCCTGAGCGGGCGCCGGTGCCGGCGTGCGGTCGAACAGGACCGGAAGCGTGAGGTGGTTCGTGATGCCGGGATACGTGCGGTGCTTCGTGCAGTAAAGGTCGAGGACTGCCTCCTTGACGCAGTACGTCTCGTCCTTCGCGTAGCCCCAGTCCTGGACTGCCTTGCCACCGACCTCGGCCGGGTCGCCCCCGTTGTTGAGGTCGAAGGTCCCGGATGCGGCCCCGGTCGCCCAGGTCGGCTCCATGCACCCGCTGTTGCCTCTGGAGACGCAGCTGTTCGCCTGGAGCGACGGGACACGGGTGTGGTGCGTCGACCGGCCGCCACTGAAGTAGCCCTCGTCCGAGGACTGCGAGAGCACGAGGCCCGGCGCCGACGGTGTCTCCTGCGCGAAGCGCGTGCCGACGGCGTAGCCGCTCGCGTTCCACACGCCGTCGGACAGCAAGTTCGGCCACACCTGTGGCGCATCGTTTACCGTGCCGAGGAGGTAGTCGCCGGGGGTCGCCCCTCTGGACCCGGGCGCGTCTCCGTACAGCGTCCGCAGGGCGCTCCGCTGCGCGGCCGACCAGTTGGCGAACGGCGCTCCTCCCACCAGGCTCGGAGCAACCGACCCGGCCTCGGCGTGCGCGGCGGCAGTCGGGAGGCTCAGCGTGGCGCCCTGCGCCGTCTGAACGGCGTACGCCGACTCGGTCTCGAGCGCGCCGATCTGCCCCGACCACATCGTGTAGGCAGCAGTGTCGATGAACGTACCCGACGGCAGCGGCTGCGGCGCGGCAGCGAAGATCGCGCGGTCGTCGGCGACGGTGAGAGCGACAGCCGAGCTGTACTTAGAGCTGGGCGCGCCGCTGAAGGCCCAGTAGGCGAGGCGCATCGTCGAGCCCTGCAGCAGGGCGTCGAGGTAGTAGCCGTAGACGTCTTCCAGCTGCTGGCTGTCGGCGGTCGTGAAGAACGGGTTGCGAGACACGTAGTGTCCCGCAAGTTGCAGAATGCCTTGCGCGAGCGGGTTCCCGCTGACGAGGTCTCCGCCGAGGTCGTCGGCCAGCGACTCGACGTCTCTGTCCTGAAGCGTGTTCCCACTGAGCTCGTCGACGAAGTCGCCGACCAGGCCCTGGGGCGAGCTCGCGGACGAGCCGGCAGGGCGCGGCAGACCGTCGAACGCCGTGCAGGCTGTTGCCAGCTCGGCGTTGGCCGCTACCGCGGTCGCGGTGCAGACGTCGCCCGGGGACTGCGGATCGGCGCACGACGCAGGGGGACCGCTCGTCGGCGCGCCCACGTCTCCGCAGCCGATCTGGACCGCCTCGTCGAGCACCGCCCCGAACGAGCTCTCGGCGTCCGTGACCGCGTTGACGATCGGGTTGACGTCGGCAGCCAGCAGGCTCCCCGTGTCCCGATCGATCGTCGTCTCGAGGTCCCCGACCTCCGCCTTCAGCCCGCTCAGGTCGCTGACCATCAGCGCCATCTGGGACTCGAGCGAACTGAGCTGACTGCTGACGCTGGGGCCGCCGCCGCTGATCAACCCGTACAGCGTTCTGACGAGTGAGCCGGGGTCGACGTTGTCTCCGGCGAAGCCGAGCAGCGAGTCCAGCCAGGTCTCCTCCTCGTCCGCGGCGGCGACGGCTCTCGTCTTCGCGTGACTCGCGGAGGCGGGCACGCGCGAGTGCACGAGCCTCGCGGACTCGCGCTTGCGGAAGTCACGGGTCGCCCGCGGATCGGCGCGCAGCGCGTGCTCCAGCGCTCCGAGGTAGCGCGTGACTCCGCCGTGTCTGCGGGCGGCGACCAGGAAGCGCCCGCCGTCGAACAGCAGGTCACTCCCGAGGTCGCGCTGGAGGTCGGTTCCCGGCGGGAGGCGCAGGAAGACGCGGACGCGGTGGTCGCAGACGGTGCCGGGGGTCGTGTGCAGGTCGTGACACACCGTCGCGGACAGCGTGGTCGCCGGATCGACGACGGCGACCTGACGGCGGCGGTGGTGCTCCACGCTGGCGAGCAGGTGCCCGTGGAAGCGCGTCCGGCCGATCCAGCCGCCGGTCGCGCGCAGCTCGAACCGCGCTGGCACGCGACCGCTGATCAGCGCGAGACCTCTGCCGTAGGTACGGCCGGTCCCGACCGTCCGCCCGGCGGCGCGCAAGACGACGCGCGCACCCGTGACCGGAACGGGCTTCTGACCGCCAGCGATCTGGACCCGGACCGCGACGACGGCGGGCCCGACAGTCGCGGCGCCCGCGACCGCAGGCGCCGCGACGCCGAGAGCGGCGGCGGCAGCGAGGACGAGGAGGGCCGTGGGCCGGCGCATCGCGCGGGCAGGGAGCGTCAGGTAGATCCGTCGGTGATCGTGCACGCCCACCTATCGGGCCGCCGCGGGGCCGCCTTGAATGTCCTGCGCCCGGGTCCGGACACTGCCAGCCGTCCGAACCCCCCCCACGTCCCGGGACGCGCGCAGCCATCCGAAGGCACTCGAGCTGGGCAGTCGGGAAGATTCGCGTGCCGTGGATCCCCGGCAATCCTGGCGATCCACGGCTATCGCCGCCCTCGCGTATCCCAGCCTAGCCGGAGAAGCTCCTGCTGCTGACGGCTACTTCTCTGCGATTTCTGTGCGGTGGCATCGCACCCGAGGGGTCATTCGAGATCCGCGGTCGTGGCACCGACCTCTCGAATCGCCCGCGACCGACTACCGCTCGTGAACCCGGATCCGATCACGAACGCCGGCGCGGCGCAGACGCTCTTGAAGCTGTACGCGAAGAACGCCGTGTCGAGCGCGTGAGTCGCAGACCCACACCGTCGACCGAGGTCGAGCTCTTCTCGCTCGCCGGGCACGACGGGATCCTGCGTGAGGTCAACGGGGCGTTCGCGCGTCTGTTGGGCCTGGAGACGGAGGAGATCAACGTACGCTCGCTGCTCGAGCTCGTCCATCCCGATGACACATTCCGACGATCGTCGCAGGACTCTCGGAATTGGAGGGCGGTGCCGCCGAGGCCCTGTTCGAGTGCCGCTTCATGGGAGGCGTCGGACGTCCCGTCCACCTGCAGCGGGTCGCGCGGCCGATGCCCGAGTCCGACCTCTGGTGGGCGGCGGGACGCGACACCAGCGAGTTCCACCAGCTGCTTGCCGAGCAGGTCGACCTCCGCGCACGGCTGGACGGTGCGCTACCGCGAG
>JAOPZA010000192.1 GCA_025964325.1 Conexibacter sp.
CGCCGCGCGACGGCCGGCGCGCGTCGTGCGCCCCTGGTCGCGCCACGACCGCGCCTTCACTGCCGCCGCCATCGCGATCGCAGCGCTCGCGGTCGCCGGTCGCCTGGCCGGCGTCGGCGGCTTCGGCGCCTACCCGCGGCTGCACGGCGCGATCGGTGCCGCCACGGTCGCCTTCGCGACCGCGATCGTCCTCGCCACGCTGCTGCCGTTCTGCGACCGGCGGGGGATCGGATGAGCGGTCCGGGGGCGGCGGTGCTCGAGCTCGAGCGGCTCACCTACACGTATCCCGGCGCCGCGACGCCGGCGCTCGACGACGTCTCGCTGCGCGTCGACGACGGCGAGTTCGTGATCCTGGCGGGCCGTTCGGGGGGCGGGAAGTCGACGCTGCTGCGCGCCGGCAGCGGGCTCGTCCCGCACTTCCACGGCGGCGAGATCGCGGGCCGGCTGACGGTCGCCGGGATGGACGTGCGCGAGCACGGGCCCGGCGACCTGGCGGTCGCCGTCGGGTCGCTGTTCCAGGACCCGGAGACGCAGGTCGTGATGGGGACGGTCCGCAGCGAGCTCGCCTTCCCGCTCGAGAACCGCGGCGAGAGCGCCGCGGCGATCGCGCGCGGGGTGGAGGAGGCGGCGCTCGCGCTCGGGCTCGCGCACCTGCTCGACCGCCCGACGCACGAGCTCTCCGGCGGCGAGTTGCAGCGGGTCGCGCTCGGCGCCGCGCTCGCCGGCCGGCCGCGGCTCGTGCTGCTCGACGAGCCGACCTCGCAGCTCGACCCCGTCGCCGGCGACGAGCTGATCGGCCTGCTGCGGCGACTGAACGAGGAGTGGGGCACGGCCGTCGTGCTGGCCGAGCACCGGCTCGAGCGTTGCCTGACCGCCGCCGACCGCGTGATCGCGCTGGTCGAGGGCCGCGTCGCCTGCGACGCGTCGCCGCAGGCCTTCCTCGCCTGGGCGAACGCGTCGGCGCCCGCGCTCGAGACGCCCGGCGCCCGCCTGCTGGCCGGCGCCGGCCTCGGCCCGCCGCCGGTCGGCGTGAAGGCGGCGCGCGCCACCCTCCGCGCGCACGGCGGCCTGCCCGATGCCCCCGCCACGAGCTCCCCGCCCACCCGGGATGCCGACGCGCGCGCGGATTCCGCCCCCGCGGACGGCGCGCGCGCAGATTCGCCCCGACGCAGCCGCCCCTGGCGCCGCGGCGCCGCCACCGGCCCGGCGGCGCTGCGGTTTCGCGACGTCTGGCACGAGCCGCGCGATCGGCCCGCGATCCTGCGGGCGGTCGAGCTGAGGCTCGCGGCGGGCGAGCGCGTCGCGCTGATGGGTCGCAACGGCGCCGGCAAGTCGACGCTGCTGCGCCACGCCGCCGGTCTGCTGGAGCCGACGAGGGGCCGCATCGAGCGCGCCGGTCGCGTCGCCCTCCTGCTGCAGAACCCGAACGACTACCTCGTCCACGAGCGCGTCGCCGACGAGGCGCCCGCCGAGGCGCTCGCCGCCGCCGGCCTCGCCGCCTACGGCGAGCGTCACCCGCGCGACCTCTCCGGCGGCGAGCGCCAGCGGCTCGCGCTCGCGATCGTCCTGGGCGCCGGCGATCCGCCGGCCGTCCTCTGCCTCGACGAGCCGACGCGGGGGATGGACCGCGCCCACAAGGCGGATCTCGCGGTGCTGCTCGGCCGCTTCGCCGCGACCGGCACGGCCCTGCTGGTCGCGACCCACGACCCCGAGTTCGCCGCCGCGTTCGCGGATCGCGTCGTGCTGCTCGGCGACGGCACGCCGATCGCCGACGACGCCGCTGCCGAGATCCTCGCGGGCGGCTGGTACTTCGCCACCGAGACGGCGCGGATCCTGCGGGGCGCGGGCGGCGTGCTCGACCCCGACGCCGGCGCCGCCCTCATCCGCGCCCAGCTGGCGGCGACCGCGGCGGACGCCGCGACCGCGGCCGCCGCGACTGCAACTTCCGCAGCGCCCGCGCGCGAGCCCGATTCCCTCCCGACCGAGGTGCGCCGATGACCTGGCAGCTGGCCGCCTTCCTCCTGCTCTCGCTGGCGCTGCTGGCGGGCTTCGCGTGGTACGAGCGCTCCCTTCCGTCGGCGCGGGTGCTGGCGCTCGTCGCCGCGCTCGCCGCGCTCGCCGCCCTCGGCCGGATCGCCTTCGCGCCGGTGCCGAACGTCAAGCCGACGACCGACATCGCGCTGCTCGCCGGCTACGTCTTCGGCGGCGCTCCCGGCTTCGCGGTCGGCTCGGTCGCGGCGCTCGCCTCGAACTTCTTCTTCACGCAGGGACCGTGGACGCCGTGGCAGATGGCGGCCTGGGGCGGCGTCGGCGTCGCCGGGGCCGCGCTCGCGCGCCTCAGCCGCGGTCGTCTCGGCCGGATCCCGCTGGCGCTCGCCTGCGGGCTCGCCGGGCTCGCCTTCGGCGTCGTCGTCAACTTCGGCAGCGTCGTCACCTACGGCGACGCCGACCTGTGGCGTCGCTTCGCCGCCTACGAGGCGACGTCGCTGCCGTGGGACGTCGCGCACGCGCTCGGGAACGTCGCCTTCTTCTTCCTCTTCGGCCCCGCGCTCGTCCGGACGCTGCGACGCTTCCGCACGCGGCTCGAGTACCGCTGGAGCGCGACGCCGGCCGCGAGCGCGACGCCGGCCGCGAGCGCGCGCTCGGTGCCGCTCGGGCTCGTGCTGGCGGCGCTGCTGCTCGCCGGTGCCGGGGCGGCCGCCGTCGCCGCGCCGTCGGCGCGGGCCGCCGGCACGCTCTCCTACCTCGAGCGGGCCCAGAACGCCGACGGCGGCTTCGGCGCCGCGCCCGGAAGCGGCTCGTCCGACCTCTTCACCGGCTGGACGGCGCTCGGCATCGCCGCACTCGGCCGCAACCCGCTCGACGTCGCGCGCGGCGGCCACAGCGTGCTCGACTTCGTCCGCGCGCACGCGCGGGGGCTCGCAGCGGACGGCAGCGCCTCCGGGATCGGCAGCCTCGAGCGCACGATCCTCGTGCTGCGCGGCGCGGGGCTGCCGCCGCGCGTCGCCGGGCAGGATCTCGCGGCTGTGCTCGCGCGACGCGTCGACGCGCGCGGCTCGGTGTTGCGCCAGGTCAACCTGACCGCCTTCGGGATCCTCGCGCTGCGCGCCGCCGGCTCGCCGGGGAGCGCGGCGGCGGTGCGGAGGGCGGCCGGCTGGCTGGCGGCGCAGGCGAACCGCGACGGCGGCTTCAGCTTCGCCGAGCGCGGCGGCGCGAGCGACGTCGACGACACCGGCGCCGCGCTGCAGGCGCTCGCCGCGGGCGGCCACGGGATGGTCGTGCGCCGTGCGGCGAGCTTCCTGCGGCGAACCCAGAACCTCGACGGCGGGCTCCCGCAGCAGCCGGGCGGCATGTCGAACGCGCAATCGACGGCGTGGGCGATCCAGGGACTCGTCGCGGCCGGAACGGCGCCCGCTCGCGTGCGGCGCGGCGGCTCCCGCTCGCCGCTCGCCTACCTGCGGTCGCTGACCGCCCCCGACGGTTCGGTCCAGTACTCGCGTACCAGTCGCCAGACGCCCGTGTGGGTGACGGCGACGGCCGCCCTCGGGCTCGCGCAGCGGAGCTTCCCGCTCACGCCGCCGCGCCGCGCCGGCGGCGCGGGCCGCGCGAGCGGCGCCGCTGC
>JAOPZA010000170.1 GCA_025964325.1 Conexibacter sp.
GCTCCCGCGGCCGCGCGGACCGCTCGCGTTCCTGCGCCTGACCGCGCTCGCGGACGCCTACCCCGACGTGCTGCCCCTCGAGCGCCTCGCGCGGGCGATCGTCGTGGCGTATCGCGAGCTCGGCGAGATCTCCGAGCAGGCGGCCGCCTCGCTCACGCTCGCGCCGCGCACCGGTGGCCTCGTCCGCTGCGCGCTCGCCGACGGCGACGCGGAGGAGAACCGCCGCTTCGCGAACGCGCTCGAGGAGGCGCTGAACCCGGCGGTCGGCCAGCGCTACGTCGTCAGCCGGCCGATCTGGCCCGCCGGACGCGGGCGGCGAGCGGTCGCCTGGCGGGCGCTGACGTTCCGCGCGCCGCTCGACGTCGCCTGGCACCCGGTTCCGTCCGACCTCGGCTCGCACAAGCGCCGCGCGGACGTCTACCTTGCCGCGTACAGCGCCCACCTCGGCCCCGGCACGCTGCTGTTCGCGGGCCGCGAGGGAGCCGCCGGCCGCGACCCGCTCGCCGCGGCCGCCGCCGCGGATCCCCAGTTCGTCACGAGCCGCCGTCAGCTCTGGCACTGACGCGGTCCGCCGCCGTCGGCGTGCGGCGCGCCCCGGGCAGCGCAAGTCGATACCTTCTGCGCCGATGGCGCAAGAGCTCTTCCGCATGGTCTGCGTTCCTGCCGCCCTCGAAGGCGCGCCCGACGGCTGGGCCCTCGAGCTGCTGCGCAACGGCGATGTCGCGCTGCTCGCCGACGGCAGCGGCCTCGCGGGCGTCAACGCGGTTGCGCACGCGCTCGACCTCGTGACCGTCCCCGTCGTGCGCGCGGAGGAGACGGCGGAGCGGCAGGACGAGACCGTGATCGCGCATGCCGGGTCGCTGCCGCTCGTCTGGCTCGGCGCGTCGTTCAGCGATCGCGTTCGCGCCTGGGCCCGCGACCGCGGTCCGATGACGCTGCTCGTCGAGGTCGACGGCGCGCTGCCCGACGCCGAGCGCCGCCGGATCGAGCGATTCGTCGCGCTGCTCGGCCGCCAGACCGAATAGTCCGGCCGCGGCGCCGGTCGCGGGTGGCTGAGGACGACTGGTCTTCGCGCCTACAGGGCGTGGAAACCAGTGGTCATCGGCGGGTGACAGGCATTTTCGCTCGCAACGACCCGCCGAACCGATTACCTCGCGGCCAGCAGCCGCCGGACGTCGTCGTAGCGGGTGAGATCCGCGGGATCCGGCGGCGAGGCCGACGTCAGCAGGGCGCGCAGCGCGGCACGGTCGCCAGCCAGCAGCTCGAGCAACTGCGGCGCGCCGCCCTGCTCCTCGCTGTCGATGACGATCGCGCTGCCGGGCCAGCTGTGGTCGAGGTAGGCGACGTACTCGGCGACGGAGTCGGCCGGCGGCTCGTAGATCCAGCTGCCGGTGTTCCAATAGCGGGCGTCGCCGGCCCCGCCGGCCCCGGCGTCGTCGTCCGGGCGGACGCCGGCGAGCGGCTGGTGGGTATGGGCGAAGACGAGCGACGTCGCCTCCCGGCTCCAACCGAGGTTACGGCAGACGCGCGCGAAGGCGCGCAGCGCCGGCATCGCCGGCGAGCCCGGCGCGATCGCGCTGCCGAGCGGGAAGTCGCCGGCGGGGACGGGCAGCGGACGCGCGCCACGCGCGCGTCGCAGCAGCGCGCGGCCCGCGCGGGCGAGCTCACGCTCGGGCGCGGTGATCGCAGCGACGATCTGGCCGAGCCGGCGCACGTCGGCCTGGATCCGCTGCTCGGCGGCGGCGCCCTTCGGCAGCTGCGCCTCGACGAACAGCAGCTCGGTCAGCGGGACCATCGAGGCCTCGTAGTCCTCGATCGTCGGGTTCGGCGTGCGGCCGCCGGCGATCCGCCAGAAGCCGCCCTGGAGCAGCCGGTTGGGGAGCGAGCCGCGCACCTCGCCGTCGAGGTAGTGGCCGTGGCTCAGGAGCACCTCGCCGACGCGGTGGGTCGGGTAGGAGATGACGAGCTCGGTGTCGGGCAGCCGGCGGCGCATGAACGCCTCGAAGTAGAAGCGCTCGCTCAACTCGTCGAGCAGCTCCGCGTCCGGCTTGCCGGTCGCGATCCGCAGCTCGACGAGGGCGGCGAGGCGCCGCACGAGGATGTGGTGGTCGTGGTTGCCGGCGAGCCAGACGACGCGCTTGCCGGCGAGCGTCTCGGCCAGCAGCCCCATCAGCCCGTCGGCGCGCTCGAAGGCGTGCTCCATCGTCGAGAAGAGCAGGTCGAGCATGTCGCCGAGCAGCACGAGCTCGTCGGCGCGCTCGAGCTCGGGACGCAGCAGCTCGCGCGCCCAGTCGTACGCGAGCAGGTCGTCGCCGGTCCAGGCGCCGAGGTGCAGGTCGGAGATCACGAGCGTGCGCACGGCGTGGAAGGAGAGCAGATCGGCGGCCGAGCGGGCCGTGCCACGGACGGTTGTTGCGCGAGCAACTACTTGCGCTATGCTGGAGGTATGGAACTCGGACTCGCCACCTTCGCCGACCTCGCCTCCGGCATCAGCCCGCAGCAGCGCATGCGCAACCTGATCGAGGAGGCCGAGCTGGCCGACCAGCTCGGCCTCGACGTCTTCGCGATCGGTGAGCACCACCGCGAGGACTTCCTCGTCTCCTCGCCCGCCGTGGCGCTCGCGGCCGCCGCCGTCAGGACGGAGCGGATCCGCCTCTCGAGCGCGGTCACCGTCCTCAGCTCGGACGATCCGGTCCGCGTCTTCCAGCAGTTTGCGGAGGTCGACCTGCTCTCGGGCGGCCGCGCGGAGATCATGGCGGGGCGCGGGTCGTTCATCGAGTCCTTCCCGCTCTTCGGCTACGACCTCGACGACTACGACGAGCTCTACGCGGAGAAGCTGGAGCTGCTGCTGAAGCTGCGCGACGCCACGCACGTCAGCTGGTCGGGCCGTCACCGCGCGCCGCTGCGCGACGCCGGCGTCTGGCCCCGGCCCGTGCAGGAGCAGCTGCCGATCTGGGTGGCCGTCGGCGGCTCGCCGCAGTCGGTCGTCCGCGCCGGCACGCTCGGCCTGCCGCTGACGGTCGCGATCATCGGCGGCCAGCCCGAGCGCTTCGTCCCGCTCGTGGAGCTCTACCGGTCGGCCGCCGCAGAGGCCGGTCACGGCCCCGAGCGCACGAAGGTCGCGATCAACACGCACGCGTTCGTCGGCGACACCTCCGAGCAGGCCGACGCCGCCTTCGCCCCCTCGTACCTCACGATGATGAACCGGATCGGCCGCGAGCGCGGCTGGCCGCCGTCGGGCCGACACGACTACGACGCGCTGCGCTCGCCGCGCGGCGCCCTCGCGGTCGGCTCGGTCGAGCAGGTGGCCGAGAAGATCCTCTTCGAGCACGAGCTGTTCGCCCATCAGCGCTACATCGGGCAGATGAGCGTCGGCGCGGTCGAGCACCGCGACGTGCTCCGCTCGATGGAGCTGTTCGGGACCGAGGTCGCGCCGGTCGTGCGGGCCGAGGTGGCGCGTCGCGAAGCGCGCCCCGCGCCCGAGCCGTCCGCGTCGCAGCCGGCCTGAGCGCGACGCGGCGGCGGCCGCTTCCTATAGTCACCCGGACCGGGCGCGCCGACGAGGGAGCCATCATGCGGGAGTTCGACTGTGTCGTCATCGGAACGGGGCCGGGCGGCCGGGCGGTCGCTCCCGCGCTGGCGGCGGCCGGCCGGCGCATCGCCGCCGTCGAGGCCGAGCTCGTCGGCGGCGAGTGTCCGTTCTGGGCCTGCATCCCGTCGAAGACGCTGCTGCGCCCCGCGCAGCTGCGCGACGACGCGCGTCACGTCGCCGGCATCGCCGAGCCGACGCCGGACTGGCCGCAGGTGCGCGCGTATCGCGACTACATGAACTCCGGGCTCGACGACTCCCGCAACGCCGAGTCGCTCGAGCGCGCAGGCGTGACGTTGCTGCGCGGCGAGGCGCGGATCCCGCGCGCCGGTCGCGTCGTGGTCGGCGAGGAGGAGCTGAGCTGTGCCGAGATCGTGATCGCGAGCGGCTCGAGCGCGCTCGTCCCCGAGATCCCGGGGCTGGAGCCGAGCAGGGTCTGGACCAACCGCGAGGCGACGACGCTGACGGAGGTCCCCGCCTCGGCGATCGTGCTCGGCGCCGGTCCGGTCGGCATCGAGGTCGGTCAGTACCTCGCCGAGTTCGGTTGCGCGGTGACGCTGCTCGAGCGGTCCGAGCGCGCGCTCGCGCGCGAGGATCCCGAGGTCGGCGAGCACGTCGCCCGCGTACTGGCCGCGCACCGCATCGAGCTGCGCACCGGCGTGACGGTCACCGCCGTCGAGCACGACGCGACCGGCGTGCTCGTGCGCACGGACGACGGCGCCACGCACCGGGCCGAGCGCCTGGTCGCGGCGACGGGCCGCAGATCGCGCATCGAGGGCCTGACGCCGGACGGCGTCGAGCTGCGCCGCGGCAACGTCGTCGTCGACGAGCGCTGCCGCGCGGCCGAGGGGATCTGGGCGATCGGCGACGTCACCGGCGTCGCGCAGTTCACCCATGTCGCCGGCTACCAGGGCCGCGTCGTCGCCGAGAACCTGCTCGGTCGCGACGCGACCGCCGACTACCGCGCCGTGCCGCGCGTCGTCTTCTGCGAGCCGGAGGTCGCCGCCGTCGGGATGACGGCGTCCCAGGCGCGCGAGGCCGGCCTCGCCGTCGACCGCGCGACGGTCGCGCTCGCCGAGGTCGACCGCACCGAGACCTACGGGAGGGACCTCTTCGGGGGCGTCGGCGTGCTCGCGGATCGCGACCGCGGCGTGCTGGTCGGCGCCTGGGCCGTCGGGCCGGAGGCGGGGGAGTGGATCCACACCGCCGCGCTCGCCGTCAAGGCCGAGGTCCCGCTCGCGGTGCTGCGCGACTTCGTGCCGCAGTTCCCGACCTTCAACGAGCTCTGGAGCACCGTCGTGCGGAGGCTCTGAGGGGCGGCGGAGGCCGGGCCGCCTGCGAGGTCAGCTCGCTCCCGTCTGCTCCTCGGCGGCTGCGTCGAGGCGCTCCAGCGGCGCCGGCTCGCCGCGACGGGCGCGTCGCCGGCCGGAGATCCGCTCCGACACGATCACGGCGATCAGGATCGCGAGCAGCAGCGCGGCGACGACGAGCGCGGGAGCGAACGCGCCGATCCCGCCCGTCGCGGCGCAGGCGACCGCGCCCGCGAGCCGCTTGCGGCTGAGCGAACCGGACATCCGCAGGCGGAAGAGGGCGTGCGCGAGGAGGTAGATCGCGGGACCGGCGACGAGCGCGGCGACCTCGCGGCCCGGCAGCACCTCGGTCGGGCGCGCGATCACGAGCTCGTCGCCGACCGCCGAGACGATCACCCCCGTGATCAGCACGACGTGCAGGTAGGTGTAGCCGTCGCGGGCCAGCTGCGTGCGGCGCAGGCCGGCCAGCTCCAGCCGCCGCTGCGCGATCTGGGCGACGTAGTTGAAGTAGAGCCACCAGAACGCGGCGGTCGAGAGGAACGCGACCGCGAACGCGACGACGCGCGCGAGGTCGAGCTGGAGCTCCGAGGTGGTCGCGCCGGTGACGACGATCGACTCGCCCAGCGCGATGATCACGAACAGCTGGAAGCGCTCGGCGAAGTGCGCGGTGCCGACGTCCCAGGCGGTGCTCGGGAACGGCCGACCGGGCAGCCAGAAGGTGACGAGCGGCGCGCCGTAGTCGATCACCAGCGCGACCAGCCAGAGGACCGTGCGCGCGGTCCCGTCGGCGAGCGCGCCGGCGATCCAGAAGGCGCCCGCGAACGCGAACCAGATCAGGATCCGCACGGCCCGCTGGCGCTCGATCGTGCCGCGGGCGCCCGCGCCGAAGGCCAGGAAGAGATGGCGCCCGACCTGGATCGCGACGTAGGAGCCGGCGAACAGCAGCGCGCGAGCGCCGAACGCCTGCGGGATCGCGACCGCCATCAGCAGGCTCGCGAGCATCGTCGCGATCAGCGCGAGGCGGACGACGGGCGACTCGGGATCGAGCTCGTTGGTGACCCAGGTCGTGTAGTTCCACGCCCACCAGACGACGAGCAGCACGAGCATCGACTGCCCCGCGCCCTCCCACGTCAGGTGGCGCAGCAACAGGTGGGAGACCTGCGTGATCGCGAAGACGAAGACGAGGTCGTAGAACAGCTCCAGCGTCGTCGCGCGCTGCTCCTCGCCCTCGCGACGACGTTGGAAGCGACTCATCCGGAGCCCCACACTACGCGCCCCGCGTCACGGCCCCGCGTCGGCCCAGTCCGCGGCCGCGGCCGCGGCCGAGCGGCGGTGGACGACGACGCCGGCGGCGGCGATCGTCGCGAACGCGAGGGCGAGCGGGACGACGAGCGCGACCCGCAGCGCGAGGACGGTGCCGGCGAGCGCGCCGAGGAGCATCGAGACGACCGCCAGCGCGCGGTGGTCGAGCGTGAGGCCGGAGCCGCCGGCGAGCCTCGCATCGGCCGCGATGCCGGTGAGCGTCGAGGTCAGGACCGTCGTCGTCAGCCCCGGGACCCCGATGCTGCGCGCGACCGCCGTCTGGAGGCCCATCGCGAGCGCGAGCAGGACGATCAGCACGTCGCGCACGACGCGGCCGGTGTCGTCACCGGTCGCGAGCGCGACGACGACCGCGACGGCGAGCAGCGCGCCCTCGGTCGCCACCCCTGCGCGCAGCAGGTGCCCGCGGTGGGCGCCGATCCGGCGGCCCAGCCGCCCGCCGCCGGCCGCGCCGGCGAGGAACGCGACCAGCGCGAGCAGCGACGACACGACCGACAGGCCCGCGCCGCCGCCGAGCGCGAAGCCGAGCAGCACGACGTTGCCCGTCATGTTGCCGACGAACACGTGGCCGAGCATCAGGTAGCTGACCGCGTCGACGAGCCCGGTCGCGAACGTCAGCAGGACCAGCAGCCGCGGCAGCGGTCCGTGCCGCGCGTCCTCCGGCGGCCAGACGGTCCGAATCGCTCGATCGAGGGCGCCCACCTGGCGGGGATCAAAGCACGGCGCCGCGCCACGCCGTGCAGGGCGGGCGGGCGCCGGCGCGCCGAGCGGCCATCCGGCCGGCGCGTCAGGGGCGCTCCTCGACCCGCTCGACCCCGACCAGCCCGGCAGCGCCGAGCTCGCCCTCCTCCTGCATCATCCGCGCCAGCTCGCCGTCCTGCGCGGCGCGCTCGGCCTCGGTGCGGCTGTCGCCGCCGCGCGGCAGGAGCCACGCGACGACCGCCGCGGCGGCGCAGATGCCGGCGGCGATCCAGAGCGTGTTGCGGTAGCCGGCGAGCGTCGGGAGGTGCTGACCGGGCGGCGTGTGGGCCGCCAGCAGCGCCGCCGAGACCGCGCTGCCGAGCGAGAAGCCGACGTAGCGGACGACCTGGTAGAAGCCCATCGCGCTGCCGGTCTCGTCCTCGGGCACCGCGCGCACGATCAGCCCCGGGATCGCGGCGAAGGTGTAGCCGAGCCCGATGCCGACGAGCCCCATCGTCACGAACGCCTGCCACAGCGAGCTGTGCACGAGCGCGAAGAAGGCGCCGGCGGCGGCGACCGCGAGCGCGCCGAGCGGGATGATCGCGCGCGACCCGATGCGGCGCGAGAGCGCCGGCACGGATCGGCTCGCGGCCAGGCTGAGGATCGAGAAGGGGACGAGGCAGAGGCCGGCGACGAGCACCGAGGCGCCGAAGCCGTACCCGGCGCGCGGCGAGGTCTGGACGAAGTCGGTCACCAGCGACAGGTACATGTACATCGCGATCCCGAGCACGAGCGCCGAGACGTCGCCGGTCAGGACGGCGCGCCGGCGCAGCAGCCGCAGCTCGACCAGCGGGCGGCTCGAGCGCAGCTGCTGCACGACCCAGGCGGCGAGCACCACGACCGCGGCGGCGAACAGCGCGAGGACGCGGGCGGACGCCCAGCCCCAGGCGTTGCCCTGCCCGATCGCGAGCAGCAGCGCGACCAGCCCGACGGAGACGAGCAGCGCGCCGACGGTGTCGAGACGGGCTCGCGGCGCGTCGCGGTTGGAGGGGACGACCGCGAGCGTCGCCAGCAGCGCGACGCCGCTGACGAGTCCGCCGAAGAGGAACGCGGCGTGCAGGCCGAGGTGCTGCGCGATCAGGCCGCTGATCGGATAGCCGGCGCCGACGCCGGCCGCGGCGGAGACCGACAGCAGCGCGATCGCGGCCGGCGCGTCCTCTCGCGGCAGGTGATCGCGCGCGGCCGCCATCGTCAGCGGCGCGAGGCCCAGCCCGACGCCCTGCATCGCGCGGCCGACGACCAGCACGGGCAGGTCGTTCGCAAGGCCGGCGATGATCCCGCCGAGGAAGACGATCCCGAGGCCGGCCGCGATCGTCTCGCGGCGGTAGGGCCCGTCGCCGAGCCGGCCCATGATCGGCGCGCTGATCGCGCCCGCCAGCAGGGCGGCGGTCAGCGACCACTGCGCCTCGCTGAGCGAGACGTGGAGGTGCTGGGAGACGAGCGGCACGAGCGGGGCGCCGAGGCTGCTGATGACGGCGGCGACGAGCGTCACGAAGACGAGCACCGGCGTGAGCGCCGCTGTGCGCGATCTGGTCGAGCCCGAAGTCATCACCTGATGACATTCTACGAGCCGAGGCGGCTTCAGGCGGCGTCGTCGACGAGCGCCTCGTCGGCGCGGATGATGTGCATCACCGCGTTGATCAGCGCGAGATGGGTGAAGGCCTGCGGAAAGTTGCCGAGGTGGCGCCCGTTGGTCGCGTCGATCTCCTCGGCGTAGAGCGCGAGCGGGCTGGCGAAGCCGAGCAGCTTGTCGCAGAGGTTGCGCGCACGCCCGACCTCGCCGATCTCGACCAGCGCCGAGACGAGCCAGAAGGAGCAGATCGTGAACGAGCCCTCGACGCCGTCGAGGCCGTCGTCGGTCAGCTCGGTGCGGTAGCGCAGCACGAGGTCGTTCTCGGTCAGCTCGTTCGCGATCGCGAGCACCGTCGCGACGACGCGCTCGTCGTTGCTCGGCAGGAACCCGAGCAGCGGCACCAGCAGCAGCGAGGCGTCGAGCGCGTCGGTGTCGTAGTGCTGGACGAAGACGCCGCGCGCGTCGACGCCCCGCTCGCAGATCTCGGCGTGCATCTCGTCGGCGGCGGCGCGCCAGCGCTTCGCCGCGGCGCGATCGCCGCGCAGCCGGGCGAGTCGCGCGCCGCGGTCGACGGCGACCCAGCAGAAGACCTTCGAGGAGGTGAAGTGGCGCGGCTCGCCGCGCACCTCCCAGATCCCGCGATCGGGCTCGCGCCACTCCGCCACGGCGGCGTCGACCTGGCGCACGATCAGCGGCCACATGCGCTCGTCGAGGCGGTCGCCGGAGTTGAAGTGCAGCCGCATCGAGTCGAGCAGCACGCCCCAGACGTCGTGCTGCCTCTGATCCCAGGCGCCGTTGCCGATGCGGACCGGCTTCGCCCCCTCGTAGCCGCTGAGGTGGTCGAGCGTCTCCTCGTCGAGCCGCTCGCGGCCGTCGATCCCGTACATGATCCCGAGTCGGTCGCTCGCCTCGAGACGGTCGGCGATGAAGTAGAAGAAGTCGTGCGCCTCGCGGTCGAAGCCGAGCGTGGAGAGGCCCCACAGCATGAAGGTCGAGTCGCGCAGCCAGCTGTAGCGGTAGTCCCAGTTGCGCTCCCCGCCGGGCGTCTCCGGCAGCGAGGTCGTGGCGGCCGCCATCATCGCGCCGGTGGGGGCGTACGTGAGGCCCTTCAGCGTCAGCGCCGAGCGTTGCAGGTGCACGCGCCAGGGATGGTCCGGGAAGCGCCCGCGGCTGATCCACTCGTGCCAGAAGGCGCCGGTGCGCGCGAGCCGCTCGTGCGCCTCCTCGAAGCTGTCGGGCGCGAGGTGCTCGCTCCAGCTGAGCGCGCAGAAGGCCGTGTCGCCGGAGCGCATGCGCGTCTCCGCCCGGGCGCGCGGGCCCTCGAAGCCGAGCCGCATGTCGGTCCTCAGCCGCAGCGGCAGCGTGATCCCCGGGGCCTCGCAGATGCCGTCGCCGTAGCCCGCGCCCTCATAGCGCCAGGTGCCGCGCTGGCGCGCGTAGTCGAACGCCGGCTCGCAGTCCATCTCGACGTCGACGAAGCCGTTGAGGCAGCGCATCGTGCGCAGCAGCACGTGCGACGCCTCGTGGTCGCGCGGCGAGCGCGCGTAGCGGTGCGAGCGCTCCTGGCCGTGGTGCCAGGGGCCGACGAGCAGCACGTCGCGGACGACGAGCCAGCCGGTCGACGTGCCCCACGTCGTCTCGAGGATCATCGTGCCCGGCAGGTACCGCCGGTCGGCCGGCACCGCGTGGTCGCGCGGCCCTACGCGGAAGCGGCCGGCATGCCGGTCGAGGATGCCGGCGAAGACGCTCGGCCCGTCCATCCGCGGCAGGCACAGCCACTCGACGTTGCCGCTCGGCGCCACCAGCGCGCAGACCTCGCAGTCCGACAGGAAGCCGTAGTCGGCGATCGGCGGGAAGGGGCTGCCGCCCAGCGGGATCTCCTGGCTGGCGGCCTCCGTCGATGCGACCTCGAACTCCACGGCGCGCGATGCTACTGGCCCGTGGCCCACGCCCCACGTCCACGTGTCCAGCCCGGTGTGCGCGATCGATCGTGTCGATCCGCACGCGCCTTGTGACAAAAGTGCGCAGAATGCAGGCAATTCCTCGGATCGATCCGCCACCCGAACTAGTGTTCGCATCACTGCAAAAGGTGGCCCGGGCGGTGCGACGAACACCCCCGGGCCCGGCACCCGAGGAAGGGACCTCGCATGCATGGGCGATTCTGCCGCACCACGGCGCTGCGCGCGGCGGTGCGGCGCATCGCCCTGCAGCGAACGTCCCGGGCGCCGTACGAACCGAAGGGAGCGCGAAGATGAACGCCAGCGACGATCCGGGGGACGAGATGAGGGCACGCAGGGAGCAGGAGGCGGCGATCGGCCACGAGCGCAGCGATCGCGACGACCGCGGCGGCGGTGGGTGGAGCCGCCAGGCGCCCCCGGAGCAGCTGGCGGCGCTCGGTCGCGCGATCGGCGGGCTGCGCCGCGAGCACGGTCTCGGCGAGGAGGCGCTGGCGCGCGCGGCCGAGCTGCGCCCCAGCTACGTCCTCGCGCTGGAGGCCGGCGAGCTGAGTCCGACCTTCCACGTGCTCGTCCGCCTCGCGACGGCGCTCGGCGTCTCGGTCGCCGAGCTCGCGGCCCGCTACGAGCGCGAGCGCGGGGAGGGACGTTCCTGATGCGCCTGCTGCTGACGGTTCCCGCCGCGCAGCAGGAGAACGTGACGCGCAGCCTGCTGGAGCTCCACGCCGCCACGGCGGTCGCGAGCGCGGCGGCGACGCGCGCGTACCTCGGCGGCGACGGTCCGGCGGCCGCGCTGCTGGAGGCGCGCGACGCGCTGAACGAGCTCGACGAGCTGGTCGATCAGCTCGGCTGGACGCCGCCGCCGCGCGCCGTCATCACCGAGATCTCGGCCGAGCGCGAGCTGCTGAGCGCGGCGGTCGGCGGAGCGCTGAGCGCCGCGCTCGAACGCGCCGCGCGCGCGTGCACCCGCTACGAGTGCGGCGTCTGCGACGTCGACGAGATCGCCGCGCGCGTGCGCGGCGCCGGCGAGCTGGTCGAGCTGTTCGCGCAGACCGAGCTGGTCGAGCGGCGGGGCCAGGCGCCGTAGGCCCCTCGGGCCGGGCTCGACGGCGGCGCACGCGTCCGTTTCGTTCAAGCGGGGCGTCGACGGCCGCGCAAGACTGCGCGGATGAGACAACGAGTCAACGTGATCACCCTCGGGGTACGCGACCTCGCACGCGCACGCCGTTTCTACGAGGCGCTTGGCTGGCAGACGGGCGCAGCCGCCGGCGACGACGTCGTCTTCTTCCAAGCCGGGGACCTCGTGCTGTCGCTGTGGGACCGGACGAAGCTCGCGGAGGACAGCTGCGTCGAGGACGCGCCAGGTTGGGGCGGCGTGACGCTCGCGCTGAACCTCGGCTCGCGCGAGGAGGTCGACGCCGCGACCGAGGAGGCGCGCGCGGGCGGGGCGACGATCGGCCGCGAGCCGGCGGAGACGTTCTGGGGCGGCTACAGCTCCGCCTTCGTCGACCCCGAGGGCCACCCCTGGGAGATCGCCCACAACCCGCACTGGACGCTCACGCCGGAGGGCGGTTCGCGGCTGCCGTGAGAGGACGAGGGACTCCCGACGCGCCGCGTCCGGGCCGTTCGCCTCAGCCGTGCACGCCGGCCGCGTGCAGGCCGGCCGGGACGCGGTCGTACTCGATCCAGGCGACGACGTCGGCGCGGGGCAGGCGAAACGCGTCGGACGGCAGCTGCGCGACGACCTCGCGCGCGAAGTCACGACAGCGGACCTCCGCGAGCACCGGGCTGTCGGTGACCTCGTGGAGGATCGAACGGGCCAGCTCGCGCGAGGAGGAGCCGTAGTGGCCCCAGGCGAAGCCGTCGAGCAGCGTGTCGCCGCGGTAGGGGAGCGGGCGCTGCTCGTCCGCCTGCTCGATCCACACCTCTCGCCCCGACCAGTCGGAGAGGCCGACGAAGCACGCCTCGGTGGAGGCGTAGGAGCTGGGTTCGGGCGGCGCGAATGCAGTCATGACATCGATTCCAGCAGCTGAACGTGTGAGATCTTTGAGGATCTGCGAAGAGCCAGATGAATCTCTCCAAGCATCTGGCTTTGCCTGATTCGACACAAGTAGCAGGGTCCTTGAGCGAACCTGGACGAATGACCGGATCATGGCGCCTCGCCACTGAGCGGGGTCACGCCGCTGACCGGGGGGCCTCGGCGAACCCGCGGCGTCGCCTGGCTCGTGGGCGGCCGTCGTTGCCCGCCCGGCCGGCCCACCCCGCAGCCGGCGAGCCGGGTCCGTCGAGACCGTGTGGACACGCGGCGGGAGGCGGCTAGGATCACGGGCGATGATCCACATGCCGGACGGGATCGAGGCCTACCTGTTCGACATGGACGGCGTGCTGACCGACAGCGCCAGCGTCCATGCGACGGCCTGGAAGCAGATGTTCGACGCGTTCCTGAAGGCGCGCGAGGGCGACCGATTCGAGCCCTTCGACCGCGACGCCGACTACGACCGCTACGTCGACGGAAAGCCGCGCTACGACGGCGTCCGCTCGTTTCTCGCCGCACGCGGCGTCGAGCTGCCGCAGGGCTCGCCGCACGACGCGCCCGACGCCGAGACGATCGACGGGCTCGGCAACCGCAAGAACGAGATCGTGCTGAAGCTGATCCACGACGACGGCGTGAGGGCGTATCCCGGCTCGGTCCGCCTGCTCGACGCGCTCCGCGCCGCGGGCCGCAAGATGGCGGTCGTCTCCTCGAGCGCGAACGCCCGCGACGTCCTGCAGGCGGCTGGGCTCGCCGGCCGCTTCGACACGCTGATCGACGGGCACGCCGTCGAGGACGAGGGGCTCGCCGGCAAGCCGGCGCCCGACACCTACCTCGCCGCCGCCAGGGCGCTCGGCGTCGCCCCGCACGCCGCCGCCGTCTTCGAGGACGCGCTCGCCGGCGTCGAGGCCGGCCGCGCGGGCGACTTCGGGCTCGTCGTCGGGGTCGACCGCGTCGGCCAGGCCGACGCCCTCGGAGCGCACGGCGCCGACGTCGTCGTGCAGGACCTCGCCGAGCTGCTCGACCGCGACGGCGCCGTCTCCTCGTGATCCAGCAGCCGAACTACCCGGCCGAGCCGTGGGTCGTGCGCGAGACCGCGCTGGACCTCGACCGGATGGCGCAGTCGGAATCGATCTTCGCGCTCGCCAACGGCCACCTCGGGCTGCGCGGCAATCTCGACGAGGGCGAGCCGCGGGCGCTCAGCGGCACGTACCTGAACGGCTTCTACGAGTCGTTCCCGCTCGCCTACGGCGAGGGCGGCTACGGCTTTCCCGAGGACGGCCAGGCGGTCGTCAACGTCACCGACGGCAAGCTGATCCGGCTGCTCGTCGAGGACGAGCCGCTCGACGTCCACCGCGGCACGCTCGAGCACCACGAGCGCGTGCTCGACCTGCGCGCCGGGACGCTCACGCGCGACCTGCGCTGGACCTCCGCCGGCGGTCGCAGCGTGCGCGTGACGAGCCAGCGGCTCGTCTCCTTCCGCCAGCGCAGCGTCGCCGCGATCGCCTTCGAGGTCGAGGCGCTCGACGGGCCGATGCGGGTCGCGTTGCAGTCGAACCTGCTGGCGAACCAGGCGAGCGGACCCGGCAGCGGCGACCCGCGCGAGGGCAACCATCTGACGAACGTGCTCGAGTCGCAGCTGTGCGTCGACAACCGCCTGCGGGTCGTGCTCGCACACACGACGCGCAACAGCGGGCTCGCGGTCGCGGCCGGGATGGAGCACGTCTTCGAGGGCGCCGACGGGCTCCTGACGCGGGTCGAGAGCGAGCGCGACCTCGGCCGCCTGACCGCCTCCGTCGAGCTGACGCCGGGCGAGCCGCTGCGGATGATCAAGCTGCTCGCCTACCACTGGTCCGGCCGCCAGTCGATCGAGTGGCTGCGCGACCAGGTCGACGCGAGCCTCGAGAACGCGCTCGCGGAGGGCTTCGACGAGCTGGTCGCCTCGCAGCGCGCCTACCTCGACGCCTACTGGGAGATGGCCGACGTCGAGCTCGACGGCGACCCCGAGATCCAGCAGGCGCTGCGCTACGCGCAGTTCCAGGTGCTGCAGGCGTCCGCTCGCGCGGAGACGCGCGCGATCCCGGCGAAGGGCCTGACCGGGCCCGGCTACGACGGCCACACCTTCTGGGACGGGGAGACGTTCGTCCTGCCGGTGCTGACCTACACCGCGCCGCAGCTCGCGCGCAGCGCGCTCGCCTGGCGCCACCGCACGCTCGACCTCGCGCGCGACCGCGCGCGCCAGCTGGGACTGCGCGGGGCCGCCTTCCCATGGCGCACGATCCACGGCGAGGAGTGCTCGGGCTACTGGCCGGCCGGCACGGCCGCGTTCCACATCAACGCCGCCGTCGCCGACGCTGTGCGCCGCTACATGCTCGCAACCGAGGACGTCGCCTTCGAGCGGGAGATCGGAGGGGAGCTGGTGATCGAGACGGCGCGCCTGTGGGCGAGCCTCGGACACTTCGACGCCGACGGCAACTTCCGCATCGACGGCGTGACCGGCCCCGACGAGTACTCGGCGCTGGCCGACAACAACGTCTACACGAACCTGATGGCGCAGTCGAACCTGCGCGCCGCCGCGCGCGTCGCCGACCGCCATCCCGACGTCGCCGCCGGACTCGGCGTCGACGTCGCCGAGGTCGACGGCTGGAAGGCGGCGGCCGAGCACATGCACGTGCCCTACGACGAGCGGCTGCGCGTCCATCCGCAGGACCAGGACTTCACCACGCACGAGCACTGGGACTTCGAGCACACGCGTCCGGACGAGTACCCGCTGCTGCTGCACCGGCCGTATCTCGACCTCTATCGCAAGCAGGTCGTCAAGCAGGCGGACATCGTCCTCGCCCTGTTCCTGCGCGGGGACGCCTTCACGCTGGAGGAGAGACGTCGCGACTTCGAGTACTACGAGCAGATGACGGTCCGCGACTCGTCGCTGTCGGCGTGCGTGCAGGCGGTCGTGGCGGCCGAGGTCGGCCACCTCGAGCTGGCGTACGCCTACGTCGGCGAGGCCGCGCTGATGGATCTCCACGACCTCGAGCACAACGTCGCCGACGGCGTCCACATCGCGTCGCTGGCCGGTGCCGTGATGGCCGCCGTCGCCGGCTTCGGCGGCGTCCGCGACCACGGCGACGAGCTCTCCTTCGCCCCGCGCCTGCCGCAGGCGCTGACGCGGCTCGCCTTCCCCGTCGCCTTCCGCGGCCGGCGGCTGCACGTCGAGGTGACGCCGCGACGGGTCCGCTACGCGCTCGGGCCGGAGGACGAGCCGCTCAGCTTCACGCACTGGGGCAAGGTCGTCCATCTCTCCGCGGGGACGCCGATCACGGCCGAGATCCCGGCGGCGGAGCCGCTCGCGCCGCCGCGCCAGCCGCCCGGCCGCGAGCCGCTGTCGCGCCGTGTGGTTCACGACGGCGACACGCGAGCGACCGACGAGGCCTCATGATGGGCGTCGACCAATTCGGAGCAAGGAGAACGGGCGTATGCAGCTCGGCATGATCGGACTGGGGCGGATGGGCGCCAACATGGTGCGTCGCCTGATGAGAGACGGTCACACGACCGTCGCCTACGACCGCGACCCGAACGCCGTCGCGCAGCTCGCCGGCGAGGGCGCCACCGGCGGCGACTCGCTCGCCGACTTCGTCGCCAAGCTCGAGCAGCCGCGCGCGGTCTGGCTGATGGTGCCGGCCGGCGTCGTGGACGCGACGCTCGCGGAGCTCGTCCCGCTGCTCGACGCCGACGACGTCGTGATCGACGGCGGCAACTCCTACTACCGCGACGACCAGCGCCGCGCGGGCGAGCTGGCGCAGCGCAGCCTGCACTACCTCGACGTCGGCACGAGCGGCGGCGTCTACGGCCTCGAGCGCGGCTACTCGCTGATGATCGGCGGCGACGACGCCGCCTTCGCGCGGCTCGAGCCGGTCTTCAAGACACTCGCCCCGGGGGTCGAGGCGGCCGAGCGCACACCCGGTCGCGAGGGGCCGATCCAGCCCGGCGAAGACGGCTACCTGCACTGCGGCCCGGCCGGCGCCGGCCACTTCGTGAAGATGGTCCACAACGGGATCGAGTACGGGATGATGGCCTCCTACGCCGAGGGCCTCAACATCCTCAAGAACGCGAACATCGGAACGCGCGAGCACGAGACCGACGCGGAGACGGCGCCGCTCGAGAACCCCGAGGCCTACCGCTACGACCTCGATCTGCCGGCGGTCGCCGAGGTCTGGCGCCGCGGCAGCGTGATCGCCTCGTGGCTGCTCGACCTGACCGCGCAGGCGCTCGCCGCCTCGCCCGACCTGGATGCCTACGCCGGCCGCGTGTCGGACTCGGGCGAGGGCCGCTGGACGGCGATCGCGGCGATCGAGGAGGGCGTCCCGGCGCCGGTCCTCAGCACCGCGCTCTACTCCCGCTTCGCCTCGCGCGACCTCGACGAGTTCGCCAACAAGGCGCTCTCCGCGATGCGGGCCGGCTTCGGCGGCCACATCGAGAAGAGCGTGTAGCCGCGATGGCGCGCGTGACGGTGCTCGACGACGCGGCCGGGGCCGCCGCGTACGTCGCCCAGAAGCTCGCGGGCACGATCGCGGCGGGCCAGCGCGCGGGCCGGACCGTGCACATCGCGCTGGCCGGCGGCTCGACTCCACGCGCCGCCTACGAGCGGCTCGCGGAGCTGATCGAGGACTGGAGCGGCGTCGAGCTGTGGTTCAGCGACGAGCGCGCGGTCGGGCCCGACGACCCCGACAGCAACGAGCGGATGGTCCGCGAGAGCCTGTTCCAGCGCGTCGGCACGGCGCAGCCGCGGATCAACCGCGTGCCGACACCCGGCACCGCCGAGGAGTTGGCGGCCGCCTACGCGCGCGAGCTGCGCGAGCGCGTTCCCGCCGGCCCCGACGGGATGCCGGTGCTCGACGTCGCGCTGCTGGGGCTGGGGGAGGACGGCCACACGGCCTCGCTCTTCCCGCACGCCCCGACGCTCGACGTCCGCGGCGAGCTGGTGCTGCCCGTCCACGACGCGCCAAAGCCGCCGCCGGACCGCGTCACGCTGACGCTCGACGTGCTGCGCGCCGCGCGCTCGCTGATGATCCTGGCAACCGGCGCCGGCAAGGCGGAGCCCGCCGCCAAGCTGCTGGCCGGCCCCGACCGGGCGACCCCCGCGAGCCTGCTCGCCGACCTGCCGGCGCTGGAGCTCGTGCTCGACGAGGCCGGTGCCGCCCGCATCCCGCCGGAGCAGCGCGCATGACGGCCACGCTGCCCCCCGCCGACGCGCTCGTCTTCTTCGGCGCGACCGGCGACCTCGCCTACAAGCAGATCTTCCCGGCGCTGCAGTCGATGATCGGACACGGCCACCTCGACGTGCCGATCATCGGCGTCGCGAAGGCCGGCTGGACGCTCGAGGATCTGAAGCAGCGCGCGCACGACAGCCTCACCGAGCACGGAGGCGTCGACGACGCCGCCTTCGCTCGGCTGACCGACCAGCTCGAGTACATCGACGGCGACTACTCCGACGCCGCGACCTTCAGAGCGCTGCGCGACAGACTCGGCGACGCGCAGCATCCGCTGCACTACCTCGCGATCCCGCCGACGCTCTTCGGCACCGTCGTCGAGGCGCTCGGCAGCTCCGGCTGCGCCGACGGGGCGCGCGTCGTGATCGAGAAGCCGTTCGGCCGCGACCTCGCCTCCGCGCAGGAGCTCAACCGCACGCTCGGCGCCGTCTTCCCCGAGTCGTGCATCTTCCGGATCGACCACTACCTCGGCAAGGAGCCGGTCGAGAACCTCCTCTACTTCCGCTTCGCGAACGCGTTCCTCGAGCCGATCTGGAACCGCGACCATGTCCGCTCGATCCAGATCACGATGGCCGAGAGCTTCGGCGTCGCCGGCCGCGGCGCCTTCTACGACGAGGCCGGCGCGATCCGCGACGTGATCCAGAACCACATGCTGCAGGTGCTGGCGCTGCTGGCGATGACGGCGCCGAGCGAGCACGCGCCGGACGGCATCCGCAGCGAGAAGGCGCGCCTCCTGAGCGCGATCAAGCCGCTGCGGCCCGAGGACGTCGTGCGCGGCCAGTTCGCCGGCTACCGCGACGAGCCCGGCGTCGCGCCCAACTCGACGGTCGAGACGTTCGCCGCGGTGCGGCTGCACATCGAGACCTGGCGATGGGCCGGCGTCCCGATCCTGATCCGGGCCGGCAAGTGCCTCCCGAGAACCGGCACGGAGGTGCTGGTCGAGCTGCGCCGGCCGCCGATCCCGGTCTTCGACCGCGAGCATCCGGCCGACCCCAACACGCTGCGCTTCACGCTCAGCCCGGAAGTCGAGCTGGCGCTCGGCGCGCGCGCCAAGGTGCCGGGCGAGACGATGGTCGGCGAGAACGTCGAGCTGGTCGCCCGCCACCACCACCCCGACGAGATGCCGCCCTACGAGCGGCTGCTCGGCGACGCGATGCGCGGCGACGCGACGCTGTTCGCGCGCGAGGACAGCGTCGAGGCCGCCTGGCGCGTCGTCGAGCCGATCCTCGGCGACGCGACGCCGCTGCACCCCTACGAGCCCGGCACGTGGGGCCCGTCCGAGGCCGACCGGCTGCTCGGCAGGAGAGACCGCTGGCACGAACCGAAGGGAACGAGAGCCACATGAGCGTCACGCCGACGAGCACGCTGCACGAGCTGGGACAGAGCCTCTGGCTCGACAACATCACCCGCGAGCTGCTCCGGGGAGGCGGCCTCGCCGCGCACATCGCCGAGCGCGACGTGACGGGACTGACCTCGAACCCGACGATCTTCGAGCACGCGGTCGCCGGCGGAGACGACTACGACGCCTCGATCCGCGCCTCCGCGGAGGCGGGCCGCAGCGGCGAGGAGGCGTTCTTCGACCTCGCGCTCGAGGACCTGACGGCCGCCGCCGACCTCTTCCGGCCGATCCACGACCGCACGGGCGGCGTCGACGGCTGGGTCTCGCTCGAGGTCTCGCCGCTGCTGGCGCACGACGCGGCGACGACGCAGCGCGTCGCGCAGGAGCTGCACGGGCGCGCCGAGCGCCCCAACCTCTTCATCAAGATCCCGGGGACGCCGGAGGGCATCGACGCGATCGAGGCGTCGATCTTCGCCGGCGTCCCGGTCAACATCACGCTGCTGTTCTCGCGCGAGCAGTACCTCGCGGCCGCGGACGCCTACATGCGCGGGATCGAGCGGCGCATCGCGGCCGGGCTCGACCCCGCCGTCGGCTCGGTCGCCTCGGTCTTCGTCAGCCGCTGGGACAAGGCAGTCGCCGACCGCGTGCCCGACGCGCTGCACAACCGCCTCGGGATCGCGGTGATGCAGCGCACGTACGTCGCCTACCTCGAGCTGCTCGCGTCCGACCGCTGGCGGCGGCTGGAGGCGGCGGGCGCGCGACCCCAGCGGGTGCTGTGGGCGAGCACGGGCACGAAGGACCCGAACGCGCCCGACACGCTCTACGTGCAGGCGCTGGCGGCCCCGGACACCGTCAACACGATGCCGGAGAACACGCTCCTCGCGTTCGCCGACCACGGCGAGGTCGGCGCGCCGCTGCCGCGCGACGGCGGCGACGCCGAGGACGTGCTGGCGCAGTTCGCGGCCGCCGGCGTCGACGTCGACGCGCTGGCCGGGCAGCTGCAGCAGGAGGGCGCCGAGGCGTTCGTCGCCTCCTGGCAGGAGCTGCTCGAGCGGATCTCGGCCAAGAGCCAGGCGCTCGCGGCGAGCTGAGGGGAGTCACGATGAGCACCAGCGTGAAGCAGGCGACCGAGCTGCCGGCCTGGGGTGCGCTCCAGCGCCACCGCGAGGAGCTGGGCGACGTGCACCTGCGCGCGCTCTTCGCGGCCGACCCGCAGCGCGGCGAGCGGCTCGCCGCCGAGGGCACCGGCCTCTACCTCGACTACTCGAAGCAGCTGGTGACCGACGAGACGATGCGGCTGCTGATCTCGCTCGCCGAGCAGGCCGGCGTGCGCGAGCGGATCGGCGCGATGTTCCGCGGCGAGAAGATCAACGTCAGCGAGCGGCGGGCGGTGCTCCACGTGGCGCTGCGCGCGCCGCGCGACGAGTCGATCGTCGTCGACGGTCACGACGTCGTGCCCGAGGTCCACGCGGTGCTCGAGAAGATGGCCGACTTCTCCGAGCGGGTGCGCTCGGGCGCGTGGAAGGGGCACACCGGCAAGCGGATCCGCAACATCGTGAACATCGGCATCGGCGGGTCCGACCTCGGCCCCGCGATGGCGGCGACCGCGCTCGCGTACTACGCGCAGCGCGACCTCACGACGCGCTTCGTCTCGAACGTCGACGCCAACGACTTCGTCGAGAAGACGCGCGACCTCGACCCGGAGGAGACGCTCTTCGTCGTCTCCTCCAAGACGTTCACCACGCTCGAGACGCTCACGAACGCGACGACCGCCCGCGACTGGCTGCTGGCCGCGCTCGGCGGCGACGCGGCCGCCGTCGCCAAGCACTTCGTCGCCGTCTCGACGAACGCCGAGGCAGTCGCCGCGTTCGGCGTCGACACCGCCAACATGTTCGAGTTCTGGGACTGGGTCGGCGGCCGCTACTCGTTCCCCTCCGCGATCGGCCTCTCGCTGATGGTCGCGATCGGGCCAGAGCACTTCCGCTCGATGCTGGCCGGCTTCCACGCCGTCGACGTCCACTTCCGCACGACGCCGTTCGATCGCAACCTGCCGGTCCTGATGGCGCTCGTCGGGATCTGGAACAACGACTTCCTCGACCACGAGACGGTCGCCGTGCTGCCCTACGACCAGTACCTCGAGCGCTTCACCGCCTACCTGCAGCAGCTCGAGATGGAGAGCAACGGCAAGCACGTCGACCTCGAGGGGCGTCCCGTCTCCTACCAGACCGGCACGATCGTCTGGGGCCAGCCCGGCACCAACGGCCAGCACGCCTTCTACCAGCTGATGCACCAGGGGACGAAGATCGTGCCGTCGGACTTCATCGGCTTCAGCCAGGCGCTGCACCCGCTCGGCCGCCACCACGACCTGCTGATGGCGAACCTCTTCGCGCAGACCGAGGCGCTCGCCTTCGGCCGCACGGCGGAGGAGATCGCGGCCGAGGGCGGCCCCGACTTCCAGGTCCCGCACCGGGTGACCGAGGGCAACCGCCCGAGCACGACGATCCTCGCCGACCGGCTCACGCCCGAGACGCTCGGCAAGCTCGTCGCGCTCTACGAGCACAAGGTCTTCGTCCAGGGGACGATCTGGGGAATCGACTCCTTCGACCAGTGGGGCGTCGAGCTCGGCAAGAGACTGGCGCAGAGGATCATCCCCGAGCTCGAGTCGGCCGGCGAGCCGCCGCTCGACCACGACAGCTCGACCAACGCGCTGATCCGTCGCTACCGCGCGCGCCGCGGCGGCTGAGCGCGCGCGCGCCGGGCGGCTGAGCGCGCGCGCGCCGGGGCAGCCTCGCCGCCGGTGGCGACTGCAGAGGCTGTGCGATCGAATGCCTTGACATTTGATCACAAGCGTTGAAAGATCCGCCTCCTGCTCCCGCCCCCCCGAGCGAAGGGACCATGTGCTCGCCAGGCCTTTGAAGTACGCGCGACCCGCCTCCGTAGCCGAGGCGACCGCGTTGCTGCGCAGCCACCCGGGCGCTCGCCCGCTGGCCGGCGGGCAGAGCATCGTCAACGTGCTGAAGCTGCGCGCGGCCGAGGTCGACGCGCTGATCGACATCAGCCGCCTCGAGGAGCTGCGGACGATCGCGGCGACGCCGGACGGCGGGCTCGAGCTCGGCGCCGGCGTGCGCTACGTCGAGCTGGCCTCCGCTCCGCTCGTGCGCGAGCGGCTGCCGATCGTCGCCGATGTCGCCGACGGCCTCGTCGACGTGCAGGTCCGCAACCGCGGCACGCTCGGCGGCAACATCTGCCTCAACGACCCGACGTCGAACTTCCCGCCGCTGCTGGTCGCCCTTGGCGCCACGATCCGGATCGCCGGCGCCGGCGCAGAGCGCCGCTCGGTGCCGGCCGGCGACTTCTTCGTCGGCCCCTACCGCTGCGCGCTCGAGCCCGGCGAGCTGGTCCACAGCGTCGTGCTCGCCCCGCTCGGCGGCGACGAGGGCGTCGGCTACCAGACGCTGCAGCTGGCGCGCGACTCGTGGGCGCTCGCCCGCGCCGCCGTCTGGCTGCGCCGCGACGGCGACGCGATCGCCGACGCGCGCGTCGTGCTCGGCTGCCTCGGCCCGCGCCCGGCGCGCCAGGGCGCGATCGAGGCGGCGCTGCTCGGCGGCGGCGGCGGCGAGGCGAGCGTGAGCGCGGCGGTCGCCGCCCCGCTCGAGGGCATCGACGCGGTCGGCGACTCGCACGCGTCGCCCGAGTACCGCGTCGAGATGGCGCGCGTCTACGCGAAGCGCGCGATCCACCAGGCATTGGCTCAGACGGAGGCTCCGGCATGAACGACCCCGAGACGACGCACCTCGTCGAGGTGCAGATCAACGGCGAGAGATACGAGCGTGCCGTGCAGGCGCGCGAGCTGCTGGTCCACTTCATCCGCGACACGCTCGCGCTGAAGGGCACCCACATCGGCTGCGACACCGGCAACTGCGGCGCCTGCACCGTCCTCGTCGACGGGCAGCCGATGAAGAGCTGCATGATGCTCGCGGTCCAGGCCGACGGGCTCTCGCTCGAGACGGTCGAGTCGCTCTCGCCCGCCGGCGAGGAGCTGAGCGACCTGCAGAAGGCCTTCAACGACCAGCACGCCGTCCAATGCGGTTGGTGCACGCCGGGCATGCTGATGCAGGCGAAGGCACTGCTCGAGCGCGATCCCGACCCCGACGTCGAGACGATCCGCCGCACGCTGAAGGGCAACATCTGTCGCTGCACCGGCTACGTCAACATCGTCCGCGCGGTGCAGCAGGCGGCCGGCCAGGACGTCAGCGCCGGGATCCAGCAGGAGGCACGCGCATGAGCGTCCAGGACGCCGCCGCACCGACCAAGGCGGCCAGCACGATCGGCACGCCGGTCCGCCGCGTCGAGGACAAGCGGCTGCTGCAGGGCCAGGGGACCTTCTCCGACGACGTCTGGATGAAGCGGATGGGCTATGTCCACTTCGTCCGCTCGCCCCACGCCCACGCGAGGATCGGCGACATCGACGTCGCCCGCGCCGAGGCGATGGAGGGCGTCTACGCGACGCTCACGGGCGCCGAGGTCGAGGCGATGACCGAGCCGTTCATGCAGATCGCGCCCGAGCCCGGCTCGCGCATGGAGGACTACGCCCTCGCGGTCGGCAAGGTCCGCTTCGTCGGCGAGCCGGTCGTCGCGGTGCTGGCCGAGACGCGCGCGCTGGCGCGCGACGCGGCCGAGGCGGTCGAGGTCGAGTACGAGCTGCTGGAGGCCGTCGTCGACAGCCTCGCGACGCTCTCGCCGACGGCACCGGTGCTGCACGAGACGATCGGCAAGAACATCGGCTACCAGGACACCTACGCCTGGGGCGACATCGACTGGGCGCTCGAGCACGCCGACCACGTCGTCTCGATCGACAAGCTGCACTTCCACCGCTTCTCCTCGACACCGCTGGAGTGCAACGCCGCGGTCGTCAACTGGGATCGCGGCACCGACGTGATCGAGGTCCGCTCGAACAACCAGATGCCGCAGTTCGCGGCGATGTTCATCTCGCCCGCGATCGGCATGCCGACCTCGAAGCTGCACTTCGTCTCGCAGGACATCGGCGGCGCCTTCGGCCTCAAGATCACGAGCTATCCGACGATCGCCGCCTGCATGCTGCTCTCCCGCAAGGCGGGCCGGCCGGTCAAGTGGACCGAGTACCGGTCCGAGGCGGTCACCGCCAGCGCGCACGGCAACGAGCGCACCTTCACCGACATCAAGGTGCCGGTGATGGCCGACGGCACGATCCTCGGCTTCGACGTGAAGGCCTACGACGACGCCGGCGCCTTCATGCGCTACGAGCCGCTCGGCGGCGTGATCTGGTCGCAGGTCGCACCCGGCTGCTACAGACTCAAGCACCTCCGCGTCGAGTACACGCAGGTGCTGACGAACAAGTGCCCGTGCGGCCCCAACCGCGGCTACTCGCGCCTGCAGCACCTCTGGATGATCGAGCGGATCGTCGACATCGTCGCGCACGAGCTCGGCTTCGACCCGGTCGAGCTGCGCAAGAAGAACTACCCGCAGGCCGACGAGTACCCGTACGAGACGCCGAACGGCTGCTTCTACGACTCGGGCGACCTGCCGCGGATGCTCGACCTCGGGCTCGAGCTAGCCGACTACGACGGCTGGCGCACGCGCCAGGCGGAGCTGAAGGAGAGCGGCGGCGGCAAGCGGATCGGGATCGGGATCGGCTCGACGCTCGACTCGGGCACCAACAACTTCGGCCAGGCGCGGCTCGTCAACGAGCACCTGCCGTTCTCCGGCAACGGCGAGGCCGCGCACGTCAAGCTCGACCTCTACGGCGAGATCGCCGTCAACCTCGGCTCCTCACCGCAGGGCCAGGGCCACGAGACGACGGCGGCGCAGACGGTCGGCGAGATCCTCGGCGTCGCGCCGACCGACATCCACGTGAAGGCCGGCTACGACACCGCCTCGCACGCCTACGTCGGCTTCTCCGGCACCTACGCCTCGCAGTTCGCCGTCACCGGCCTCGGCGCGGCGATCGGCGCGGCCGAGAAGCTGCGCGACGAGATCAGGCTCGTCGCGGCGACCGCGCTCGGCGCAACGCCGGACGAGATCGAGCTGGCCGACGGCGTCGCCGGCGTGCGCGGCGACGAGGAGCGCGCGATCCCGTTCATCGGCATCGCGAACCTCGTCTACACGAACGTGGCGGCCCTGCCGCCGGAGGTCGCCGACGCCGTCAGCCTCAACTGCCGCTACGTCTACCGGCCGCCGTTCGAGATCCCGGACATCGAGACGAAGACGGGCGAGCTGACGCTCACCTACGCCGCGCAGATCCACGTCGCGGTCGTCGAGATCGACGAGGAGACCGGGCACACCGAGATCCTCAAGTACGTCGCGATCGACGAGTGCGGGCGGCGCATCAACCCGCAGATCGTCGAGGGCCAGGTGCACGGCGCGGCCGCGCACGGCATCGGCGCCGCCCTGCACGAGTCGTTCGTCTACGACGAGGAGTCGGGTCAGCTGCTGAGCGGCAACTTCTACGACTACCACGCGGCCACGGCCGTCGACGTCCCGCTGCTGCTGACGGGCGAGATCGAGTGCCCGTCGCCGCGCTCGCCGAACGGCGCGAAGGGGATGGGGGAGGGCGGCGGCGCGCCGCTCTCGACGCTCTGCGCGGCCTTCCAGGACGCGCTCGGCGCCGGCGGCGCGGTCGTCACCGATACGCACAACCCGTCCGAGCGGGTCTGGCGACTGCTGCGGGAGCGCTCGGACGCGCCGCGCCCAGTGGAGGTGGTGTCGCGATGAAGCAGATCGAGGGCAGCTACCGCTCCGGCGTCGGCCCGCAGGTGCTGTGGGCGGCGCTGAGCGATCCCGAGCGCCTCGGCGAGGCGTTGCCGGACGTCGGCCTCGTCGAGGTCCACGACGCCGAGCGCTTCAGCGCGAGCGTCCGTCCGAGCACGAACCTCGGCGTGACCGCGCTGGCGCTCGAGCTGCGAATCGCCGAGCGGACCGAGGGCGAGCGGGTGCGGATCATCGGCGACGGCTCGGCCGGCGAGCATCGCGTCTCGTTCGACGTCGAGCTGCGCCTCGCGGCGAGCGCGGACGGCGGCTCCGACGTCGCGTGGAGCGCGGAGGTGCAGGCCTTCGGCGGCCTCGGCAGCCTCACGCAGCGGGTGCTGCCGATGCTCCTGCGCGACCAGGTCTCGATCGTGCTCGCGACGGCCGAGCGCCAGGCGGGAGCGCTCGCATGAGCAAGGCGATCCTCGACCGCGCCAGCGGCTTCAAGCTCGGCCTCTTCTCGCCCAACTGCTCCAGCGGGCTCGCCGTCACGACGGTGGAGGAGCGCTGGTCGGGCAGCTGGGACGACAACCTCGCGCTCGCCAAGCTGTCGGACGAGGTGGGGCTCGACTTCCTGCTGCCGATCGCCCGCTGGATCGGCTACGGCGGCACGACGAACTTCCACGAGGGCGTCCTCGATCCCGTCACGTGGGCGGCCGGCCTGCTCGCCAACACCGAGCGGATCGCCGTCTTCGCGACGATCCACACCGCCTTCAACCACCCGATCGTCGTCGCGAAGCAGATGGCGACGCTCGACCAGATCGGCCACGGCCGCGCCGGCATCAACGTCGTGGCCGGCTGGAACAAGCCCGAGTACGACACCTTCGGCGTCGAGCTGCCGGAGTCCCACGACGACCGCTACGCGCTCGCGCAGGAGTGGCTCGACCTGGTGCAGAGAATCTGGTCGACGGAGGGCTCGTTCGACCACCACGGCCGCTTCTTCCACGTCAACCACGTGGAGGGCCTGCCGAAGCCGTTCGAGGGCTCGGTGCCGGTGCTGAACGCCGGCGCCTCGCCGCAGGGTCGCGACTACGCCGCCCGCAACGCCAACTACCTCTTCACGCCGTTCGCGGACGCCGCCACCGACGGCGCCGCGACCGTCGCCGACGTGACCGGCGCCGCGCGGGAGCGCTACGCGCGCGAGATCGGGGTGCTGACGCTCGGCTACTCCGTCTGCCGCCCGACGCACGCCGAGGCCGAGGAGTACCACCGCTGGTACGCGGACGAGAAGGCCGACTGGAACGCCGTCGACAACCTGATGGCGTTGCAGGGGATGCACGCGCAGTCGTTCTCGAAGGAGATGTTGGCGAGCTTCCGCGGCCGCTTCGCAGCCGGCCACGGGGCGTTCCCGCTCGTCGGCACGCCCGACGAGATCGCCGACGAGATCGAGCGGATCGCGGCGGCCGGCTTCGCCGGCATGACGCTCGCGTTCGTCGACTACCTCGGCGAGCTGCCCTACTTCGCGCAGGAAGTGATCCCGCGGCTCGAGCGCAAGGGCCTGCGCGCCCCGCGGAGCGCCGCGGCGGTGGCGTAGGCGGCGGCGGCGCAGCCGCGGCGGTGGCGTAGGCGGCGATCTCGCGCCCAGGTTCGGGAGGTCCCGAACGCTCTCCGCGTCCGCTCAACGGCGGGCATCGAGGAGGAACGGTCCGCTGCGCGGGGTGCTGCTCCGCGGTTTCGCGACGAACCGCGTTCGGAGCCCGCGCTAGTCTCGCGCGTAGCCGATGAGCATTGACTTTCGGGTCCATAGGACCCAGAAGTCAACGCTCATCTCCGGCGCGGCCGGCGCGGCGCCGCGGCTCGCGACGCCGCGCGACCTTGCTATCTGTGCGCGCCGTCGACGCGCGAGAAGCCGAGGATCTCCTCGACCGTCGGGAGCGTCATCGTCGGGCCGCCGTTGGTGGGCTCGACGCTCGTGGCGACAAGGTCGACGGAGCTGCGCAGGTGGGAGACGAGCAGCCCGACCGCGACCGCGCCCTCGTCGCGCTCGAGCGCCTCGAGCATCGCGATGTGCTCCGCCGCGCGCATCCGCACGTGGTCGGGGTGGCGCATCGACTCGACCCGGTAGCGCTCGCTGTTGCGCCACAGCGGCTGGATGCTGCGCACGAGCCAGTTCGAGCCGGAGGCCTCGTAGAGGGCGAAGTGGAAGCGCTCGTGCGCGTCGCGCGAGGCGATCAGGTCGCCGCGCTCGTCGGCCTCCTGCTTGTCCTCGAGCGCGGTCCGCGCGCGCTCCGCGTGCTGCGGCTGGACGCGGCCGGCGGCGGTCGCGAGGGCGAGGCCCTCGAGGTGCATGCGCGTGAAGTAGGTGTCGAACAGGTCCTCGAGCGTGAGCGGGCGGACCCACGCGCCCTTGTGGGCGACGATCTCGACGAGGCCGAGTCCCTGCAGCCGCCGCAGCGCCTCGCGGATCGGCATCATGCTCATGTCGAGCTGGTCGGCCAGGTCCTGCAGGCGCAGCGGCGCGCCCGGCGGGATCGCGCCCTCCATGATGCCCTGGAACAGGGCAAGCTCCGCCTCGTCGGCGGCGGTCTTCCTACGTGGTGGATTCAGCATCTTCATCCCCTGTTCCCGGGACTGTAACTGGCGAGTCGGTGAGATTCGTCGCCGCCACCCGGTTGCGGAGCTCGCCGAGCCCGGAGACGCGCGTGACGACGAGGTCGCCGTCGGCCAGGAACACCTGCGGATCGCGTGCGTTGCCGATCCCGCTCGGGGTCCCGGTCAGCAGCACGTCGCCGGCGCGGAGCGTCATGCCGCGGCTCAGCTCCGCGATCAGCTGCTCGAACCTGAAGGCGACGAGCGCCGTCGAGGCGTCCTGCAGGACGGTGCCGTTGAGCTCGCACTGGATCTGCAGCGCGTACGGGTCGGCGATCTCGTCGGCGGTCGTGATCCAGGGCCCGAGCGGCATCGTCTGGTCGATGCTCTTGCCCTTCAGCCACTGGCCGCCGTGCGCGCGCTGGAGGTCGCGCTGGGAGACGTCGTTGGCGATGCAGAAGCCGAAGACGTGCTCGAAGGCGCGCTCGGCCGGGATCGAGCGCCCGTCGCGGCCGATCACGATCACGACCTCGGCCTCGTAGTCCCATTTCGAGGAGAGCTCCGGGTCGAAGGCGATGTCGTCGCGCGGGCCGATCACGGTGTCCGGGCCCTTCGTGAAGAACGTCGGGTGCTCCGGGCGCTCTCTCGGGTCCTGCCCCTCGCGCTTGCCCTGGGACTCCTCGTAGTGGTCCCAGTAGTTCCAACCGGCGCACAGGACGTCGCGGTTGAAGCGCCGCAGCGGCGCGTCGAACTGCGCCGCGTCGAGCTGCACGCGGGGCGCGTCGGCGACCGCGTCGCGGACGGCCGCGAGCGCCTCGGGGCCGCCGCGGACGACGTCGTCGAGCGAGCCGAGCGCGGCCGGCGCGAGCGCCAGCGCGCGCTCGTCGTCGACGACCGCGACGAGGCGGCGGGCGCCGTCGAGACGGACGCTGGCGAGCTTCACGTCACCACCGCGATCGCGTTGATCTCGATCAGGTAGTCGTCTCTCACGAAGCGCGACACCTCGACCATCGTGGAAGCCGGCGCGACGCCGGTGAAGTACTGCCGCCGGACGGCGTGGATCGCGTCGAACTGGCCGATGTCGAGCACGTAGACGTCGACGCGCGCGATGTCGTCGAGGGTGCCGCCGGCGGCCTCGACGGCGGCCTTCAGGTTCTGGCAGACCTGGTGCGTCTGGGCCGTGATGTCGCCGACGCCGGTGATGCCGCCCTCGGCGTTGCGGGCGGTCATGCCCGAGATGAAGACGAAGCGGCCGTGCGCCTCCGCGCTCGTCGCCTGCGCGAAGTGGCCGTTGGGCTCGGCCAGCTCGGCCGAGACGATCTCCTGCTTGGGCATCAGCGTGCATCCTCCGGACTGTCGTACCAGTCGGGTTGGGTGGGGTAGTGGGGTCCGTCGTAGACCTCGAGCAGGATCGAGTCCTCCTCGGCGCGCGTCGGGCCGTGCAGGCAGCCCTTCGGGTTCCAGTAGAACGAGCCCGGGGTCAGCGTCAGGCCGGTGGCGGTGTACGTGTAGCGGCCCTGCAGGCAGAACATGAACTGGTTCGAGGCGTGCGCGTGGACCGACGGCACGCCGGCGCCGGCGAGGAAGCGCACGAGCGCGATCGAGGCGCCCGAGTCGTCGTCGCGCCAGAGCATCTTCTGCGAGAGGCCGGCGAGCGTCTTGTCGAGCCACTTGAGGTCGCCCGTCTGCACGAGGATCTCGTGGAAGCGCGCCAGCGCGGCCGGTTCACCGCCCGCCGCGACCGCGGCCGGCGCGCCGACGCGCGCGCGCTCGGCCGCCTCGCCGGAGTAGGCCGAGGGCTCGGAGACGTTCTGCGGCTCAGCGCCCATCGCCGTTGCCCCGCTGGCTGTTCTCGCCCAGGTCCTTCAGCTCGACCAGGCGGTTGACGTAGCGCGTCTCGCCCTCGTTCCTGAGGTTGTGGATCTTGCCGGCGTCGCGATAGACGACGCGGCCGACCGTCTCCTGCATCAGCCGCGACTCGTCGCCGTCGAGGAACTCCATGCGGTTCTCCGCGCCCTCGATCGCGATCACGAGATACGGGTTGTGGTGCAGGTGCCAGGGCTGCTCCCCGCCGGGCTCGAGCCGCACCTCCCAGACGCGGACGTGCTCGTTCTCGAAGACGACTTCGGTGCCGATGTCTCCGAGCACGACCTCCTCGCCGCTCGCGTCGGTGACTACGTCGCCTTTGGCCATGTCGCGTCTGCCTCCTGGTCTCTTCAGGCCCGCGGGGGCGCCTGGCCGGTGATCTGTTCGTAGAGCGCTGCGGCCCGGTCGCCCTGCGCGCCGGGGTCGTACTGCTCGATCGCCGCCACGTGCGCGTCCGGGCGCAGCAGGACGAGCGTGTCCGCCTCGACGCCGAAGCGCCGTCGGACCCGCTCGGCGGGATCGAAGAGGGCCCGGTCGCGCAGTCCGGAGTCGTGCGGCGCGTCCCAGCGGCTGACGGCGAAGTGCCGCAGCGCCGGGCTGTCCTGCGCCGGGATCGCCGGCCGGCGCCGGGTGTCGGTGAAGTAGAGCGCGACGAAGGCGTCGGCCGCGAGGTCGTGCAGGTGCACGGTCCCGTCGGGGCCGAAGAGCGGCAGGTCGGGCGCGCGGTCGCCGGTGCGGACGCGGTCGGGCTCGCTGCCGGAGCGGACCATCGACCAGTCGCCGCTGCCGTCGACGTCGAGGCTGACGCTCAGCAGCGCGCGGGTGAACGCATTGCCCCAGTTGCCGTCGCCCATCGCCGCGACGCCGCCGCTCTGGCGCGACATGTAGGCGCGCGCCGCCTCCGCCATCTCGCCCGACCCCTGGATCGCGACCGGCGCCTGCTCGCTCTCGTAGCCGTCGAGCAGCGCGGGCGCGGCCCAGCCGCGCAGCACCCACGCGAGCCGCCACGGCAGGTTGGAGGCGTCGAGCACGCCGGTGTTGAGGCCGAGCGCCCACATCGGCGTGATCAGGTGGGCGGCGTCGCCCATCAGGAAGACGCGCCCCTCGCGCCATCTGTTCGCGACGCGATGGTGGACGGTGTAGACGTTCGAGCCGAGCACCTCGACCTCGCCGACGTCCCCGATGAAGCGCTTCGCCTTCTCGGCCAGCTCATCGGCGCTCGGCACGTCGCGATCGCCGGCGAGCGGGAAGAGGAAGCGCCAGCAGTGCGGCTGGCGCACGAGGATCATCCACTCCGACGGGTCGCCGAAGTAGGCCAGGTACGGGTAGTCGCGCGGGTGCTCGACGTCCAGGTCGGCTCTCATGTCGACGAGCGAGTAGCGGTCGGGCAGCGTGTGGCCCTCGACCGTCACGCCGATCTCGTCGCGCACTCTCGAACGGCCGCCGTCGCAGCCCAGCAGGTAGCGCACGGCGACGGTCTCCGGCCCGCCGGGCCCGGCGACCTCGACCTCGACGCGGTCCTCGAACTGCGTGAAGCGCTCGACCCGGCGGGAGAGCCGCAGGGCGCCCGGCGCGAGCGCCTCGAGCGTGTCGCGCAGCACCGGCTCGAGGTCGTTCTGCGGGATGTTGATGACGAACGGGAAGCGCGTGTCCTCGGTCAGCGCGCCGGTCAGCACGCTGCGCGCCGCGCGGTTCGTCTCGCGGTCGATGTCGCCGATCTCGTCGATCCGCAGCGAGGCGTTCAGCACCGGCGTGAGCGCGCCGTAGCGGTGCAGCACCTCGAGCGTGCGGGTCAGGATCGTGCCCGCCTTGGTGTCGAGCGAGAGGCGGTCGTCCTCCTCGAAGATCACGACCGGGACGCCGTAGCGCACGAGCCCGAGCGCGGTGATCAGGCCGATCGGCCCGGCGCCGGCGATCCCGACCGGCAGCTCCTCGGCGGCGGCGCTCATGCGTCGGCTCCGCGCGCCGTGTCGGTCGCCGAGAAGGCGCGGTCGCGGCTGAGCGTCGAGCCGGTCATCGAGGCCGCCTCGGAGAGCAGGAACAGCAGCGGGCCGACGACGTCGACGGGGTCGCCGATGCCGGTCGTGCCGGTCCAGTGGGCGCGCTCGCTGCCGGAGTTCGCGGCACGGAACTGGGGCGTGTCGATGACGCCGGGGAAGAGGACGTTGACGCGCACGCGATCCGCCGCGACCTCGGCCGCCAGCGACTTCGCGAACGCGATCAGCGCGCCCTTCGAGGCGGCGTAGGCGGACGCCTCTGCGCGCCCCATGTGGGCGAGCCCCGAGGCGAAGACGACGATCGAGCCGCTCGCCTGCGCGCGCAGGTGCGGCAGCGCGGCCTGCACGGCCCAGACGACGCCGTCGAGGTTGACCGCGAGCGTGTGGCGCCACTCCTGCGGGTCCATCTCGGCGATCGGCGTGCGCGGCTGCACGGCGGCGCCGGCGATCAGGCCGTCGACGCGGCCGTGGCGCTCGACGACGGTCGCGACTGCGGCGAAGACGGCGTCGCGGTCGGCGACGTCGACCTCGTGCTGCTCGATGCCGGCCGCGGCGAGCTCGGCCGAGGGCGCGACGTCGAGCACGACCGGCGTGCCGCCGGCCTCCGCGTAGGCGCGTGCGGCGGCGGCGCCGATGCCGTTGGCGCCGCCGGTCACGACGAGCACCTCGCCGTCGGCGGTGAAGGTGGCTCTCATGGGGTCTGCTCCGGGTCGTTCTGGTGCGGGGCGAAGGGGAGGGCCGAGCGGACGGCGGCGGCGGCGCGGCGGCGCGCCGGCGGCGCCAGCAGCGTCTGCGCGACGAGGTGGCCCGAGGCACCGCTGAGCCCCGGACCGGGATGGGTCGCGGCGCCGATCTGCCAGAGCCCGTCGACGGGCGTGCGGTGGCTGGCGGCGGCCGGGACGGGACGCCACAGGAGCCGCTGGTCGAGGTCGGCGGCGCCGCCGTAGGGGTCGCCGCCGATCGCATTCGGGTTGTGCGCGGTGAGGTCGTCGGGCGTGAACGCTCTGAGCCCGAGCACCTGCTCGCGGAGGCCGGGCGCGTGCGTCTCGATCCGCGCGAGGATCCGCTGCGCGTAGGCGTCGGCCAGCTCCCGCGTCCAGCGCCCGCCGGTCTCGAGCTCGCCGGCGGCGTCGCCGCGCGGGCGGGCCGGCACCTCCTGCAGTTGGATCCAGAGCGTCGCCGCGCCGTCGGGCGCGCGCGCCGGGTCGAGCACCGACTGCTGGCCGACGACGACCGTCGCCTCGCGCGGGAGCAGGCCGGCCTCCGCCTCGGCGCAGGCGATGCCGGTGCTCGCGGAGCCCTCGGTCAGGTGCAGCAGCGGCACCTCGGCGAGTCGCGCGTCGGACCACGCCGGCGGCTCCGACAGCGCCACGTGCAGCTGCATCGCGGCGCGGCCGGGGCGGTAGCGCGCGGCCTGCTCGCACAGCGCCGGCGGGACGACCCCCGCGGGCAGCAGCTCGCGGTAGAGCGCGCCCGGCGCGACCGAGGCGATCACTGCGCGGCGCGCTCGGAGCGTGCGCGAGGCGGTCGCAACGCCGACCGCGCGGCCGCCCTCGACGAGCACGCGCTCGACCGGCTCGCCGGTCAGAAGCTGCGCGCCGTACGCGCCCAGCAGCGCGCGGAAGGCGGCGAGGAAGCGCGCCTGGCCGCCCTCGACGATCGGCAGTCCGGCGGCGTGCAGCGTCGCCGCGAACAGCGGGATCATGACGGCGCCCGAGGCGTGGTCGGGCGAGAGCCCGGAATGCAGCAGCCACGGGACCCAGAGCGCGTCGACCTCGTCGCCGGCGAAGCTGCGCCGGCACCAGCCGCGACCGCTCGTGAGCGTGTCGCGCAGCCAGGCGTCGAGGCCGGCGCGTCCGCCGTCTCTCGCAAGCCTCGCGACGTGCCGCAGCGGGGCGCTCGAGTGCAGCTCGCTGCCGAGCAGGCCGCCGATCGACGGCAGCGCCGCGCCGATCCGTCCGAGCACGTCGAGGTAGGCGGCGCGGTCGCCGGCGTCGGCGAAGCCCTCGACCGTCCGTTCCGGGTCGCGGTGGGCGAGCACCGCGCTGCCGTCGCGGCGGACCGTGCCGGTCACGAGTCCCTCGGCGTTGCGGTACGTCAGGCCGTGGTCGTGCAGCTCCCCGCCGAGCTCGGCGTACGCGCCGCCGGTGACGAACTCCGGGTGCCAGGAGGAGAAGCTGTCGTGGACGTAGCCGGGCGCGGTCAGCTCGCCGGAGGCGATGAAGCCGCCCGGCTCGGCATTGCGCTCGACGAGCGCGACGGACCAGCCGCCGCGCGCGAGCTCGGCGGCCGCGACGAGGCCGTTGATGCCGGAGCCGATCACGATCGCGTCGAAGCTGTCGGTCATGTCTGCACCGTTTCCGGCTGACCGAGTTGCACGCCCAGTGCCTCCGCCGTCTCGCGCAGTCTGCGCAGCGAGCTGTCGTCGAGTGCGACGCCGCCCTCGGCGCCGGCCGCGTGGCGCTCGGCCTCGAGCTGCCCCGGCAGCAGCACGCGCTCGACGCCGGGCGCGGTGGGGGAGGCGGCGACCTGCGCGGCCAGCTCGCCGACGCGCGCGAGGAACGCGTCGCGGTCGCCGAACGCCGCCGGATCGATCGCGATGAAGAGATGGGCGCAGTCGTTCGGCGTCGCCGTGTCGGCGTAGAGGCCGTTGACGCCGGCGCCGAAGGCGCCGCCCGAGAGCACGCCGGTCAGCACGTCGACCATGAAGGCGAGCCCGTAGCCCTTCGGCCCGGCGGCCGGCAGCAGCAGCCCTCTGATCGCGGCCTCGGGGTCCGTCGTCGGCGCGCCGTCGGCGTCGGTGGCCCAGGTCGGCGGGATCGCGCGGCCCTCGGCGGCGGCGAGGCGCACCTTCCCGAGCGCGGCCTCCGAGAGCGCCATGTCGAGCACGATCGGGTCATCCGACTCGCCCGCCGTCGGCACGCCGATCGCGAGCGGGTTGTTGCCGACGACGGCGCGCGCGCCGCCCGGGGCCGGCATCAGCGGGCGTGTGTTGGCGGCGGCGATCCCGACGCAGCCGGCGGCGGCCGCCGCCTGCACGAAGCGGAAGGCGCCGCCGAAATGGAAGGCGTGGCGCACGACGACGACGCCGACGCCGAAGGAGCGCGCCTTCTCGACGGCAAGCGCCATCGCCTGGTCGCCGGTGAGGATGCCGAGCGCGTTGCCGCCGTCGAGCACCGCGATCGGGCCCGCGTCGACCACGGGCTCGGCGGCGACCGCGCGGCTGACCGAGCCGGCACGGAGGCGCTCGACGTACATCGGCACGAGCATCGCCCCGTGTGACGGGATCCCGCGCAGATCGGCGTCGACGAGGCCCTCCGCGACCGCAGCCGCGCTCGCCGGCGGCAGCCCGGCGGCGACGAAGACGCGTTCGACGGCATCGAGCAGCCAAGAAGCATGGATCGGCGTCATGAGGGTCTCGATTCGGCGTCGCGGAGGCAGGGAACACGTCGGCGGCGGCTCGGTGCCACTCGCTATATATCGTTTATCAAATGTTCGGTAGGCGCGCCAGTGCGCGGGCCTCCATCGGGACCTTTTCCCGCCCGTCTCGTCATCCCGCAGAAAGGCCGTCGCATGTCCCGCATCGACTTCCACGTGCACCTCGCGCCGCAGCTGACCGACGACGGGCTCGTCGCGTTCGCACCCGGCGTCACCCGCGGCGACGACGGGAAGCTCGTGATCGACGGCCACGCAGCCGGTCCGCCCTCGCTCTACGCTCCCGCCAAGCTGACCGCCTGGCTCGACGAGCGCGCGCTCGACGAGGCGGTCGTCTCGCCACCGCCGCCGTTCTTCCGCCAGGGCCTCGAGCCGGCGCAGGCGTCCGCCTGGGTGCGCGCGCTCAACGACGGCACGCTCGCCGCCGTCGCCGGCGCGCCGCGGCTGCTGCCGCTCGCCTACCTCCCGCTCGAGCATCCCGAGCTGGCGCTCGCCGAGTACGAGCGGCTGCGTCCCGAGCAGCGCTGGGCCGGCGTCTGCGCCTCCGCCGGGGGCGGCTCCCGCTCGCTCGCCGACGCGGCGCTCGCCCCCCTCTGGCAGGCGCTCGACGCCGACGCGCGGCTGCTGCTGCTGCACCCCGGCAGCTCGCCCGACGCGCGGTTGGCGGAGTTCTACCTCCACAACCTGCTCGGCAACCCGGTCGAGACGGCGATCGCTGCCGCCCAGCTGGTCTTCGGCGACGTGCTCCCGCGCCACCCGCGCATGCGCGTGCTGCTGGTCCACTGCGGCGGCTGCGTGCCCGATCTCGTGCCGCGCTGGGAGCAGGGCGTCGCGACCTCCCGCCCGGGGCTCGCGCCGCTCACCGAGTCGCCCACGCAGGCGGTCCGGCGGCTCTGGGTCGACTGCCTCGTGCACGACCCCGGCGCCGTCGACCGTGGCGTCGAGGTCTTCGGCGCCGAGCATCTCGTGCTCGGCAGCGACTGGCCCTTCCCGATGGGGACGAGCGATCCGGCGGCGCTGGTCGCGCATCGCGGGGAGGCGTTCGCGGAGGCCGTCGCGGTCACGAACGCCGCCGTCCTGCTCGGCCGCCGAGGCCGCTGAGGTCCCTGAGCGACGAGGGGAGCGCCGGCCGGCGCGGACCGCGCGCCTCGGCCAGCACCGCGCTCGCCGTGTGGTCGCCCGGCAGCGCGTTGATCCCCGCGCCCGGCCAGGTCGCCGTGCCGGTCAGCCACAGGCCGGGGACGGCGGTGCGCGTGCGCGGCCGCAGCACGAAGCTCTGCGCGAGGTGCATCGAGCCGCCGAGCGAGTCGCCGCCGACGAGGTTCGGGTTCGCGCGCTCGAGGTCGGCCGGCGTCAGCACCGCCCGGCCGCGGATCCGCGCGCGGAGGCCTGGGGCGTAGGACTCGAGCTTGTCGAGCACGCGGTCGGCGTAGCGCTCGCCGAGCGCGTCCCAGGAGCCGTCGCCGACGTCGAGCTCGCCGGCCTCGTCGCCGCTCGGGCGGGCCGGCAGCGCGCGCACCTGCACCCACAGCACGTGCCTGCCGTCCGGCGCACGCGTCGGATCGACCGACGAGGTCTGGCCGACGACGAGCAGCGGCTCGGCCGGCAGGCGACCGGTCATCGCTGCCGTGTACGTGCGGGCGAGGTCGTCGAGGTACGGCGCGACGTGCACGTAGGCGAAGTCGGCGAGGTCGGCGCCGGCGCGCCACGGCACCGGCCCTTCGAGCGCGAGGTGGACCATCATCGTGCCCGGTCCGTTGCGGAAGCCGCGCGCCTGGGCGCGCAGCTGGGCCGGGGCCGCCGCCTCGCCGCCGCCGGCGCGCTGGTGACCGTCATCGA
>JAOPZA010000244.1 GCA_025964325.1 Conexibacter sp.
GAGCGCGCGGGTGCCGGGCCGCCGCGGCCGCGGCGAGGTCGGCGAGCTGGCGCGCACGTTCGACGGGATGGCGGCGTCGCTGGCCGAGAGCCGCAGCGCGCTCGAGCGCCAGAACGCCGAGCTGGCGGTGCAGCGCGGCGAGCTCGTCGACGCGGTCCGCTCCGCGCGCGAAGGCGCGAGCGTGCTGCGCGCGGTGCTCGACGCGACCCCGGACGCGATTGCGCTGCTCGACCGGACCGGGGGCGTGCTCGTCGACAACCCGCCGATGCGCGCGGTTCGGGCGGCTTTCGGCGCGCACGCGACCGCGCTCGACGAACGCGGCGCGCTCGTCCCGCTCGACGCCGGCAACGGCGATCAGGAGAAGCGCGACGAGCTGACGCTGCTCGGCACGCGGCGCGCCTTCGCGCGCTACGCGGCGCCCGTCCACGACGGCAGCGGCCGCCTGATCGGGCGCCTCCTGGTGCTGCGCGAGGTGACCGGCGAGCGCGAGGCCGAGCGCGTCAAGGACGAGTTCTTCGCGCTCGTCTCGCACGAGCTGCGCACGCCGCTGACATCGATCCTCGGGTACGTCGAGCTAGTGCTCGGCGACGACGACGACGTGCTGCCGGAGGAGCACCGCCGCCACCTCGAGGTCGTCGAGCGCAACTCGCAGCGGCTGCTGCGACTCGTCGGCGACCTGCTGTTCGCGGCCCAGGTCGAGACCGGCGCGCTGCTGCTCGAGCCGACGCTCGTCGACCTCTCGCTGCTGGTGCGCGAGGCGGTCGAGGCGGCCCGGCCACGAGCGGAGGATCTCGGCATCACGCTGGAGGCCCGCATCGAGGAGCTGCCGCCGACCGCCGCCGACCGCGACCGCCTCACGCAGGTGCTCGACAACCTGATCTCCAACGCGCTCAAGTTCACGCCCGAGGAGGGGCATGTCGGGGTGCGGCTCTCGCGCCAGGACGGACGGGCGCAGCTCGAGGTCGCCGACACCGGGCTCGGCATCCCGGCGCGCGACCAGCCGCGCCTCTTCGACCGCTTCTACCGCGCCTCGAACGCGACCGCGGCGGCGGTCCCGGGCCTCGGGCTCGGCCTGATGATCGTGCGCGCGATCGTCGCCGGCCACGAGGGCACCGTCTCGGTCCGCAGCGCGGTCGGCCTCGGGACGACGTTCACCGTCGTGCTGCCGCTGCGTGCGACGACGCCGACGATCGACGGCGGCATCGCCGCCGGTCGCGCCGGCCTCGTGCGCTACTCGGCCGGCGGGCGGTAGCGGGCGGTATCGCGCGGCCGCCGGGCGGCTCAGTCGGCGGGCGGGCGATACCGGTAGCCGAACCCGCGCACGGTCTCCAGCGGCGAGGAGACGCCCACCTCCCACCCGAGCTTGCGCCGCAGGTAGCCGACGTAGAGCTTCACCTGGTCCCCGCCGAAGCCGTCGGTGTCGCCCCACACGAGCTCGAGCAGCTGGTCGCGGCCGAGCGTCTCGTTCGGATGGCGCACGAACGCCGACAGCAGCTTGAACTCGAGCGGCGTCAGCTGCACGGGACGGCCGTCGATCATCACCTCGCGACTGACGTAGTCGACCATCACGGAGGCGTCGCGGTAGGCCTCGCGCACCTCCGCCGGACCGGACGTGCGCCGCAGCAGCGCCTCGACGCGCGCGAGCAGCTCCTGGCGGCCGAACGGCTTGGTGACGTAGTCGTCGGCGCCGCCCTTGAGGCCGCGGACCTTGTCGAGCTCGCCCGCCCGCGCCGTCAGCATCAGAACCGGCACGTCGCTGAGGTCGCGGATCCGCTCGAGCGTCTGCCAGCCGTCCAGCTCCGGCATCATCACGTCCAGCACCACGAGGTCGGGTTGGGCGCCCTTCAGCTGCCGCAGCGCTTCGGCCCCGTTCGACGCCTCGGTGACGGTGTGACCAGCGCGCTCGAGGAGCACGCACACGAGTCTCCGGACGTCTTCCTCGTCCTCGACGACGAGGACCACTGCTGACTTCATCGTGCCCTCATACCAGATTCCTCCACCTTCGCGCGGCTGCTGCCCGAATCATCCTTTACATGTCCCGGGTCTTGATCGCCGAGCCGTCCGCGGACATCCGTGCCCTGCTCGAGCACGTCGTCGCTCGTGCCGGGCACTACCCGATCCGGTACCAGCGCAGCCGTCACGGCCGATTGCCGGACGTCGACGTGCTGCTGCTTGAGCCCGCGCTCGTCGGCGGGATCGAGCTCGCGAGCCGGGTGCGGACCGAGCAGCCGCACGTCGCGATCGTCATCTGCAGCATCTTCTCGCCGGGTCCCCAGACCCAGGAGCTCGACCCCGTCGCGCATGTGCTGAAGCCGTTCCCGCGCGAGACGCTCGAGGACGCGCTGCGGCTCGCCATCGCGACGGCCGCGCGCAGCGCCTGCTGAGGAAGCGGCCGCTCAGGCGGCGTCGGGCGCCTGCGGATCCGGATGGACGCGCGGCTCCGGCGGCGCGTCCGGCGCCGGCGCGGGCTGCGGCGGCGTGTCGACCGGCGGGGTCGTCGCCTGCGGCTGCTCGGCCGCGCCTCCGCTTCCCGGCTGCTTCATCGCCTCGGCGGCGGCTCTCGCCTTCTCTCTCAGGCTGCCCTTGCCTCTGGCGACGTCCTTGACCTCGTTGAGGTCCTGCTTCAGCGCGTCGATGCCGCCGCGCTTGTCGATCGCCTGCTTCGCCATGTCCGCGATGCGGTTGAGCTTCATTGCGTGTCCTCGCCGGTTGTGGAGGCCGCCCCACCGGCCCGCACGCCGAAGCCTGCGGACCGGCCGTCCCGGGGCGCCCAGTCGCGAGACTATCCCCGCGCTCGGTGTGATTTAGGCATGGGTGTCGGAGCGGGCGCGAACCGTCACCCGCCCTGCTCGCGCCCGGCCGGGATGCGCGCCCGCACGAGCGTGCCCTGGCCCGGCTCGGCCGCGATCTCGAGGGCGCCGTCGAGCGCCTCGACGCGCTCGGTCGCCGACGCCAGCCCGATGTGGCCGTCGAGCGGGGCGGCCCGCAGCCGCGCGGCGTCGAGCCCGCGCCCGTCGTCGGCGACCTCGAGCACCAGCTCCCCGCCCGCGCGGTGCACGCGCACGATGACGTTGCGGGCCTCGGCGTGCTTGACGACGTTGAGGACGAGCTCGCGCGCGAGCGCGAAGACGAGCTGATCGGCTGCGCCGGTCGCCTCCGGCGCCACCTCGACGGCCCATGCGAAGCCCGCACGGCGGCCGGCGCGCGCGGCGACGGCTTCGAGCGCGGCCGCCAGGCCGGCGTGGTCGAGCGCGGCCGGGTGGAGGTCGAAGATCGCGTCGCGCAACTGCTCGACCGTCAGGTCGAGCCCGCGCCGGACGAACGCGAGGTCGCCGCTGCCGGCGAGCTCGTGGCGCGCCGCCAGCAGGTTCTGCACCGCCTCGTCGTGCAGCGCGCCGGCGAGCCGCCGGCGCTCGCGGTCCTCGGCGTCGAGTGCCTGCGCGACGAGCCGGCCGCGGCCGGCGGCGAGCCGCGCGACCTCGTCGGCGCGCCGCGCCAGCAGGCGCGCGAGCAGCACTGCGGCGAAGCCCATCCAGACGAGGTAGAGCGCCTGCGTCAGCTCGAAGTCGCCGGCCGCGTTCGCGTCGGTCGGGTACAGCAGCGCGATCGCCAGGTACGCGACGACGACGACGAGCGACGCAGCCGCCGTCAGCAGCGGCCGCAGCAGCAGCGCGGCGCCGACCGGCAGCAGGAAGAAGGCATAGCGCAGCTGCGAGTACGGGCCTCCGGAGGTGTACGTGAGGACGCAGAGGAAGGCGAGGTCGAGCACCGCCAGCAGCGCCGTCGGCGGCCGCGGCGCGCGCGGCGCGCTGCTCGCCAGCCACGCCAGCAGCGCGTAGACGGTCGCCGCGACGATCAGCGCGCCGAACGGCGCGCTGCGCGGGCTCGGATGCGCGACGAGCCGCTCGCCGAGGAAGATCGCCGGCAGCGCCGCGAGACGGATCAGCGCCCAGACGCGGACGCTCTCGCTCGGCATGCGGTTCCAGCCGCCCGGCAGCGGGCGCGAAGCGGACGGCGCTCGCGCCGCCCTGGTCATTCCAGCAACCCGCGCCGCATCGCTTCGGCGACCGCGGCCGCCCGGTCCGAGACGCCGAGCTTCTCGTAGAGGCTCTGCAGATGGCCCTTCACGGTCGCGGGGCTGAGGTGGATCAGGCGCGCGATCTCGGGCGCGCCGCGACCGGCGGCGACGTGGCCGAGGACCTCGCGCTCTCGGGGCGTCAGCAGCGGTCGCTCCTGCGTGCCGCGCTGGCGGACCTCCGCGGCGATGCCCGCCTGCGCCTCCGGCGAGAGGACGGTCTCGCCGCGGGCGACGGCGGCGAGGGCGTCGCCGATCTCACGCCGGTCGGACTCCTTCGAGAGGTAGGCGGCGGCGCCGGCCGCGAGCGCCTGGAAGACGATCGCGCCGTCGAGGAACGCCGACAGCAGCACGATCCGGGTCGGCAGCCCGTCGCGCTTGACGGCGGCCACGACCTGCAGCCCGTCGAGCTCCGGCATCTTCAGGTCGATCACGGCGACGTCGGGCCGCAGCTCGCGGATCGCCGTCAGCGCCGTGCGGCCGTCGGCGGCCTCGCCGACCAGCTCGAAGTCCGGGCGTTCGCGCACCGTTCGCACGATCGCCTCGCGGAACAGCGGGTGGTCGTCGGCGACGAGAACCCGCACACGGCTCGCGGGTGCGCTCACGTGACGTTTGTATCAGTCGCGCTGCGCGTCGCCGTCGGTCGCGCCGAGCTCGCGCCGCTCGGCGACGTCGGCAGCCGGCTGGGGGCGTGCGATCCCGAAGCCCTGCACGTGGGTGCAGCCGAGCCTCCGCAGCGCGCCCAGCTGCGCCGCGGTCTCGACCCCCTCCGCGGTGACGCTCAGGTCGAGCCCGTGCGCGAGGCCGATCATCGCCGTCACGATCGCGGTCGCGTCACGGTCGGTGCCGAGCCCGGCGGTGAACTCGCGGTCGATCTTGATCGCGTCGATCGGCAGCCGTCGCAGCCGCCCGAAGCTCGAGTAGCCGGTGCCGAAGTCGTCGAGCGCGATGCGGACCCCCAGCTCGTGCAGCCGGGAGAGCGACTCGGCCGCCAGCACGTCGTGCTCGACGAGCGCCGTCTCGGTCACCTCCAGCACGAGCAGGGCGGGGTCCAGCGACTCGGCCGCGAGGATCCGCTCGACGCGGTCGGGCAGCGTGCGATCGGCGAGCTGGCGGGCGGAGACGTTGACGGAGACGCGCAACGGCTCCGCGCAGGGAGCGTTCCAGGCCCGCGCCTCGGCGGCAGCCCGTGTCAGCACCCAGTCGCCGAGGCGCAGGATCATCCCCGTCTCCTCGGCGGCGGCGATGAAGTCGCCCGGCGAGACGGCGCCCAGCTCCGGATGGTTCCAGCGCAGCAGCGCCTCGACGGCGACGGTGCGGTCGTCGGCGAGCCGCACGATCGGCTGGTAGGCGAGGTGCAGCTCCTCGCGCTCGATCGCCCCCCGCAGCGCGCTGTCGAGGCGCAGCTGGGCGGTCGCGCGCTGGCGCAGGGCGGCGGTGTAGACGCCGGTCGCGAGGCGCTTGCGCTTCGCGTCGTAGAGCGCGCTGTCGGCGCTGCGGATCGCATCGGCGGCGCTCGCCCCGGCACCGACGAGCGCGAAGCCGATCGTCGCCGAGACCGAGTGCTCGCCGGATTGCTCGTGCATCAGCGGCGGCGCCAGCGCCCCGTGGATGCGCGCGGCGAGCGCGGCAGCGGAGCGGCTGGTGACGTGCTCGGCGACGACGACGAACTCGTCGCCGCCGAAGCGCGCGACCGTGTCGCCGGGACGGACGGAGGCGGCGAGCCGGCCGGCGACCTCGCCGAGCATCCAGTCGCCGACCTCGTGCCCCATCGAGTCGTTCACGAGCTTGAAGCGGTCGAGGTCGCAGAAGAGGACGGCGACCTGATCGACCTCCTCCCCGGGCAGGCGCGAGCAGCGCGCGAGCGCCTCCGCCAGGCCCGCCATCAGCTGCGCGCGGTTCGGCAGACCGGTCAGCGAGTCGCGACTCGCGAGCCGCCTCAGCTGCTCGTGCGCGCGGTGGCGCTCGATCGCGATCGCCGCGAGGCGGCTGGCCTGGCGGATCAGCTGGACCTCGCAGGGCGTCGGCGAGCGCGGCGCGCCGTAGTAGAGCGCGAACGTGCCGAGCACGGCACCGCCCGCGTTCAGCACCGGGACCGACCAGCAGGCCTGCAGGTCGTTCTCGAGCGCGACGCCGCGGTAGTCGCGCCAGCGCGGGTCGCCGGCGATGTCGCTCACGAAGACCTCGCGACCGGAGTGGGCGGCGCTGCCGCAGGAGCCGATGTCCGGTCCGACGGGCACGCCGTCGATCGCGCGACGGTAGGCGCCGGGCAGGCTGGGGGCGGCCCCGTGACGGAGCGTCAGCCCGTCGGGATCGAGCAGCAGGACGGAGCCGAGCATGCCGTCGCTCTGACTCTCGATTCCGCGCACGAGCTCGGCGAGCACGTCGGCGAGGGGCGCCTCGCGCGCCATCAGCTCATGGACCCGGGTGTGCGCGTCGAGCAGATGCTGGGTGCTCAGCTCGCGCTGCCCGCACGCGCACGGCGCCTCGATCGGCGCGTCTGATGGGCTACCCGTATCTGGTCCTTCGTTGCGCCCTGCGGGTTTCTTCGTCAGCACCACAGCTGGTGGATCGGATCTGAGTAGTTCGACATCCAGCGAGAGTGTCACGGTGGGAACCTCCGGGCACGCCAGATCGGCGTTCGAAGTCAGCGCTGGAACGCTCGCAGACCACCGATCGGAGGGGGGCCGATCGGCGGGGGCGAGCACCGCGCGCTTCGGACTGCTCGCAGGGTGGGCGAACGGCGGTGGAGCGCCCACACTCGGATGACGCCGGCGGATCACGTGTCGGGGCCTGACACGCCGCCGGCGCCTCCAAGGCCCCGCGGGGCGCCGGCCCCCTTTCTGACTCCCGGCGTCCCGCGCGGGCCTTCGTCTCTGACCGGCTGAAGGACTTCCACCATGCGCAGCACCCGTCGCACCCCTTCGACCTCGAGCTTCGGGCGCGATCCGGGCCTCCAGGTCCGCATGCTCGTCACCATCTTCCTGCTCGGCGCCGTCTACGCGGTGCTCGTCGCCGCCGTCTTCGCCTCCGGCGCCGGACTCGTCACGGGCATCGTGATCGCCGGCGGCCTGTTCCTCGTCCAGCTGCTCGCCTCCGACAAGCTCGCGATGCGCGCGATGCACGCCCGCGTCGTCTCCCCCCAGGAGGCGCCGCAGCTGCATGCCCTGATCGAGCGGCTCTGCATCCAGGCCGACCTGCCGAAGCCGAAGGTCGCGGTCGCGCAGACGGATGTCCCGAACGCCTTCGCGATCGGCCGCTCGCGCAAGAGCGCGACCGTCTGCGCCACGACCGGCATCCTCGACCTGCTCGAGCCGCACGAGCTCGAGGGCGTGATGGCGCACGAGCTGGCGCACGTCCAGCATCGCGACGTGCTGGTCATGACGATCGCCTCGTTCTTCGCCAGCATCGCCTCGTTCATCCTGCAGTTCGGCTTCTTCTTCGGCGGTTCGAGCGACGACGACGACGGCCCCGGCATCCTGCCGCTGATCGCGATCTCGTTCGCCGTCTACGCGCTCTCGTTCCTGCTGATGCAGGCGCTCTCGCGCTACCGCGAGTTCGCCGCCGACCGCGGCGCGGCCGTCATCACCGGCCGCCCGAGCGCGCTCGCCTCCGCCCTGATGAAGATCAGCGGCTCGATGTCACGCGTGCCGACGCGCGACCTGCGCGCCGCCAGCGAGATGAACGCCTTCTTCATCCTGCCGGCCTCGCCGCGCCAGGCCGTCGGCGGCCTGTTCGCGACGCACCCGCCGCTCGAGAAGCGGATCGCCGCGCTGGCTCGGCTGGAGGCGCAGCTCCAGGGCTCCGCCTCCTCGCCCGACCTCCCACCCGCGCGCGGGTACCGGGAACTGACCGGAAATCGCTGAAGGGCGTTGCCGCGGCCCGCGGGTTCGCCCCTGGGCGAACCCGCAAGCTAAGCCGAGCGCTCTGCGCGAGGCTTAGCCGAGGACTCTTCCCAAGCGCCGCTCGAGCGCGTCGCCGAGGACGGCGCGGACCGGCCCGTCCTCGAAGCGCTCGACGAGCGCGGCGAGGAAGCCCTCGATCACGAGCCGCTTCGCCGTCTCGTCGCGCAGGCCGCGCGAGCGGAGGTAGAACAGCTGCTCCGGATCGATCTGGGCGATCGCGGCGGCGTGCGTGCAACGCACGTCGTTGGCCTGGATCTCGAGGCCGGGGATCGCGTCGGCGTGCGCGCGCTTCGAGAGCAGCAGGTTGCGGCTCTCCTGGAACGCGTCGGTCTGCTGCGCGCCGGGGTCGACGATGATGTTGCCGCGCCAGACGGCCTCCGAGCGACCCTGGAGGACGCCGCGGAACGCGAGGTCCGAGGCCGTGCTCGGAGCGGCGTGCTCCTGCGTCGTGTCGAAGTCGACGTGCTGGCGGCCGTGCGAGGCGTAGGCGCCGGTGACCTTGCCGCTCGCGCCGGCGCCGGCCAGCTTCGTCTCCATCCGGACCTTGCCGGCCGCGGAGCCGAAGCCGAGGGCGACCCAGTCGAGCGAGCCGTCGCGCGCCACCTCGGCCCGCTGCGTGCCGAAGATCCAGCTCTGCTCGGAGAGGTTCTGGCCGCAGACGAAGCGCAGGTGCGCGTTCTGGCCGACGATCAGCTCGACGACGGTGTTGAGCAGCGTCTCGCCGGAGGCGTCGGCCGAGAGGTACTGCTCCCAGACCTCGGCCTGCGCGCCCTCCTCGAGGACGATCAGCGAGCGCCAGCTGAGCGCCGTGCGGTCGGCGTCCTGCGCGACCGTGATCAGCACCGGCCGCTCCAGCACGACGTTCGCCGCGACGTGGACGAAGGCGCCGCCGGCGAAGCCGGCCTCGTTGCGGGCGACGAACGCGTCGTCGTCGCCGCTGACGATCGTGCCGAGGTGGCGCTCGACCAGCTCCGGATGGAGCGTCGCCGCCTGCTCGAGCGAGGAGACGATCACGCCGTCCGGCAGCTCGCCGTCGACCACGACCGTGGTCGCGTCGACCTGGGTGATGACGATCGGCTGCTCGATCCCGCGGAAGAGCGTGTCGGCACGCTCCGCCGCGGCCGCGTCGCCCGGACCGGCCGGCGCGTACGCGGCGAGGTCGAGCTTCGAGATGTCGGTGAACTCCCAGCCGGGCTTGCCCTTGAAGCTGGGGAGCTCGAGCCGCTCGGTGCGGGCGGCGGCGCGCGCGCGGCGCGCCGTCAGCCACTCCGGCTGCCCGATCGTCGCGCTAGCCAATGGAGCCCTCCATCTGCAGCTCGATCAGGCGGTTCATCTCGACCGCGTACTCCATCGGCAGCTCCTTCGTGATCGGCTCGATGAAGCCGTTCACGATCAGCTTCGACGCCTCCTCCTCGGAGATGCCGTGCGACTGCAGGTAGAAGATCTGCTCCTCGCCGATCTTCGAGACGGTCGCCTCGTGACCGACGTCGACGTCGTCCTCGCCGATCCGGATCGTCGGGTAGGTGTCCGAGCGCGAGTCCTCGTCGAGCAGCAGCGCGTCGCAGACGACTCTCGATCTCGAGCCGTGGGCGCCCTTGGCGACCTCCAGCAGGCCGCGGTAGGAGCCGCGTCCGCCGTCCTTCGAGATCGACTTGGCGAAGATGTTCGACGTCGTGTTGGGCGCCGCGTGGACGATCTTGCCGCCCGCGTCCTGGTGCTGGCCCTTGCCCGCGAACGCGATCGAGAGGATCTCGCCGTGCGCGCGCTCGCCCATCAGGTAGACGGACGGGTACTTCATCGTCAGTCTCGACCCGAGGTTGCAGTCGACCCACTCGACGGTCGCGTCCGTCTCCGCGATCGCCCGCTTGGTGACGAGGTTGAAGACGTTCTGCGACCAGTTCTGGACCGTCGTGTAGCGGATCCGCGCGCCCGGCTTCGCGACCAGCTCGACGACCGCCGAGTGGAGCGAGTCGGACGAGTACGTCGGGGCCGTGCAGCCCTCGACGTAGTGCACGTAGGAGCCCTCGTCGGCGATGATCAGCGTGCGCTCGAACTGGCCCATGTTCTCGGTGTTGATGCGGAAGTAGGCCTGCAGCGGCATCTCGACGTGGACGCCCGGCGGCACGTAGACGAACGAGCCGCCGGACCAGACGGCCGA
>JAOPZA010000008.1 GCA_025964325.1 Conexibacter sp.
GGCGACATCGAGGTCGAGCACTACGTCGCACCCGACGAGAACGACTAGCGCAATCGCGCCTCAGCCGGCGCTGCGGCGCAGGGTCGCGTCGAGGTGCTGCGTGAGCGCGAGGTCGGCGCTCTCGGCCTCGCCGTCCCGCAGCGCGTCGAGGATCCGCTCGTGCTCGGCGACCAGCTCCCGCGGGCGCCGCTCGTCGGTCGCGATCATCGTCGCGGTCACGCGCTGCTGGCGATCGCGCAGGCGGTCGTAGAGGTCGAGCAGGATGCGGTTGCCGGCCGCCGCGACCCACAGGCGGTGATACTCGCGGTCGGCCGTCACGAAGCCGGCGAAGTCGTCGCGCGCGAGCAGCTCGCGCTGGCGCGCGAGCTCGGCCTCGAGCGCGGCGAGCAGCCCGGGCGCCGGCGGCAGCGCCGCGCGCAGGCAGTGGCGCTCCAGCAGCAGGCGGGACTCGAACAGCTCCACGACCTCGCGCCCGGAGACCGGCGTGACGAGCGCTCCGCGCTTCGGGTAGAGCGTCAGCAGATGCTCGGACTGCAGCTGCAGCAGCGCCTCCCGCACGGGCGTACGGCTGATGCCGAGCTCGTGCGCGATCGTGCCCTCGCTCAGCAGCTCGCCGTCCTCGTAGGCGCCGGCCAGCAGCCGCCCCTTGACGTGGTCGTAGGCGCGGCGCGCGGCGGGCTCGCGCGGCTCCGCCTCGGTGGGGGATCTCGTCGTCGTCATCGCCCGCGACAGCATGGTATAGCTACAGCTTAGATGCAAGCGGTCGCCAAGCCCACGCTGCGCGGTTGGTGGATCTGGGCCGTCGGCGGCTCCTTCTACTTCGTCGCGGTCTTCCACCGCATGGCGCTCGGCGTCGCCGGCCTGACCGCCGAGCAGCACCTGCACGTCGACAAGGGCGCGCTCGCGAGCTTCACCGCGCTGCAGTTCCTCGTCTACCTCGCGATGCAGGTGCCGGCCGGCCTCGCCGCCGACCGCATCGGCCCGCGCCGCACGCTCGCCGCCGGGCTCGCGTTCATGGCCGTCGGCGAGACGCTCTTCTCGCTCGCCCACGGCCTCGGCCTGGGGCTCGCCGGCCGCGCGCTCGTCGGCGTCGGCGACGCGCTCGTCTTCCTCAACATCCTGCGCCTGACGCACGCCTGGTTCCCGCCGCGGATGGGCGCGCTGCTGGCGACGATGACCGGCATGGTCGGCGCGCTCGGCCAGCTGATCGGGACCGTCCCGCTGCAGTGGTCGCTCGACCACCTCGGCTGGAGCGCGACCTTCGCCGGCAGCGCCGCGATCACGGCCGCGCTGATCTTCGTCTCGCTCGCGGCGATCCGCGACCAGCCGCCGGGCGTGCCGTCGCACGCCTCGCACGAGCACGCGCCCGTGCTCGCGACGCTGCGGGACGCCTGGCGCCGGCCCGGCACGCGTCACGGCTTCTGGGTCCACCTCGGCCTCTTCGCCCCCTTCCAGGTGATCGGCGCGCTCTGGGGCGTCCCGTTCCTCGTCCAGGGCGAGGGCTTCAGCAAGGGCACGGCCGCCACCTACCTGCTCGTCCTGGTCGCCGCCTTCGCCGCCAGCGGCCCGCTCGTCGGCGCGCTCGCCGGCCACGAGGTGCGGCGGCAGAACCGCGTCGTGCTGGTCCTCGGGATCACGCTGCTGGTGCCGTGGACGGCGATCCTGCTGTGGCCGGGCGGCCACGTCCCGCACGCGCTGCTGCTGGCCGGCTTCGTCATCTGCGGCGCGACGGCGCCAGCCGGGATGGTCGCCTTCGACATCGGACGGCGCGAGAACCCGCCGCTCGCCGCCGGCAGCGCGACCGCCCTCGTCAACTGCGGCGGCTTCCTCGGCGGCGTCGTCTGTCTCGAGCTGGTCGGGCTGCTGCTCGGCTCCGGCGATCCCAGCGGCAGCCGCTTCCAGCACGCGCTGCTGCCGATGCTGGTGCTCTCGCTGCTCGCGCTGACGCAGAGCGTGCGCCTCTCGCGCCATCGCGGCCGGATCGCGGACGCGGCCGGCGACGGGGTCCCGCCGGACGAGGCGCCCGTCACGAGCGCCAACGCCGCCTGAGCCGCGCGTTCAGACGGGCGCTACGGCCCGGCGGTCCCGCTCGCCGCCGTAGACGCGGTCGGCGAAGGCGCCCGCCGGATGGGCCCGCAGACGCCGCACCTCGCACGCCATCGGATCCGGCATCGCCTCGGGCGGCGGCAGCGGCAGCCCGTAGCGCGGCGGCAGCAGCACCGGCGCGGCGAGTGCGGCGAATGCCAGGTCGGCGGCGGTGAAGCGGTCGCCGAGCAGGAAGCGGCGCCCGTCCGACAGCCGCGCCGCGACGTCGTCGAAGACCTGCTCGACGCGCTCGAGCGCGGCGCTCGCCTTCGGCCCGTCGATCCCGAGGGCGCGGCGGATCGCGACGTCCACGAGGGGCCCCGCGACGCGGAACGCGACGCGCTCCCACGACGGGACGCCGGCGAGCGCCCACCGTCCCATCTGCTGCGCGACCGGCAGGGTCTCGTGGTACATCCACAGCCGACCGTCGGGGCCGAGCCCGCCGTCGAGCCACGCCTCGAGCTCTGCCGCCTCCGCCCCCGGCTCGCCGTCGGGATAGAGGCGCCGTCCGGGCGGGAGCCGCGCGTCGGCCCAGCGCAGGATCTCCGAGGAGTCGGCCAGCACCGTGCCGGCATCGGTGACGAAGACCGGCACCGTGCGCCCGCCCCCCGCCCGTCGCGCCGCGACGACGTGGAACAGCTGGACGTGGGGCTGCTCGACGTAGTCGACGCCCGCGCGGTCGAGCGCCCACCGCGCCTTCTCGCAGAAGTGACTGATCGGGATCGTGACGAGGCGCGCGCCCACGGCGCGAGCCTCGCAGATCGGCCGAGGCGCCGTCGCAGCCGCCTCGGCCGCTGCGCCCGAAAGCGGTGCTACGTGGCCTGCCCCGCCCCCGCGATTCGCTCGGCGACCGCCGCCTGCGCGGCCGCGACCCGGGCGATCGGCACGCGGAACGGCGAGCAGGAGACGTAGTCGAGGCCCGAGTGGTGGAAGAAGTCGATCGAGTCGGGGTCACCGCCGTGCTCGCCGCAGACGCCGAGCTTGAGGGCCCCCTTCGTTCTGCGCCCGAGCCACGCCGCCATCCGCACCATCTGCCCGACGCCGGGCGTGTCGATCGTCTCGAACGGCGAGCGATCGATGATCTTGCGATCGAGGTAGACGCCCATGAACTTGCTCTCGACGTCGTCGCGCGAGAAGCCCAGCGCCGTCTGCGTCAGGTCGTTCGTGCCGAACGAGAAGAAGTCGGCGTGGTGCGCGATGTTGTCGGCCTGGAAGCAGGCGCGCGGCAGCTCGATCATCGTCCCGACGAGGAAGTCGTCGCCGACCGCCAGCCCGCGCTCCTGCGCGACGTCGAGCACGAGTCTGCGCATCAGCTCGAGCTCGGTCTCGTAGTCGACGAGCGGGATCATCACCTCGAGCAGCGGCGCGGTGCCGGTCCGCTCGCGCACCGCCAGCTGCGCGTCGAACATCGCGACCGCCTGCATCTCGTAGATCTCGGGGTAGAGGATCCCGAGCCGGCAGCCGCGCGTGCCGAGCATCGGGTTGACCTCCTCGAGCGCCTTCACGCGCACGAGCGTGCGCCGCAGCTCGGCGAGCTTCGGCCCGTCGCCGACGCCGCCGGCGGCCTCGTCGTCGGCCAGCGCCTGCTCCAGCTCCTGCTCGACCTCGAAGCGCTGCGGCAGGAACTCGTGCAACGGCGGGTCGAGGAAGCGGATCGTCACCGGCTGGCCCGTCATCGCCTCGAACAGGCCCTCGAAGTCGTCTCGCTGGAGCGGCAGCAGCTCGGCGAGCGCGGCGCGGCGCTCCTCCTCGCTGTCGGCGAGGATCATCGCCCGCATCTTCGGCTGGCGGTCCGCGGCCATGAACATGTGCTCGGTGCGGCAGAGCCCGATCCCGTCGGCGCCGAACTCGCGGGCGCGCTGCGCGTCGGCCGGCGTGTCGGCGTTCGCGCGCACGCCGAGGCGGCGCAGCTCGTCGCACCAGGCCAGCACGGTCTCGAAGGCGTCGCTCCACTCGGCCTCGACGAGCGGCACGTCGTCGATCGTGATCAGCCCGGTCGAGCCGTCGATCGCGATCAGGTCGCCGGCCTCGATCAGGGTTCTGCCGACCCGCATCTGCTGGCCCTCGACGTCGATCTCGAGGGCCGAGGCGCCGCAGACGCACGGCCGCCCCATCCCGCGCGCGACGAGCGCGGCGTGCGAGGCCTTGCCGCCCTCGCTCGTGAGGATCCCTCTGGCGGCGTGGAAGCCGGCGACGTCCTCGGCCTCCGTGAACGGCCGTACGAGGACCACCGCTCTCCCCTCCGCGGCCGCGTCGACGGCCGCCTGCGCGGTGAAGACGACGGCGCCCTTCGCCGCGCCCGGCGAAGCGGCGACGCCGCGCGCCAGCTGCTGGATCTCGGCCTTCGGGTCGAAGGTCGGATGCAGGAGCGCGTCGAGCTTGCCGGCGTCGATCGTCATCAGCGCCTGCTCGCGGTCGAGCAGCCCCTCCTCGACGGCGTCGACCGCGAAGCGCACGGCCGCCTGCGCCGGCCGCTTCGCGTTGCGCGTCTGGAGCATGTAGAGGTGCCCCTCCTCGATCGTGAACTCGGTGTCCTGCATGTCGCCGTAGTGGCGCTCGAGCGTCCGCAGGATCTCCATCAGCTCGTGATGGGCGTCGGGCATGATGTCGGCCAGCTCGGCGATGTCGCGCGTGTTGCGGACGCCCGAGACGACGTCCTCGCCCTGCGCGTTCTGGAGGAAGTCGCCGGACGGCTCGGCCGCGCCGGTCACCTCGTCGCGGCTGAAGGCGACGCCCGAGCCGGACGTGTCGCCCTTGTTGCCGAAGACCATCTGCTGGACGTTGACGGCCGTCCCCCAGGTGTCCGGGATGCGGTTGATGCGCCGGTAGGAGATCGCGCGCTCGCCCATCCACGAGTCGAAGACGGCGCCGATCGCCTGGCGCAGCTGCTCCAGCGGCTCCTGCGGGAAGGCCTCGCCGGTCTGCTCCTGGAACAGCGCCTTGAAGCGCTGGGTCAAGGTCTGCAGGGCCGCGACGTCGAGCTCGGTGTCCAGCTCGACGCCCTGCTCGCCCTTGATCCGCTCGATCTCAGCCTCGAGGCGGACGCCCGGCACGCCGCGCACGACATTGCCGAACATCTGCACGAAGCGGCGGTAGGAGTCCCACGCGAACCGCGCGTTCCCCGTCTTCTGCGCGAGACCCTCGACGGAGCTGTCGTTGAGGCCGAGGTTGAGGACCGTGTCCATCATCCCCGGCATCGACTCGCGCGCGCCCGAGCGCACGGAGACGAGCAGCGGGTCGTCGGCGGCGCCGAGGCGCTTGCCGGCCACCTGCTCCAGCCGCGCCAGCGCGTCGGCCACCTCCCGCTCCAGCCCCGCCGGGCTCTGGCGCCCGCCCTCCATGTAGGCGACGCACGCCTCGGTCGTGATCGTGAAGCCGGCCGGTACTCGGTCGGCGCCCAGGAGCCGGGTCATCTCGGCGACGTTGGCGCCCTTGCCCCCGAGCAGCTCGCGCATCTCGCGCGAGCCCTGGGCGAAGTCGTAGACGAACGTGGTGCGTGGGGCGGCAGCGGAGGTCTCAGTCATTCCGGCACTATATTGGTCGGACCACTTCTTTCGCTCTGAGCGGTCGCAGCCGCACGTGGGCGTGGTGCTCGGCCGTCTCCCCGATCGCCCGCTCCGCCTGGCGCAGCGCCCGCGCGCTCGCCTCCGGCGCCTCCGCGAGTGGGCGCCCCAGCGCGCTCACGAGGAACGTGTGCGCCTCCTCCGCGAGCGGGAAGGCCGATGCCTCGCAGGAGCTGCAGACGACGCCGCCGGCCTCGCCCGAGAAGCCGCTGAGGTGGTCGACCTCGCCGCACGAGGCGCAGGAGGCGAGCTGCGGCGTGAAGCCGCCCGCCACCAGCAGCTTGAGGCGGAAGGCGAGCTGCGAGGCGGTCGCGGAATGGCGCGCCTCGCCGTCGAGCAGTCGCAGCTGGTTCGCGAGCAGGTGGAAGACCGGCGGGCTCGGATCGCCCGCCTCGAACAGACGCGAGACGGCGTCGCAGGCGCGCGCGGCCGCGTCGAGCGAGTCGGCGCGCTCGCGCAGCGGCCCGTGCGCCTCGAGCGTCTCCGCGCTCGTGACCGTCCGCAGGTCGCCGCGCCCCTCGTACAGCAGCACGCGCAGGTGGAAGAACGGCTCCAGCCGCGCGCCGAAGCGGCTGCGCGTGCGGCGCGCGCCCTTCGCGATCGCGCCGACGCGGCCGTGCTCGGGGGTGTAGAGGTGGAGGATGCGGTCGGCCTCGCCGTAGCGGATCGAGCGCAGCACGATCGCCTCCGTGCGCAGCGATCTGGACACTCTTAGACGTTCCCCGAACCGGGAGCTATATTTGCGGAAGCAATGAAGCCGATCACGATGTACACCACCGACCGCTGCCCGTACTGCATTCGCGCCAAGGCGCTCCTGCAGAGTCGCGAGCTCGCGTTCGAAGAGATCAATCTGGCAGGTGATCCCGACGGACGCACGAAGCTCGTCGAGCTCACGGGCATGATGACGTTCCCGCAGATCCTGATCGGGAACGAGCCGATCGGCGGCTACGACCAGCTCGCGGCCGCAGATCGCAACGGCTCCCTGACCGAGCTGCTGGCCGCCTAGCGCGGCCGGCCGCTCGGACAGTCACCCGGCGAGCGCGCAGCTTCGCCGCTCATCGCGTCATGGGCACGATCAGCGCACCACGCGGCCGCGGCTGGCAGCGCTCGCAGACGTAGGTGCCGCGACCGGCGACGAGGATCTTGCGGACCGTCCCGCCGCATTCCGGGCACGGCTCGCCCTCCCGGCGGTGGACGAGGAAGCGGTCCTGGAAGCTCCCGCGCGCGCCGTCGAGGTCGCGGAAGTCGTCGATGCTCGCGCCGTGCGAGTCGATCCCGAGCTGGAGCGCCTCGACGATCCCGTCGCGCAGCAGCCGCCACTGCGCGAGCGTCACTCTGCCGACCGGGCGCAGCGGATGGATGCCGGCGCGGAAGAGCGCCTCGTCGGCGTAGATGTTGCCGACCCCCGCGATCTTCCGCTGGTCGAGCAGGAACGCCTTGATCGGCGCGCGTGAGTTGCGGGCGAGCGCGCGCAGGTGCTCGGCGGTGAAGTCGTCGGAGAACGGCTCGACGCCGAGCCGCGCCGCGAAGTACGCGTCGAGCGCGGGCTGACCGGCGACCAGCCGGCCCGTGCCGAAGCGGCGCGGATCGACGAAGCGCAGGTCGTGGTCGTCGTCGAAGCCGAAGTGGGCGCGCGTGTACGGCGTCCCCTCCGGCGCGTCGTACAGCAGGTTGCCCGTCATCCGCAGGTGCATCAGCAGGAAGAGCTCGTCCTCGGCCTCCCAGATCAGGTACTTGCCGCGGCGGCGCAGCGCGACGATCGTGCGGCCGACGAGCGGGCCGACGACCTCGTTCGGCGACGCCGGCGCCGTCCACCGCTCGTCCCGCACGGCGTAGGCGACGAGCATGCGGCCCTCCAGCCGTGGCGCGAGCTGGCGCCGTACCGTCTCGACTTCGGGTAGCTCGGGCATCGTGCTCAGCTTACGCTGAGCATCGCGAGTTCGACTGCGTGTGCTCGGCTGGCGCCGAGCATTGCGAGTTCGACTGCGTCGAACTCGCGGGGCAGTGAGCGCCCGCAGACCTCGTCAGGGCGTGAACGGCGTACCGGGCACGCTGGCCGGCCCGTCCGCTCCGGTCAGCCAGCGCACGACGCTCGCGCCGACGTCGGCGAGCGGGCCGTCGTGGCGGCCGCCCCGATCGCCGGCGAAGCGGGCCAGCAGCGGCGCGTGCTCGCGCGTGTGGTCGGTGCCGGGGTGCAGGGGATCGCAGCCGTGGTCGGCCGTCAGCACCAGCAGGTCGTGGGGGCCGAGCAGCGCCAGCCACTCCGTCACGGCGGCGTCGATCGCCCGGAGCGCGGCATGGAAGCCTGCGATGTCCTTGCGGTGGCCGTAGACCTGGTCGGTCTCGATCAGGTTCGTGAACACGAAGCCGCCATCGAGGCCCCGCAGCAGCGCGGTCGTGGAGGCGATCGCCTCCGCGTTCGTGGCGCCGGGATGCGCCTCGTCGACGCCTCCGGGGAAGAGCTGCGCGACCTTCCCGACCGCGTGCACCGGCACGCCGCGGGCGCGGAGCGTGTCGAGATGGCTGGCGGCGGGCGGCGTGAGCGTGAAGTCGCGGCGGCCGTCGGTGCGCTCGAAGTCGCCCTCGCGCCCGTCGAACGGCCGCGCGATCACCCGGCCGACCGCGTGCTCGCCGGTCATCAGGCGTCGGACCGCCGCGCAGGCGGCGTGCAGCTCCTCGCCTGTGACCGCCTCGACGTGCGCGGCGATCTGCAGCACCGAGTCCTGCGAGGTGTAGACGATCAGCGCGCCGTCGCGGCGCGCCCGCTCCCCCAGCTCCTCGATCGCGCTGAGGCCGTCGCTCGTCGCGTTGCCGATCACGCGTCGGCCGGTGACGCGCTCGATCGCGGCGATCAGCTCGGACGGGAAGCCGTGCGGATAGGTCGGCAGCGGCGCCGGCGCGACGACGCCCATCAGCTCCCAGTGGCCGGTCGTCGAGTCCTTCCCCGGGCCGAGCGGATGGAGGCGCCCGTGGAGCACCGGCGCGGAGGTCGGGGGGACGCCGTCGAGCGCGACGATCGAGCCGAGTCCGAGCGCCTGCAGCTGCGGCAGGTCGAGCCCGCCCGCCTCCCGGGCGAGGTGGACGAGCGTGTTCGTGCCGGCGTCGCCGTAGTCGGCGGCGTCGGGCAGCGCACCGACGCCGCAGGCGTCGAGGACGACGACGACCGCACGCCGGGCCGCCGGCGCGCTCACCGGGTCGCGGGGTCGGCCGTTGCCCGCGGGTGGGCGGCGAAGTAGACGTCGCGCAGCCGGTCGGCCGACAGGTGCGTGTAGATCTGCGTCGTGGCGATGTCGGCGTGGCCGAGCATCTCCTGCAGCGAGCGCAGGTCGCAGCCGCCGGCCAGCAGATGCGTGGCGAACGTGTGGCGCAGCGTGTGCGGGCTCATCCTGTCGGCCAGCCCGGCGCTGCGCGCGTGGCGCTGGACGATCTTGTAGAGGCCCTGGCGCGTGAGGCCCTGGCCGCGCTGGTTGACGAACAGGTGGCGCTCCTCGCGCAGGCCGACGAGCTGCGGGCGGCCGCGCACGAGGTAGGCGCGCAGCGCCTCGAGCGCCTTGCTGCCGATCGGCACGAGCCGCTCCTTCGCGCCCTTGCCGTTCGCGCGCAGGACGCCCTCGTCGAGATCGATCTCGTCGAGCTGGATCCCGACCGCCTCGGAGGCGCGCAGGCCGCAGGCGTACATCAGCTCGAGCAGCGCGCGGTCGCGCAGCGCCGGCGGGCTCGCGCCGGTCGGCTGCGCCAGCAGCAGCCGCACCTCGTCGCGCGAGAGGACCTTCGGCAGGCGCTTGTCGCGCGGCGGGCCCTTCAGCTCGGCGGTCGGGTCGCGCTCGAGGATCTCCTCGCGGCGCAGGTGCCGGTAGAACGACCGCAGGCAGGCGACCTTGCGCTGGATCGTCGTGGAGGCGGCCGGCGGCCGTCCGGCGCCGCCCGCGGCCAGCTCGCCGACGAACTGCGCGAGATCGCCGTGGTCGACCTCGAGGGCCTGCTTCCCCGAGCGGGCGAGCCAGGCGCCGTACTGCAGCAGGTCGGAGCGGTAGGCCTCGAGCGTGTTGCGGCTGAGGCCGCGCTCCAGCTCCAGGTACGCGATGAAGTCGAGCACGAGATCCTCGAAGGAGCCGGCCCGAAGGGGAGCGATCACCGATGTCATGCCGCTCCGTTGTTCTGCCCGGCGGCGCAGGCTCCTGCCCGCGCACGCAGTCGGTCAGGAACGAAGGCGCAGCAACAGCAGCCCGGTCAGCGACTTCGCGTCGTCGCAGGCGGCGATCGCGTCATCGAGTCGGTCGAGCGGCCACGGGACGATCTCGATCCGCTCGTCGTCGTCGATCTCCGGTCGCCGGACGTCCGCGAGGTCGGTCGCGAGGTAGAGCTCGAGCCGCTCCTCGATGAAGCCGGGGCTCGTGTAGAAGCCCTTCAGGTGCTCCCACGTCCCCGCCGCCTTGCCGATCTCCTCCGCCAGCTCGCGCTTGGCGGTCTCGAGCGGCGGCTCGTCCTCGACGTCGCGCTTGCCGGCCGGGATCTCGAGCAGCCCCGCCTCGCCGACCGCCTCGCGCGGCTGGCGCACGAGCCAGACGTGCTCGCCGTCGTGCGCGACGATCCCGACGGCGCCCGGATGGCCGACGATCTCGCGCGTGACGACCGCGCCGTCCGCATGGCGGAAGCGGTCGTTGCGGACCGACAGGATGCGGCCGCGCCAGACGGTCTCCGAGTCGATGCGTTGGAATTCGTCGCTCATGACAGCACAGTGGCAGGAGTGGTTTCGGCGACGAGCGTGTCGCTCACGGCAGCAGGGCGGCGGTCGCGGTCCCGGCGGCGAGCGCCGCGGCGAAGAAGAGGCGGTCCTCGTCCAGCTCGCGGCCCATCGTCCGGCTCGGCAGTCCACTGGAACGGTAGCCATCGACGTCGGCCTCCGCGTCGTGGACCTCGTGTCCCCGAGCGCGCGCGGCCTCGAGGTCGTCCGCCAGCCCGATCGGCGCGCCCGCCGGGACGGGCAGCGTGACGGGTGCCAGCAGCAGCTCGAGCACGATGCGCGTGTGGTGCGAGATCCCGCGGTGGCGCTCGCGCGCGTCGCCCTCCGACATGCGCGCCACGAGGACGGTCGGGCAGCCGAGCGCGAGCGCGGCGTGCGCCGAGTCGAGCGCGACGATCCCGCCGTGGCCGAGCGCCGAGCCGGAGCCGAGGATCCCCGGCCCGGGGCCGACGAGCGCGACGTCCCAACCGCGCTCCGCGATCCCGTCGTGGACGCCGCCGGCCGTCGTGATCGCCTCGCGCGCGCCGCCGTACGCCGCGCCCGCCGTCACGTGGTCGGCCAGCAGGCCTCGCACGCGCAGCTCGCGGACGGTGTCCGACAGCGCCCCAGGGAGCGCGCCGCCGGCGGTCTGCACGTAGCCGACGCGCGCGCCGGGCCGCGCCTGGGCGAGCGCCCAGGCGAGCGGCGCGAGCTGGCCGTGCAGCGAGAAGACGGCCGCCGGACGCCCGAGCGGCACCGCCAGCCGCTCCCGCTCGACCGGCAGGACCGCGTGCTGGAGGCTCGTGTAGTTGAGCTTCATCACGTGCGCCTCCGGGCTCGTCTCCCCCGTCAGCCCGCGTGTGAGGTTGACGTGCACGAGGTCGAAGCCGCCGGAGCCGAGCGCGAGATCGCGCGCCTCGACGTTGACGACGACCTCGTCGCCGGCCTCGCACGGCCCGATCAGCGCCGTGTCGGCGAGCGCCGGACGCCGCTCGCCGCCGACCTCGACCTCGACGCGCTGCATCGGCGCGCTGGCAGGGTGCGCGGGGTCGTTCCCGACGACCACCCCGTGACGCAGCTTCAGCACTGCTCGGCGGCGGTGTCGAGCAGCGTGAGCGCGACGTCGAGCATCTCGTCGAGCGCGGCGACCGCGACCCGCTCGTCGGGCTGGTGGGCGCGCTCGGTGCCGTTCGCGAGGTTGAGGCAGGGGAAGCCGCCGACCAGCAGCGCGTTCGCGTCGGAGCCGCCACCGGTGACGATCCGGCGCGGCGTGTGGCCGCGAGCGCGGAGCGCGGCCTCGGCCGCCAGCAGCTCGGGGGCGGTCGGCTTGACGCGGAAGCCGCGGAACAGCTGCTCCACGATCACGTCGACGTCGCAGCCGACGGCGTTGGCGCCGTCGTGGAGGTGGTCGACGAGCTCGGCGACGACTGCCTCGACCCTCGCCTCCTCCAGGCTGCGCGCCTCGCCGACGACCCGGCAGTGCTCGGGCACGACGTTGACGCCCGAGCCGCCCTCGATCAGGCCGACGTTGGCGGTCGTCTCGGCGTCGAGCCGGCCCAGCGTCATCGCGGCGATCGCCTTCGCCGCGGCCGCGATCGCGCTGCGGCCGTCCTCCGGACGGATCCCGGCGTGCGCGGCGACGCCGTGGAACTCGCCGACGACGCGGTGGTAGGTCGGCGCTGCGACGATCACCTCGCCGATCGGCGTCGCGTGGTCGAAGACGTAGCCGAAGGCGCTGCGCAGGCGGCTGACGTCGAAGGCCTTCGCGCCCGCGAGCGCGTTCTCCTCGCTGACGGTGAAGAGCAGCTCGAGCGGGATCGGCGGCGGCTCGGCGAGCGCACGGCGCGCGACCGCCAGCATGACGGCGACCGCCGCTTTGTTGTCGGCGCCGAGGATCGCCTCGTGGCGGTTCTCCCAGCCGTCGCCGACCAGGACCGGCTCGACCGGCCCGGTCAGCGGGACGGTGTCGAGGTGGGCGCAGAGCAGGACCCCGCGCTCGGGCGCGCCCTCGCGCCCGGGGATGCGGGCGAGCAGGTTGCCGCAGTCGGCGCCGACCTGCGCGCCGGCGCCGTCCTCCTCGACGGCGACGCCGAGGCCGCGCAGCTCAGCGGCGACGCGGTCGCCGCACGCGCGCTCGCGGCCGTACGGGCTCTCGATCGCGCACAGCTCGGCGAAGAGCGCGCCGAGCCGGCGGCGTTCGCCCTCCTCGGCGCGCCTCACGCTCCGCTAGGCCAGACGGTGGACTCGACCGGAGGGCGCGCGAGTTCGGCGCCAGCCGAACTCGCAATGGAATCGGCGCCAGCCGATTCCACGGCGCCAGCCGATTCCGCGACGTCGGCGCCGGCCGCCTGCGCGCGGTCGAGCGCGGCGCGCACGAAGCCGCGGAAGAGCGGCGCCGGGCGCTGCGGGCGCGACTTGAACTCCGGGTGGTACTGGGAGGCGACGAAGAACGGGTGCATCTCGCGCGGCAGCTCGATCGCCTCGACCAGCTGCTCGTCCGGCGACGTCCCGGAGAAGATCAGCCCGGCGCTCTCGAGCCGGCGGCGCAGGTGGTTGTTGACCTCGTAGCGGTGACGGTGGCGCTCGTAGATGACGGCCTCGTCGTAGAGCTCGCGGACGCGCGTGTCCTCGTGCAGCTTGACCGGGTCGGCCCCGAGCCGCATCGTTCCGCCGAGGTCGGAGATCTCCTTCTGCTCGGGCAGCAGGTCGATCACCGGATAGGGCGTCTCGGGGTCGAACTCCGTCGAGTTGGCGCCCGGCATGCCGGCGACGTGGCGGGCGAACTCGGCGACCGCGATCTGCATCCCGAGGCAGATCCCGAGGTACGGGATCCCGGCCTCGCGCGCGACCCGCGCGGCGGCGACCTTGCCCTCGATGCCGCGACCGCCGAAGCCGCCGGGGATCAGGATGCCGTCGGCGTGCGAGAGCTTCTCGCGCGCCTCCTCGTTCTCGAGCTGCTCGGAGTCGATCCAGTCGACCTCGACCTTCGCGCCGTGCTCGATGGCGGCGTGGCGCAGCGACTCGACGACCGAGAGGTAGGCGTCCTCGAGCTTCACGTACTTGCCGACGAGCGCGATCCGGACCGGCTCGGTCGCCTCCTCGGCGCGCCGCGTGAGGTCCTCCCAGCCGCTCAGGTCGGGCGCCGGGGCGTCGATCCGGAAGTGGTCGAGGACGAAGTCGTCGACGCCCTGCTCGCGGTAGTTGAGCGGGACCTTGTAGATGTCGTCGACGTCCGAGGCGGAGACGATCGCCTCGATCGGCAGACTGGCGAAGAGCGCGATCTTCTTGCGGATGTCCTTCGACAGGCGGCCCTCGGAGCGGCACATCAGCATGTCGGGCGCGATCCCGATGCGGCGCAGCTCCTGCACCGAGTGCTGCGTCGGCTTCGTCTTCAACTCGCCGGCGTGGCCGATGTAGGGCACGAGCGTGAGGTGGATGAACATGCAGTTGCGGCGGCCGACGTCGACCGGGAACTGGCGGATCGCCTCGAGGAACGGCAGCGACTCGATGTCGCCGACGGTCCCGCCGATCTCGGTGATGACGACGTCGACGTCGCTCGCGTCGGCCATCAGCTTGACGCGCTGCTTGATCTCGTCCGTGATGTGCGGGACGACCTGGACGGTGCCGCCGAGGTAGTCGCCGCGGCGCTCGCGCCGGATCACCGAGTTGTAGATGCCGCCCGCCGTGACGTTCGAGCCGCGGCGCGCGTTGACGTCCGTGAAGCGCTCGTAGTGGCCGAGGTCGAGGTCGGTCTCGGCGCCGTCCTCGGTCACGAAGACCTCGCCGTGCTGGTAGGGCGACATCGTCCCGGGATCTACGTTGATGTACGGGTCGAGCTTCTGGAGCTGGACGGTCAGGCCGCGTGCGACGAGCAGCCGCCCCAGCGAGGATGCCGCGATCCCCTTGCCGAGCGACGACACGACTCCCCCCGTGATGAAGATGAAACGGGTCGTGCCGCTGGTGGGGACGTCAGGCATGCGTGGGGTTCCTCCCAAACGAGTCTAGATGACGAAGGACGGGGGTTCGCTCGATCAGCGCCGAGAGCGATCGAAACTCACCGTAGACGGTGATCGCGAGGATCACCGCGAGCGCGATCGCCTGCCCGGCGGTCGAGAGCGTCAGGATCAGCCAGAGGCCGGCGAGGCCGCCGATCACGTTCGCGCCGGTGTCGCCGAGCATGGCACGCTCGCGCAGGTCGTAGAGGCCGGCGACCAGGACGGGCGCCGCGAAGAGGCCGAGCGCCTCGAGCGGCCGCGTGTCCCAGGCGCCGAGCGTGAGGCCGGCGCCGAGCAGCGCGAACGCCTTCGCGGCGCGGCCGGGACGCAGGTCGAGCAGATTGAAGAGGTTGGTCGCGAGCACCAGCAGCGCGACCGCGAGCAGGTACTGGCCGGCGCCGTAGCCGCGATCGCTGAGGCCGTAGAGCGCGAGCCCGAGCGAGCCGACCGCCTTCAGCGCGCCGGTGCTGAAGCTGCCCGACGCGACCGCCGCCCCGTGGCCGCGCCAGCCCCGCGAGCGGCCCGCGAGCAGGTCGTCGGCGAGCCCGAGGAACGCGACGCCGAGCACGTAGGTGGCGACGAGCCCCAGCTCCGGCCGCAGGAGCCGTGCGTCGGCCAGCTGCTGCAGCGCTGCGAGCGGCACGAGCGCGGCCAGCGCGGCGGCCAGGATCGCGATCCCGGCGGGGAACGGAAGCCGGGCGCCGCGGTAGTTCTCGCGCACGAGACCCTCGGCGCCGAGGTGACGCAGGACCGCGGGCATGAGCACGATCGCGGCCGCGAGCGCGACGAGAGTCGGGAGCAGGTGCACGCGGGAACGGTAGCTACGAAGGCGGACGCCGCGGGCGGAAGCCCGCGGCCTGCGGCCGTGGCTTCCGTCGGAAGAACTCGCCCAGGGCCTGCGGAAGCCTGCGGCCTGCGGCCTTGGCGTCCGTCGGAAGAACTCGCCCAGGGCCTGCGGAAGCCCGCGGCCTGCGGCCTTGGCTTCCGTCGGAAGAACTCGCCCAGGGCCTGCGGAAGCCTGCGGCCTGCGGCCTTGGCTTCCGTCGGAAGAACTCGCCCAGGGGCTCGTTCTTCCCAGGGCTCGTTCTTCCCCAGGGGCTCCTTCTTCCCAGGCTCGTTCTTCCCAGGGCTCGTTCTTCCCCAGGGCCTCGTTCTTCCCCTGGGGCTCGTTCTTCCCGGGGGGCTCGTTCTTCCCCAGCTGGTTCAGAGCAGCGGGGGGAGCAGGCCGCCGTCGGCCGTGGGCTTCTGCCCGAAGGCGCCGCGCTGGCCCGGCAACAGTGCGAACACGAGCGCGGCGCGGCCGATCGCGTCGTCGAGGTCGTCGACGCTCGAGACGTCGTGGGACGTGAACCACGGGACCTGCGAGGGATCGGTGTCGGTCGCCTCGACGCCGACGACCGGGATGTTGTGCTCACGAAGGCCCGCCATCAGGCCGTCCTCGAACGTCTGCGCGATCTTGGCCGCGTCGCCGTCGAGGTGCGTCGGGTCCTTCACGACGACGACGCCGTCGGCGCCGGCGAGGGTTCCGGATCCCTGCCCGAACAGGTCGTGGCGGACGGCGTTGAGGAGCTCGCCGCCCTGCGTGAACTGGATCCCGAGGCGGGCGCCGAAGGCGTGGACGACGTTCTGGTCGACGTCGAGCGTGTTGTACGGCGTCCCCTTCGCCGCCTTCGCGAGCGCCTCGAGCTGGAGCGGCTCGCGGATCACCGAGATCGAGACGAGCTTCGCGCCGGCCGGCACGATCGCGTCGCGCGTGAGGTTCCACATGCGCTCGGAGGCGCCCCCCAGCTCGATCAGGGCGATGCGCTTGCCCTGCAGGCGGTCGGCCACCAGCGCCGGGTACGCCTCGGCCTCGAACGTCGCCCGCTGGTCGACCTTGCTCTGCGCCGTGTCGCGCTGCTGTTGCGCGTTTCTGACGTCGCTGCGCAGCGAGGCGCGAACGTCCTTCTCGGCGCTCGAGACGAGCCCCTTGTCGCCGATCGCGACCCCGAGCAGCAGCCCGATCACGAGCGCGAGGATGACGGCGACGAGCGAGAGGGCGTGGTAGCGGAAGTTCAGCATCGACGGCCGCGGAGAACGGTAACCGGTCTGCTCTCAGGCATTGATGCCGAGGAGGACCTGCAGCTTCAGCCACAGCAGGTCGGCGACGTCGTAGAGGGCCGGGGTCGCCATCACGACCGCGATCAGCGCGAGGATCCCGACCGCGAGCAGCAGCAGCACCGGAGCGACCCCCGGCTGCGGACGGTAGAGCCGGCTCACGCCCTTCGCGTCGACGAGGATCTCCCCGATCCGCAGGCGCGTCAGGAAGGTCGAGGCCATGCCGTTGCGGTTCTTGTCGAGGAACTCGACGAGGTTGAAGTGCGAGCCGACCGAGACGATCAGCTCGGCGCCCTTCTCGGCCGCGATCAGCATCGCGATGTCCTGGCTCGTCCCCGGCGCCGGCAGCAGCTTGTACGGCAGTCCGAGCGACTCGAGGCGCTGGCGCCCGGGCGCGCGGCCGTCGGGGTAGGCGTGCACGACGAGCTCGGCGCCGGAGCGCAGCGTCGCCTCGGTGGCCGAGTCCATGTCGCCGACGATCATGCTCGGGCGGAAGCCCTCCTCGAGCAACGCGTCGGCGCCGCCGTCGACGCCGACGAGGACCGGCCGGACGTCGCGGATGTACGGCCGCAGCGCCTTCAGGTCGCGCTTGTGGTCGACGCCGCGCACGACGATCAGCACGGGCTTCTCGTGGAAGTCGGTCTCGAAGCGCGGCAGCTCGAGCTTGCCGGAGAGCAGGTCGCGCTCCTGGATCATGTACTGGACGGTGTTGGCGGCGAACGCCTCGAGCGCCTCGCCGATCTCCTCGCGGCGCTGCTCGGTCTGCGCCTGCACATGGGCCGGCTCCTGCGCCACGCCGCTCGCCACCAGCACGCCGCGCCGCCACACCTCGCCGCCGCGCAGGACGATCGGATCGCCGTCGTGCAGCGTGTCGAACAGATCGGCGTCAGGCGCGTCGACCAGGTGGATGCCGGCCTGCACGACCAGCAGCGGCCCCATGTTCGGGTAGCCGCCGCTCGAGGACGCCTTGCAGTTGACGACGCCGACGACCCCACACGCGACGAGGTCCTCGCCCGAGACGCGGTCGAGATCGAGGTGGTCGATGATCGCGATCTCGCCGGGGCGCAGGCGCTTGACGAGCAGCTTCGTCCGCTTGCCGAGCCGGGCGATGCCGGCGACCTCGCGCGCGGCCCCGCCGTCCGCCGACGACGCGGTGGTGGAAGAGACGGCCACTGGGCAGTCCAGTCTACGCGGATCGGCCTGGCGGCCGATCCGGTCGGGAGTTGGCCTGGCGGCCAACTCCCAGGTGGTCGAGGAGCGGACCCGCGACCGCACGCAGCTCCGCCGTTAGGCCGCTCTGAGCAGCTCCTTCGCGTGCTGGCGGGCCGCGCGGTCGGTCTCGTCGGCGCCGAGCATCCGCACCAGCTCGCCGAGCACGGCCTCGCCGCTGCCGAGGGCGGCGACGGTCGTCGTCGCCGTCTCGCCGGAGCCGTCCTTCGCGATCCGGAAGTGGCGGTCCGCGTGCGCGGCGACCTGCGGCAGGTGGGTGATGCAGAGGACCTGACGACCGGCCGCGAGCGCGCGCAGCTGCGAGCCGACGGCATTCGCGGTGCGGCCGCCGATGCCGGCGTCGACCTCGTCGAAGACGAGCAGCCCGGCGCCGGCCTCGACGTCGGCGTTGGCGACGCCGAGCAGCGCCAGCATCACGCGCGAGAGCTCGCCACCGGACGCGATCTCTCTCAGCGGACCGGCGGGGACGCCGGGGTTGGCGGCGATCAGCAGCTCGACGGTGTCGGCGCCCGTCGCGCCCGGCTCGTCGCGCTCGCCGAGCGCGACCTCGAAGCTCGCGCCCGCCATCGCCAGCTCGGCGAGCCGCTCGCGCACCGCTTCCGAGAGGCCGGGCGCGGCCGCCGCGCGGGCGCCGCGCAGCTCGCCGGCGACGGCAGCGAGCCGCTCGCGTGCGGCGGCCAGCTCCGCGGTCGCCTGCTCGAGCGCGGCCTCGGCGCCGGTCAGCTCGTCGCGCCGCGCGCGGCACTCCTCCGCGTGCGCGAGCACGGCGGCGACCGTCCCGCCGTGCTTGCGCTCGAGCCGCGCGAAGGCCGCCAGCCGCTCCTCGACCTCGTCGAGACGGCCCGGCTCGGCCTCGATCCCCTGCTCGTAGCCGCGCAGCTCGGTCGCGAGGTCGTCGGCCTCGAGCGCCAGCGCGCGGTAGCGCTCGGCGAGCTCGTCGAGCTGCGGGTCGACGCCGGCGACGGCGTCGAAGTCGCGCCCACCGCTCGCCAGCAGCAGGCTCGCACCGGCCTCGCCGCTCTCCGGCACGAGCCCCTCGGCCGCGCCGAGCGCGGCCGCTCGCAGCCCCTCGAGGTGCCGCAGCCGGTCGCGCTCGCGCTCGAGGTCGCGCTGCTCGGCCTCGCTCGGATCGACCTCCTCGATCTCCCGCAGCTCGAACTCGAGCAGGTCGAGCTCGCGCTCGCGTGCGCCGCCGATCGCTCCCAGCTCCTCGGCCCGGCGCACGAGCGCCCGCACCTCGGCGTTCGCCTCGGCGGCGGCGACGCGACGCGCGCGTTGCCCGGGCCCGCAGAAGCCGTCGAGGATCTCGAGCTGGGCGGAGGCGAGCGTCAGTCGGCGATGCTCGTGCTGGCCGTAGAAGGCGAGCAGCCGGCCGCCGATCTCGCGCAGGTCCCCGACCGTCGCCGAGCGGCCGTTGAGATACGCGCGCGTGCGGCCGTCGGGCCACACGCGGCGCGCGAGCACGATCTCCTCGGCGTCCTGCGGGAGCCGGTCGGCGAGCAGCGGGCGCAGTCGCTCGACGTAGTCGAAGACGCCCTCGACGTAGGCCTCGGCCGCGCCGGGGCGGACGATCCCGCTGCGCGCCTTGCCGCCCAGCAGCAGGTCGAGCGCGTGGGCGAGCATCGTCTTGCCCGCGCCCGTCTCGCCCGTCAGCACGTTCAGGCCCGCACCGAGGCGCAGCTCGGCGCGTTCGATCAGCAGCAGGTTCTCGACGCGCAGCTCGTGAAGCACGCCCGCAGGTGTAGCACCCGCCGCCGACAGATCCGGCCGTCCGTCACATCGTGTTGACGAGCCGTCCGAACTTCTCCCGCAAACGGTGGTAGAAGCTGGCGCCGTAGCTCTGTGCGAGGGTGCCGACGCCGGGTCTGAAGCGCGCCGACAGCGCCCCGCCCTCGGCGAGCTCGCAGACCGGACGGCCGTCGACGCTGACGTCGACCGGCTCCTCCTCCGAGCGGTTGTGGACGGTGATCGCGTCCTGCGGCGCGACGACGAGCGAGCGTGCCGTCAACGAGTGCGGCGCGATGAAGGAGACCGCGTAGCCCTCCACGCCCCATGCCATGACGGGGCCGCCGTTGGCGAGGTTGTAGCCCGTCGAGCCGGCCGGCGTGGCGATCACGAGGCCGTCGCAGCGGACCCGCCCGACCTCCTCCTCGCCGACGTCGAAGGCGAGGTCGGCGACCCGCATCCCCTTCTGGCGGTGGAACGACACGTCGTTCATGGCGATCCACGTCTCGCCGCTGAGGGTGACCTCGATGCCCGGCAGGGAGAGCGTCTCGAAGTCGCCGCGGAAGGCGCGCTCGAGGCCCTCGCGGATGTTGTCGGGATCGATCGTCGCGAGGAAGCCGACCTCGCCGTAGTTGACGGCGAAGACCGGGACGCCGGTGTGGGCGTAGGCGCGCAGGGCGTGCAGGATCGTGCCGTCGCCGCCGAGCACGATGCAGAGATCGACGGCACGGTCGACGGGCGCGTCGACGACGATCCCCGGCTCCGGTCTCAGGCCGTGCTTGCGCGTCTCCTCGGGCGAGAAGCGCAGCACGCTGCCGTGACGCGCCGCCACCTCGCGCAGCACCTGCAGCGCGGCGGCCGTCTCGCTCGAGCGGCGGTGCGTGAAGACGGTCGCGACCCGTACCGAGCGCGTGACGGTCATGCCGGCTCGGCCTCGCGCGCGGCCGCCTCGAGGTCGGCGACGCCGGGGCGCGCGCCCTCCGCGAGCCAGACGAAGCTCTCGCGGTTGCCCTTCGGGCCGGGCAGGCCGGAGGACGCGAACCCGAGGACCGCGGCTCCGAGCGCCTGGGCCGCCGCGCCGGCGGCGACGAGCGCCGAGCGCCGCTCGGCCGGATCGCGCACGACCCCACCCTTGCCGACGCGCTCGCGCCCGACCTCGAACTGCGGCTTCACGAGCGCGAGGCAGTCGAAGCGCTCGGCCGTGCAGGCGAGCACCGCCGGCAGCACCTTCGCGAGCGAGATGAACGAGACGTCGATCACGACGAGGTCCGGAGCGTACGGCAGCTCGCCCGGATCGATCGCGCGGGCGTTGCGACGCTCGAGCACCGTCACGCGTTCGTCGTTGCGGATGCGCCAGTGCAGCTCGCCGTAGGCGACGTCCAGCGCGATCACGTGCGGCGCCCCGCGCTGCAGCAGGCAGTCGGTGAAGCCGCCGGTCGAGGCGCCGACGTCGAGCGCGCGGCGCCCGCCGACGTCGAGGCCGAACGCGTCGAGCGCGTTCGCCAGCTTGGTCCCCCCGCGGGAGACGAAATCGGGCGCCCGCGCGACGTCGAGCTCGACGTCGCTGTCGACCATCTGGCCGGGCTTCTGCGCGCGGACGCGGTTGGCGCCGATCAGCACGTCGCCCGCCAGCACGGACGCGGCAGCCCGCGTTCGAGAGTCGAAGACGCCCCGCTCCGCGAGCAGCGTGTCGAGTCGCATCTTCGTCGTCACCGGCGAGAACGCTACCGGGCCGGCGTGGGAAGGACGCAACCGGTTCGTAACGGGCGCACTATCACAATGCGGAGCAACAGTGTCGTCAGCTCTGTGAGGCAGCTCACACATTTTCCACGAGAAAGGGCGCACCATGGTTCAGGCAATGACCGCGCTCCGGCCCATCTCCCTCCCACTCCACGGTGCGATCGCCGGCGACGCCGCCACATCGCTCGCCCTCGGCGCGGTCGGAGTGGCGCAGCTCGGCTCAACGCCTCGACGCGCTACAGCGCGCGGGCGGCATAAGACTTCCCCCACCGATCACAGCATCACCACATAGACACATCTCTCCTCCCGGGAAACGGCTCGCTTCGGCGGGCCGTTTCTCTTTAAGTGGCACGGCATGACGCCGAGCCGCCCGCGGCGGCCGACGTCAGCAAGCGCACGGACTCGTACAAACGTCCAGAGTGCGCCCTCAACTGACCTGAGCATTCGGCCGATAGCGGAGGAACAGGCACGAAGCCTCGTCCACGTCCCCGGCCCCTCTCCCTCTCTATGCGAACGAAGGTCCTCCATCTTGGGCTGCTCGCGCTCGGCGCGCTGCTCCTCTCACCTGCCGTCGCCTCCGCGGCGCCCGGCACCGTCCAGCTCGCCTCGAGCAGCTTCAGCGTCGGCGAAGGCGACGGCAACGCGGTGATCACGGTCACGCGCAGCGACGCGCGTACGACCGGCGAGATCCGCTACGGCGTCAACCATCTCACCGCGCAGCAGTACCAGGACTACAAGCCGGTCGGCGGCCGCATCGACTTCGCCGCCGGGCAGACGACGGCGACGTTCGACGTGCCGATCGTCGACGACAGCAACGTCGAACCGAGCGAGACCATCCACATCCACCTCTACGGCGCCCATCCGATGGCGCTCGGCTCGCCGACCGAGGGGACGCTCACGATCAACGACAACGACGCGATCGCGACGGTCCGCGACGCGCTCAACCCGCTCGCGCTGAACCCGCCGCCGCCCGCCACCAACCCGTTGCTGGGCGCCCGCTTCTACGTCGACACGAACGACAACCTCGCCGGCAAGGTCGCGCACCAGATCCGGAGCAAGAAGGCGGGCTCGGCCCGGATGCTGTCGGTGATCGCCGACCAGCCCGAGTCGAAGCGCTTCGGCACCTGGACGCAGGACGCGCAGCACGACGTCGCCAAGTACCTGGCGAAGGCCGCCGGGCGCGAGCCCGGAGCGGTGCCGCTGCTGGCGACGTACCGCCTCCAGCACCTGCGCTGCGGCGGCGTGACCGATACGCCCGCCCAGATCGCCGCCTACAAGCGCTGGTACGAGCAGTTCGCCCAGGGCATCGGCAACCACGACGCCGTCGTCTTCCTCGAGATCGACGGCCTGATCACGGCGAAGTGCAACTCCGCGCAGGGCCTCAGGATCCGCGTCGACGAGCTGCGCTCGGCGATCGACACGCTCTCGAGAGCTCCGCACGCCGTCGTCTACGTCGACGCCGGAGCGGCCGATGCGGGCCAGGCGTCGTACATGGCCCACCTGCTGCGCAGCGTCGGCGTCTCGAAGATCCAGGGCTTCTTCACGAACTCGACGCACTACGACTGGACCGGCAACGAGATCGCCTACGGCCGCAAGCTCTCGAGCTTGACCGGCGGCAAGCACTTCGTCGTCAACACGGCCGTCAACGGCCGCGGTCCGCTGCGCCCCAAGAGCCGCGTCAAGAACGGCAACGAGGTGCGCTGCAACCCCTCCGGGCGGGGGCTCGGGCCGAAGCCGACGGCGAACGTGACGGGTCGCTACGGCGGCCGCGGCCTCGACGGCCTCTTCTGGATCGGCAACCCCGGCCGCTCGACCGGCGAGTGCGGGCACGGCGATCCGCCGACCGGCCAGTTCTTCCTCGACTACGCGCTGATGCTGATCAAGAACGCGGACTTCCGCATCCGCAGCGGACCGCAGTAGGACGGGCGCGGCGGCGCCTCGCCCGTCAGGCGGCGGTGGTGGGGCGCTTCGCGCCCTGCCCCACCGCGGCGGCGATCCGCTCGGCGATCCGCTCGCCGGTGAAGCCGACCTCCTCGTGCAGGAGGGCCGGCGAGCCGTGCGTGACGTAGCGGTCGGGCAGGCCGACCCGCAGGATCCGCGAGGCGAGGCCGCTGTCGGAGAGCGTCTCCCACACGGCCGAGCCGAAGCCGCCGGCGAGCACGCCCTCCTCCACCGTCACGAGCAGCTCGTGCTCGGCCTGCAGCTGCGCGATCAGCGGTGCGTCGAGCGGCTTCGCGAAGCGAGCGTCGGCGACCGTCGCGACGATCCCGTGGGCGGCGAGCAGATCGGCGGCCTCGAGCGCCTTCGCGACGCCGCTGCCGTAGCCGAGCAGCGCGACCCTGCCGTCGCCCTCGCGCAGGATCTCGCCCGTCCCGATCGGGATCTCGCGCGGCACGGGCGGCAACGGCACGCCGATCGCCTCGCCGCGCGGGTAGCGCAGCGCGACCGGACCCTCGTGACGGAGCGCCGTGCGCAGCATGTGGACGAGCATCGCCTCGTCGCGCGGCGCCATCAGCGTCATGTTCGGCAGTGGCCGCAGGTAGGCGATGTCGAAGACGCCGTGGTGCGTCGGGCCGTCGTCGCCGACGAGGCCGGCGCGGTCGAGCGCGAAGACGACGTCGAGGTTCTGCAGCGCGACGTCGTGGACGATCTGGTCGAAGGCCCGCTGCAGGAAGGTCGAGTAGATCGCGGCGACCGGCTTGGCGCCCTGGATCGCCAGCCCGGCGGCGAAGAGGATCGCCTGCTGCTCGGCGATGCCGACGTCGAAGTAGCGCTCCGGCAGCGCCTTCTGGAGGATGTCGAGGCCGGTGCCGGTGTTCATCGCCGCCGTGATGCCGACGATCCGCTCGTCGCGGCGGCACTCGGCCAGCAGCGCGTCGCCGAACACCTTCGTGTACTGCGGCGGCTTCGGCGCCGCGGCGGCGCCGTTCGCAGGCGCCGGCCGCGACGGCGCGGGCGCGCCGTTCGCGATCGACTTGGGCTTCGCCGCGTGCCACTTCTCCATCCCCTCGAGCCCGCCGTCCTCCGCCGGCGCGAAGCCCTTGCCCTTGACGGTCGCGACGTGGACGACGACCGGGCGCCCGGCGGCGAGCGCCTCGCTCAACGCCTCGCGCAGCATCGGCACGTCGTGGCCGTCGATCACGCCCATGTAGGCCCAGTCGAGCTCCTCCCAGAAGAGCCCGGGCGCCCAGAACGCCTTCAGCGACTCCTTCAGTTGCGGGCCGATCCGTTCGAAGCGCTCGCCGAGGCCGGCGGGCAGCTTCGTGAGGCCGTCCTCGACGCCCTCGCGCGCTCTCCACAGCTTCGGATGCAGCCGCATCCGGTTGAAGTAGCGCGACAGCGCGCCGACGTTCGGCGCGATCGACATCCCGTTGTCGTTCAGGACGACGACGATCGGCGTGCCGAGGCCGCCGGCCTGGTGGACGGCCTCGAAGGCGACGCCGCCCGTCATCGCGCCGTCGCCGATCACGGCGACGACCTTGCCGTCGACGCCCTGGCCGTGGCGCATCGCCTCTCTGATCCCGACCGCGTAGCCGATCGAGGTCGACGCATGGCCGGCGCCCATGATGTCGTGGTCGGACTCGTCGATCGAGCAGAACGGCGTCAGCCCGCCGTACTTGCGGATCGTCGCCAGCTCGTCGCGGCGGCCGGTCAGCACCTTGTGCGGATAGGCCTGGTGGCCGACGTCCCAGAGCACCTTGTCGCGCGGCGAGTCGAGCAGCGAGTGCAGCGCGACCGCCAGCTCGCAGGTGCCGAGGTTCGCGCCGAAGTGGCCGCCGACCTCCCCGACCGTGTCGATGATGTGCTCGCGCACCTCCTGCGCCAGCTGCTGCAGCTGCTCCTCGGAGAGGCCGTGCAGGTCGTGCGGGCCGTCGATCCGGGACAGCAGGGGTTGGTCGTGGCTCATGAGGTCCGGGTGTAGATGAAGTCGGTGATCTGCTCGAGCTCGTCGGCTCCGCCTGCCGCGGCCTGCTCCAGCGCGGCGCGGGCGTTGCGATGCGAGTCGGCCGCCAGCTCACGTGCCCGCGCGAGGCCGAACTCGCTGACGTAGGTGCGCTTGCCGAGCCGCTCGTCGCTCCCGTGCGGCTTGCCGAGCGCGTCGTCGGTCCCGGTCACGTCGAGGATGTCGTCGACGATCTGGAAGAGCACACCCAATTCGCTCGCGAAGCTGCGGAACGCGTCCATTGTCGCAGGTCTCCCGGCACTTCCCAGCAGCAGCGGACAGAGGATCGAAGCGCCGATCAGGCGGCCGGTCTTGAGCGCGTGCAACTGACGGAGGCCGGCGGCGCCGTCGGGAGCGGTTGCGGTCACATCCAGGTACTGCCCGCCCACCATCCCGTTCACGCCCGTTGCCGTCGCCAGCTCGGCGAGCGTCGCGAGCACGGCCGACGGCTCGCCCTCCTGCGCGCTGAGGACGTGGCGGAAGGCCTCGGCGTAGAGCCCGTCGCCGGCGAGGATCGCGACGTTCTCGCCGAACGCCTTGTGGCAGGTCGGGCGGCCGCGGCGAAGGTCGTCGTCGTCCATCGCGGGCAGGTCGTCGTGGATCAGCGAGTAGGTGTGGATCAGCTCGAGCGCAGCGGCTATCGGCAGCATCCGCTCGGCCGGCTCGCCGATCGCGCGCGCGGTCGCGAGCACCAGGACGGGACGGATCCGCTTGCCACCCGCCAGCAGCGAGTAGCGCATCGCGTCCTGCAGGCCGGAGGCGGCCTCGATGCCGGGCTGGACGAAGGTCAGCTGCTCGAGGTAGGACTCGACCTGCTCGCGCAGCTCGTCCGGGTAGCGCGAGATGCGCATGCCGGTGCTCACGCGCTCGCCCCCGCGGCGCTGTCGGCCGCCGCGCGGATCCGCCGCTCGAGCTCGTTGGCGGCATCGCCGGCGAGCCGCGCGCACTCCTCGACGACGCGAGCCGCCTGCGCCGGCTCGAGCTCGCCGGCACGCAGCTCGGCCGCCGCCTGCTCGAGCTGCTGGGTCACGTGCTCGAGCGGATCGATGCTCACCGCGAACCGCCGGCCGCCGGGGCCTTCTCGCGCAGCACCGCGGCGAGGATGCCGTTGACGAAGCCGGGCGCCTCGGCGCCGCAGTAGGACTTCGCGGTCTCGACCGCCTCCGAGATCGCGCCCTGCGGCGGGATCGGCCGGGCCGCCGGCACGTCCTCGGGGTGCAGCATCTCGAGCAGGCTGACGCGCAGGATCGAGCGCTCGAGCGGCGCGATTCGCTGGAGCGACCAGCCCTCCGCGAAGCGGCTGATCAGCTCGTCCAGCTCCGGCTGGCGCGCGAGCGTCGCCTCCGCCAGCGCGCGCATGAAGGGCGCGGCGTCGTGCGGCAGCGTCTCGTCGAGCGGTCGCCCGGTGAGATCGTGCTGGTAGAGCGCGAAGACGGCCCCACGTCGCTGATCGCTGCGGCGCACGCTGCGCCCCTACGCCCGCGACACGTAGGCGCCGGAGCGCGTGTCGACGCGGACCCTGTCGCCGATGTTCACGAACAGCGGCACCGTCACGTGCGCGCCGGTCTCGAGCGTCGCCGGCTTCTGGCCGCCGCCGGAGGCGGTGTCGCCCTTGACGCCCGGCTCGGTCTCGGTGACCTCGAGGTCGACGGCGCTCGGCAGCTGGATGTCGGCCGGCTGGTCGTCGATGTAGAGCAGCTCGACGTTGTCGTTCGGCCGCGTCCACTGCAGCGCCTCCGCGAGCGTCGCCTGCGGGATCGCCAGCTGCTCGAAGCTCTCGCTGTCCATGAAGTGCGCGTCGGAGCCGTCGCCGTAGAGGAACTGCATGCGACGCACCTCGGTGCGGATCGAGCGGAACTTCTCGCCGGCGCGGAACGTGCGGTCGATCACGTTGCCGTCGCTCGAACGGCGCAGCTTGGTGCGCACGAACGCGCCGCCCTTGCCCGGCTTCACATGCTGGAACTCCAGCACCTTGAAGATCGTGCCGTCGACCTCGATGTGGTTGCCGTTCTTTAACTGGTTGGTGGAAATCATCTAGCGGGGGATTCTAGGCCGCGGCGCGGTCGGCGGCCCGCCCGGTCCCTCCGCTGGAGCCGGTCTCGCCATTTCGGGACGGCGCCGACCCTAGGTCGGCGCCAGGATCTCGTTCCACTCCCGCAGCTGCCAGCTCCGCACGACGCCGTTGCGCACGAACGGGTCGCCCTCGACGAACGACTCGGCCGCCGCGCGCGTCGGGAAGACCGCCATCGAGCCCTCCTGCTGCGGGTCGCCGAAGGTCCCGACCATGAGGATCTCGCCGCGCGCGTGGAACTCCCGGATGCGCGCGCTGTGCGCGCCGAAGTGGAGCGGCGCCTTCGAGAGGACGTCGTCGGCCGACTCGTAGAGCACGACGAACTTCACCGCGCACCTCCGAACGCGGCGCTGTACGCGGCCAGCGTCGCGTTCCAGGCGCCCGGCCCCTCGAACATCTGACGCATGCGCTCGGCCTCGGGACCGAAGCGCTCGAGGTCGCGGTGCTCGAGCCGCACGCGCGTGCGGGCCGGCGCCTCCTCCTCGAAGCGGATCTCGATCGTCGTGACGAGCGACGGGTCGTAGCGCCAGTCGGCACCGATCTGCCAGGTGACGACGAGCCGGTCGGGCGGCTCCCACGCCGCCACGTAGCCGGTCGAGGTCTCGCTCGCGTCCTCGTGGCGCGTGTACCAGCGGCCGCCCTCGCGCGGCTCGAGCACGATCTGCTCGATCGGCGCGCTGCCGATGTGGTGGTCGCTCGGCCACCAGTCCGTCATCCGCGAGGTGAAGACCTCGAACGCGGTCTGCTTCGCCACCGGCACGACGACCTCGCGCCGGATCGACTCAATCGCCTGGATCATCCTGCTCGCCTCTCTCTTCGCTTGCTGCGGACGCGAACGCCGCCAGCGACCGCTCCCAGAACTGGTCCAGATGGGTCCGCAGGACCGCCAGGCCGGCGGGGTCGACCTGGTAGAGCCGCCGCGTTCCCTCCCGCCGGTCGACGACCAGCCCGACGTCCTTCAGCACGCGCAGGTGCTGAGAGACGGCGGGGCGGCTGACCGGCAGCCCGGCCGCCAGCTCCCCGACCGGCCGCGGGCCGTCGGAGAGGCGATCGAAGATCGCCTGCCGCGTGGGGTCGCCCAGCGCGGTCATCATGGCGGGTGCGTTCGTCACGACGAACGGTAAGTTACCACGCACGGAAGCGCGATGCCATTCGCCGGCGGCGCGTTCGGGCGAGGCAGCGGGCCGACACGGGGCCCGGTGCGCGATCATGAGGCGCGTGAGCGACTCGCGACCGACCGATCCGCCGGCGACGACCGCGGAGGCGACGGCGGCGCGCGGCGAGAGCGCCGACGCGGTCGCGACGTCGACGCGCGAGCAGGCGCCGCCGCTCGACCGGACCGCCGGGCACTACACCGCCGCCGTCTACGGCTCGATCCTCGTCACGGCCCTGATCGCCGCGCTCCAACACCAGCACGCGACCGCCGGCGCGCTCGTCGGCGGGGTCGCCGCGACGGTCGGCGTCTTCTGGCTCGCCCACGTCTGGGCGGGGATGGTGGGCGAGCGGATCGTCGCGGGGCGCCGCTTCGACTGGCGCCGGGCCGGGCGAATCGCGTACGAGGAGTGGCCGATGGTCGAGTCGGCGGGACCGCCGCTACTCGCCCTCGTGCTCGCCTGGGTCGGCGTCTACGACCTCGACACGGGCACGACCCTCGCGCTCGTGATCGGGGTCGCACACCTCGTCGGCTGGGGCGTCGTGATCGGACGGCGGACGTATGGGAGCTGGGGCGTGAGCATCGCGACCGGCCTCGTCGACGGCGTGCTCGGCGTCGGCATCATCCTGCTCGAGACGGCGATCCACTAGGAGCGCTCGCCGCCTCGCAGCACGTGCCCGAGCGGCCGGGCGCCGGATTTGCGCACTTTGGTGAGGAAAGCTTCACCAAGTGACGAGGCGCCGCGCTCGCTGTCGTAGCCTGCGCGCTGTGCGCCAACTTCCTGTCCTGTGGGCCCAGCGCGACTTCCGCTGGCTGTTCCTCAGCCAGGCGATCTCGACGACCGGCGACCGGCTCGTCATGGTGGCGCTCGCGCTGCTGGTGACGGAGCGGACCGGCTCGACGACTGACCTCGGCCTCGTGATCGGCGCCCAGACGGCCGCGCTCGTGGTCTTCCTGCTGATCGGCGGCGCCTGGGCCGACCGCCTGCCGCGCCACCGGATCATGGTCTCGACCGATCTCGTCCGCTGCCTGCTCCACGCCGGCCTCGCCGTGCTGATCTTCGCCGACGGCCTGCAGCTGTGGCACCTGATCGCGATCGAGGTCGTCTTCGGCGCGGCGGAGGCGTTCTTCCGCCCGGCCTACAGCGGGCTCGTCCCGCAGACGGTGCCGGAGGAGCTGATCCAGGAGGCGAACGCGCTCAACTCCGCGACCGTCACGATCGCCGAGTTCTTGGGGCCCGCGATCGCGACCGGCCTCGTCCTGACGGCCGGGACCGGCACCGCCTTCGCCGTCGACGCCGGCACGTTCCTCGTCAGTGCGCTGCTGCTGACGCTCGTGCGGCCGCGGGCGCGGGGCGCCGCGGTCGCGGCCGGCAGCTCGCTGCTGCGTGAGATCGCGGACGGCTATCGGGAGGTGCGCGCCCGACCCTGGGTGTGGGTCACGATCCTCGTCTTCTCCTTCAAGCTGCTGGTCGGCTTCGGCCCCTACCTCGTGCTCGGCCCGGCCGTCGCCGCCGGCCGCTACGACGACGCCGCCCTCTACGGCTGGGTCGTCGTCGCGGTCGGCGTCGGGACCTTCGCCGGCGCGCTGGTCGCGCTGCGCTGGCGTCCGCTGCACCCGCTGCGCGCGGCGATGCTGGTGACGCTGCCGTTCTCGCTGCTGCTGCTGGCGTTCGCGTTCGGGGCGCCGCTCGCGCTCGTGCTCGTCCTCGGCACGGTCGCCGGCGCCGGCAGCACGCTCTTCAGCGTCTGGTGGGAGACGGCGCTGGCGCAGCGGATCCCGCCGGGGACGCTCTCGCGCGTCACGGCCTACGACTGGATGGGCTCGCTGGCGCTGCTGCCGCTCGGCTTCGTGCTGGTCGGGGTGCTCGCGGAGCAGCTCAGCGCCACGACCGTGATGGCGGTCGGCGGCGTCCTCTCGGCGCTGCTCGTCGTGCCCGGCCTGCTGCCGCGGCAGACGCGCGAGCTGCGACGGCTCGAGGAGCAGCCGGCGGCCGCCACGCCGGCCCCGCTCGTGGAGATCGAACGGGTTCCCTGAGCGGCGATCCCTCTATCCCGATCTGCCGCGGCCCGGCGCTCAGCCGGCCGCCCTAGACGACCGTCAGGTCCTTCGGGATCCCGTTGAGGAGCTCGTAGCCGTCGTCGGTCACGACCACGAGGTCCTCGATCCGCACGCCCAGCTCCCCGGGCAGGTAGACGCCCGGCTCGACGGTGACGATCTGGCCGGCGGCGAGCGTCGACGTCGACGCCTTCGAGAGCCGCGGCGCCTCGTGGACCTCGAGCCCGACGCCGTGGCCGAGGCCGTGGCCGAAGTGCTCGCGATGCCCGGCCGCGTCGATCAGGGCGCGGGCCGCGGCGTCCGCGGCCTTGCCGGTCTGCCCCGGCCGGACCGCGTCGAGCCCCGCCAGCTGCGCCTGCAGCACGAGCGCGTAGATCTCGCGCCCGCGCTCGCTCGGCTCGCGGCCGGCGGCGTACGTCCGCGTGCAGTCCGACGCGTAGCCGTCGAGCACGCCGCCCCAGTCGATCGTCACGAGGCTGCCGGCGGCGATCTCGACGTCGCGCGGCGAGGCGTGCGGGAGCGCGCCGTGCGGGCCGTGCGCGACGATCGTGTCGAAGCTCGGCCGCTCGGCGCCGAGGCGCCGCAGCTCGGACTCGAGCGCGATCGCGACGTCGCGTTCGGTGCGGCTGACGAGGCCGCCCGCGAGCGTCGTCAGCAGCGCGGCGTCGGCGAGCTCGGCGGCGGCGCGGATGCGGGCGACCTCGTCGGCGTCCTTGACGAGGCGCAGGCCCTCGACCAATCCGGACGACGGCACCAGCTCGACGCGCTCGGGCAGCAGCGTGCGGAGACGGTCGAACGCGCGCACCGAGACGTCGGCGTCGTCGAAGCCGAGCCGCACGTCGCCCTCGGGCAGCGCCGGCAGGACCGAGTCGAGCAGATCGGTCTCGCCGACCTCTCGCTCGTAGCCCTGCACCTGCTCCTGCGCCTGCGTGACGTAGCGGAAGTCGGTCACGAAGCGCCGCTGGCCGGGCTCGCGGCCGACCAGCGCGATCCCGTTCGAGCCGGTATAGCCCGTCAGGTAGCGGACGTTCACCAGGTTCGTCACGAGCAGCGCGTCGATCTCGCGTTCGGGCAGCGCCTCCGCCAGGCGCTCCGCTCGTTCGATCATGACGTCAGCTCCTCCTTCAGGCGTACGAGCGCCTCACGGTAGCCGTCCGGGCCCTTCCCGGAGACGGTCGCGACGCACAGCTCGCGGATCACGGACGTGCGGCGCCACTCCTCGCGCGCCTCGACGTCGGACAGGTGGACCTCGACCGCCGGCAGCGCCGCGATCTCGAGCGCGTCGCGGATCGCCCACGAGTAGTGGGTCCAGGCGCCGGGGTTGAGGAGGATCCCGTCGGCCATCTCGTCGGCGCGATGGAGCTGCTCGACGAACGCGCCCTCGTGGTTGCTCTGGAAGAACTGGACGCGCAGCCCCAGCTCGGCGGCGAAGCCGCCGATCCGCTGCTCGAGCTGCTCGAGCGTCAGCGAGCCGTAGATCGCGGGGTCGCGCCGGCCGAGCTGGTCGAGGTTGACGCCGTGGAGGACGGTCACGCGGGTCCGCGGAAGGCTGCTCATGGATGCGCCAATTCGTTGACGGCGGACTGCAGCGCGACGTCGGAGATCTGGCAGCCAGGACGCGCCGCGCCGGGGGCGTCGAGCAGCACGAACGGGACGGCCTGACCGCTGCGGCGCTTCTTGTCGCGCGCGGTCGCCGCTATCACCTCGTCGAGGTCGATCGCCTCGGCGTCGAGCGTCGTCGGCAGCCCGTGCGCGGCCAGCAGTGCGGCGACCTCCGAGCGCAGCTCGTCCTGCTCGGAGAGCCGCAGCGCCGCCAGCAGGCCGAGCGCGACCGCCTCGCCGTGGCGGTAGCGGGCGTAGCCGGTGACCGTCTCGATCGCGTGGCCGACGGTGTGGCCGAGGTTGAGCACCTGGCGCAGGCCGTGGTCGCGCTCGTCCATCGCGACGACCGCGAGCTTCGTGCGGGCGCAGGCGAAGATCACGTCGGCGTCCGGCTCGGCGCCGCTGCGGACGCGCTCCCACAGGTCGCCGCCGGCGATCAGCGCGGTCTTGACGACCTCGGCGTAGCCGGCCGCGGCCTCTGCCGGTGGCAGCGAGGCGAGCGTGTCGACGTCGGCGATCACCGAGGCCGGCTGATGGTAGGCGCCGACGTAGTTCTTCGCCTGCGGCAGGTCGACGCCGGTCTTGCCGCCGTAGGCGGAGTCGACCTGCGAGACGAGCGTGGTCGGGATCTGGACGACCGGGACGCCGCGCTGGTAGGTCGCGGCGCAGAAGCCGGCGAGGTCGCCGACGACGCCGCCGCCGAGCGCGACGAGATGGTCGCTCTGCGTCATCCCGTGCTGACCGAGCGCGACCCACACCTGCTCGGCGGTCGCCAGCGACTTGTTCGTCTCGCCCGCCGGGATCGTGATCGTCGTCGCGAGCGGCCCGAGCCGCTCGACATAGCGCGGCCCGACCTGGTCGTCGGTGACGCAGAAGCCCTGCCCGCTGACCGGCGAGAGGCGCGCGTCGAGCAGGCCGCGGCCGACGAACACCGGGTAGTCGTGGGAGTCGCTCGTCGCCCACAGCAGGCGGATGTCGGCCCCGCGCGCCCGCGCGTCGGCGAGCGCGAGGATCGACGGCAGCGCGTCGTCGACGCGCTCGCGCCCGTCGGCCGGCACCACCACGTCGGCAGCTGCCATGTAGAGGGGGCGACGGCGGATGTAGAGCTCGCGGAACTCCTGCGGGTCGCGCGCGAGCGGGCGGCCGCGGCCGGCGGCGCGCTCCCAGGCGACGTTCACGTCGACGTCGAGCAGGATCGCGACGTGACGTCTCAGCGCCGCGCGGATCCGCTCGGAGTGCAGCGCGCCGCCGCCGAGCGAGAAGACGCCGCCGTCGGCCTGCTCGAGCGCCTCGCCGACGCACGCGCTCTCCTCGGCGCGGAAGCGCGCCTCGCCGTGCTCGGCGAAGCAGCGGTCGATCGGCATGCCGATCCGCTCGGCGATCAGCGCGTCGGCGTCGACCACGTCCTGGTCGAGGAGCCGGCCGACGCGGCGGGCGGCCGTCGTCTTGCCGGCGCCCATGAAGCCGATCAGGACGATCGCCCGACCGGCGGGTGCGGTCAGCTCCGCCGCCATCCGATCCGCTCCTCGTACGCGGAGACGGCGGCGCGGACGTCATCGATGTGGTCGCCGCCGAACTTGCGGCGGTAGGCCTCCGCCAGCACCTGCGCGAGCATCGCCTCGCCGACGACGCCGGCGGCCGGCACCGTGCACGAGTCGGTTCGCTCGCGCAGCGCCTGCGCCGGCTCGCGCGTCTCGATGTCGACCGAGCGCAGCGGCTTGGTGAGCGTCGGGATCGGCTTCATGCCGACCTGCACGACGAGCGGCTCGCCGTTCGTCATCCCGCCCTCGAGGCCGCCGGCGCGGTTGGTCTCGCGATGGTAGCCGCGCTCCTCGTCGAAGAAGATCTCGTCGTGCGCCTGCGACCCGGGCCGGCCGGCGAGCTCGAAGCCGTCGCCGATGCCGACGCCCTTCATCGCCTGGATCGACATCATCGCCATCGCGATCCGGCCGTCGAGCCGCTCCTCCCACGAGACGTGCGAGCCGAGTCCGGGCACGACGCCGAAGGCGACCACCTCGAAGACGCCGCCGAGCGACTCGTTCGCCTTGCGCAGCGTCGTGATCTCCTGGACCATCGCTCTGCTCGCCTCGGGATCGAGGCAGCGCACGGGCGACTCGTCGACCTGCTCGAAGTCGGCGATCGTGAGGTCGTGGCGGCGCGGGACGCGGATGCTCGTGATCTGCGTCACGTGCGAGCGGATCTCGACGCCGAGCGTCCGCAGGAACGCCTTGAACACGGCGCCGCCGGCGACGCGGGCCGCCGTCTCGCGCGCGCTCGCCCGCTCGAGGATGTCGCGCACGTCCGCGACGCCGTACTTCCAGACGCCGACGAGGTCGGCGTGCCCGGGCCGCGGCAGATGGACGGGCGGGACCTCGGTCTCGACCGGCCACGGGTTCATCCGCTCCTCCCAGTTCGCGTAGTCGCGGTTGGGGACCTGGAGCGCGATCGGGCCGCCGAGCGTGCGCCCGTGGCGGACGCCGGCGGTGACGTCGGCGCGGTCTCTCTCGATCTTCATGCGGCCGCCGCGCCCGAAGCCGAGCTGGCGACGCGCCATGTCGCGGTTGATCGCGTCCTGGTCGAGCCGCAGTCCGGCCGGCAGGCCCTCGACGATCGTGGTGAGACCGGGGCCGTGCGACTCGCCGGCGGTGATGAGACGGACTGGCATCGGCGCTACAGGTTAGATGGCGCGCGTACGTGACGCTCCCGCGCTCCCCCGCTCGCGCGCGGCGTCGGCGAGCCGGCGACGGCGCGGATCAGATCGCCTTGCCGGGATTCAGCAGGCCGGCCGGGTCGAGCGCGCGCTTGATCGCGCGGTGCAGCTCGTGGGCCTCGCCCAGCTCGCCCGCCAGCAGGCCGTGCTTCAGCAGGCCGACGCCGTGCTCGCCGGCGATCGTCCCGCCCAGCTCGAGCGTGAGCGCGACGATCGCGGCGAAGGCCGCACGGGCGCGGGCGACGGCGTCCTCGTCGCGGTGGTCGTAGACGACGGTCGGGTGCATGTTGCCGTCGCCGGCGTGGCCGAAGGTGCCGATCAGTACCTCGTGGCGCTCGGCGATCTGCTCGATCCCCTCCAGCAGCGCCGGGATCTTGCCGAGCGGGACGCCGACGTCGTCGAGCAGCGTCGCGCCCTGGCGCTCGAGCGCGGAGTAGGCGAGCCGCCGCGCGGCCATCAGCATGCGGCCCTCGGCCTCCTCGTCGGTCGTGACGGCGAGCGTCGCGCCCTCCTGCTCGCACCAGCCGGCGATCCGGTCGACCTCGTCGAGCGATGCCGCGCCGCCGAGGTCGGAGCGCGCGAAGACGAGCACCGCGATCTCCTGGTCGAGCCCCTGCGGCGCCATCTGCTCGACCGCGCGGATCGTCGTGCGGTCCATCAGCTCGAGCACGGCCGGGGTCGTCTCGCGCGTGATGCGGGCGATCGCGCGGCCGGCGTCGCCGAGGTTCGCGAAGCTGGCCGCGAGCGTGGCGGAGGAGCGCGGCGGCGGCAGCAGCCGGACCGTGGCCTCGGTCACGATCGCGAGCGTCCCCTCGGAGCCGCAGATCAGCGAGACGAGGTCGTAGCCGGCGACGCCCTTGCGCGTGCGGCGGCCGATCCGCAGCGCCCGCCCGTCGGCGAGCACGACCTCGAGCCCGAGCAGCGCGTCGCGCGTGACGCCGTACTTGACGCAGCAGAGGCCGCCGGCGTTCGTGGCGATGTTGCCGCCGATCGTCGAGAACTCGTAGCTGGCCGGGTCGGGCGCATACCAGAGCCCTTCCGCTCTGGCGGCCTCGCCGAGCCGGGCGTTGACGAGCCCCGGCTGGACGGTCGCGAGCAGCGACGGCGCGTCGACGGCGACGACGTCGGTCATCCGCTCGGTCGAGATCACGAGGCAGCCGTCGATCGCGTTGGCGCCGCCGGCCAGGCCGCTGCCGGCCCCGCGCGGCACGACCGGGACGCCGTGGCGAGCGGCCGCGCGAACGGCCTCCTGCACCTCGGCGGTCGTGCGGGGCCTGGCGACCGCGGCGGGCATGCCGGCCGGCAGCAGGCCGGGCGCGGCCTGGTCGCTGCGATAGGAGGCGAGCAGGTCCGGGTCCACGACGACGTCGCCGGCGCCGTCGAGCTCGGCGAGCAGGCGGGCGGCGCGATCTGCGCTGGCGGCGGTCATCGGGCGGCGGCCTCCTGCGGCGCGATCGCGGCGGTGTAGAAGCCGAGGACGTGGTCGCGTACGACGCGCGCCGCCGTCTCGCCCTCGCCCGCGGCGATCGCGCTCAGCAGCGCGTCGTGCTCGGCCGTGAGCTGGCGCAGCGCGGCGCTCGCGGCGCGCGCGGAGCGGGCGTGGAGCGCATCGCGCAGGTGGGCGCCGATCGAGTCGCGGACGGCGAGCATCACGAGCTCGATCGCGTCGTTGCCGGCGGCGCGCACGAGCGCGAGGTGGAAGGCGACGTCGGCGCGCTCGAAGCCGTCGAGGTCGCCGTCGGCGACCCGCATCTGCGCGAGCGCCGCGTGGGCCTCCGCGAGGTCGGGCGCGGGATCCGCCGCCGTCGCGGCTGCGACGGCATCCGCTGCGCGGGCGACCGCGGCCGCCTCGAGCGCGCAGCGCAGCTCGACGAGGTCGGCGAGCGCAACGCGGCCGAGCCGCAGCAGGTGGACGAGCCCGTCGCGCAGCGGGCCGCTCGAAAGGCTCTCGGCGCCGGCGACCCGCAGCGGCGCGGTCGGGCCGCCGGAGATCGCGAGGCCCTGGGCCTGCAGCGCCCGCAGCGCCTCCCGTACGGTCGTGCGGCTGACGTCGAACTGCGCGCACAGCTCGCGCTCGGCCGGCAGCTCGTCGCCGGCCGCGAGCGTGCCGTCGAGGATCGCCTCGCGCAGCTGGGCGGCGACCTGCTCGTAGGCGGGACTGCGAACGACGCTCTGGAAGGACATGGCCGCAGCCTAATGCTTGCCTGCTGGTCTGACAAGCAGGCCGCCGCTCGTGGTCGTCGCCGTCAGCCCGCCGCGCCGGCCAGGTACCAGCCGAGCAGGCGGTCGCCGACCACGAGGGCGACGAGCGTGCCGAGTGCCAGGAACGGCGCGAGCGGGATCGTCGTGGCGCGCCACTCGCGCGCGTCCGCCGTCGAGCGGACGCCGGCGCGCAGGGCGATCGTGCTTCCCGCCACCGTCGCGGCCAGCAGCGCCACCAGCAGGGCGACGAGCACCGTACGGCCGAGGAACAGCCCCAGCACGGCGGTCAGCTTCACGTCGCCGAGCCCCATCCCGTCCGGCCGCACGACCGCCGCGAGCAGCAGGACGCTGCCGGCCGCGAGCGCGGCGAGCAGTCGCTCGGGCAGCGCCTCGGGCTCACCCAGCAGACCGAGCAGGAGCGCGGCGACCGCGCCCGCGCCGGTCAGCCGGTTCGGGATCCGCCGGCTGCGCAGGTCGATCACGACGACCGCAAGCAGCAGCCCGAGGAGCACGAGGCCCCGCAGCAGATCGTGGAGGTCGTGCGCCGGCATCGGCCGGTTGACCGGCGACGCCCGAGCGCTTCGCCCCCGTGCGCGCTGCGGTCAGGCGGCGCGGGCGCGTCGCGGACCCGGCGCGTCGCGCTCGGGTGCCGGGGAGGCCGAGCGGAAGGCGCGACTCAGGCGCCGGCAGCAGCGCGCAGGACCGCTCCCGCGACCTGCGCGTCATGGCCGGGCTCGACCACGCCGGTGCCCTCGCACCACGGGCACGTGACCTCGTGGTTCTCGCCACCGAGGCCGGAGATCACTCTGCCGGTGCCACGGCACGCGAGGCACTCGCGCGGGTCGCTCTCCTCCGGGGTGTCGTCTCTCGCTGCCATCCGCCGCGAGCGTAGCGGACGCGACGCCGGCCCGGACCCGTCAGCGACGCGCCGCGACCGCGAGGCCCTCGCCGACCGGGACGAGTGTCGTCACGAGCTCGGGATGCTCGAGCAGGCGGGCGTTGAGATCCAGCCCGGCCGCGCTTCGCTCCTCGCCGCGCGCGACGCCGGCGCGCTCGTTCGCGATCGGATCGTCGACGAGGACGTTGTCGACGACGAGCACGCCGCCCGGCCGCAGCAGCGGCACGACCTGCTCGAGCATCGCGTCGTACTGCGTCGCGATGCCGTCGAGGAAGACCAGGTCGACCGGTCCCTCGACCTGCGGCAGCCCCTCGTGGGCGTCTTGCAATCGCAGGTCGAGCCGCGCGCGGAGCCGGGCGCGGGTCAGATAGCTCAGCGCCGCCGCGTGCCGCTCGCGATCGAGCTCGAAGGAGATCAGCTCGCCGTCGTCGGGGAGCGCCCGGGCGAGGTGGAGCGTCGAGACGCCGATCGCCGTGCCGACTTCGACGATGCGACGGGCTCCCATCGCACGGGCGACGACGTGCAGCAGCGCGCCGCTGTGCGGGTCGAGGATCGGCACGCGATCACGCGCGCCGTGCGCCTCCATCTCCGCCAGCAGGACGTCGGGCTGCGGCCGGGTCGCGTCGAGATAGGTGCGGACGGAGTCGCGGACGATCATCTCTCCCCTCCTTCCCCAACAGCGCGTCCGAGTAGCCACGCGCCACGAGACTTCGCCGAGGAGCGTCCGGGTCGCGCGTCTCGCGCACGGCGAGCATCCACGATTCGTGCCGGATTCGTCGCGTTCTGACACGTCGCTTGCCATCTCGTCCTAATGCTCAGTATCTTTTGCGCAATTGGGAGCGCCCCCCCGTGGGGGGCCGCTCCCGAAGCCACACGGTACCCCTGGCAGGGGAGGTCGCTCGTGTTCTGGCGTTCGACATAGCGCGACGGGGTCGCGCTCGCTGCGCGTGCCCGCCCGCAGCGCGACCCCGGCGCGCCGCTAGTACCCCCATGGGGTATATTGGGTTGGCGATGCCCGCTCGTGCCGATCACCACCCGGCGCCGACCCAGACGCCCAGCGGCCGCGCGCTCAACCGCCTCGCGCTGAGCGCAACCCTGCACTGCCTGACCGGCTGCGCGATCGGCGAGGTGCTCGGCCTGGTGCTCTCGACGGCCTTCGGCTTCGGCAACGCCCTCTCGATCGTGGTCTCGATCGTGCTCGCGTTCTTCTTCGGCTACGCGCTCACCTCGCTGCCGCTGCTGCGCTCCGGACTCTCATTGCGCGAGACCGCCCCGCTTGCGTTGGCCTCCGACACGCTCAGCATCACGACGATGGAGCTGCTCGACTCGCTGACGGTGCTGCTGATACCCGGGGCGATGGCCGCCGGCCTCGGCGACGGGCTCTTCTGGGGCTCGCTCGCAGGCGCGCTGTTCATCGCCTTCTGGGCGGCCTATCCGGTCAACCGCTGGCTGATCGCCCGCGGCAAGGGGCACGCCGTGGTCCACGCGCATCACGCGGCCGGCTGAGCCGCGAACGGGCGCAGACGCGAACGCGCGGCGCGATTGCGTGCGCAACTACCACGCTATGCTGGCGCGGATGGCCAGAACGACCCGCATCCGCATCATCGCCGCCGCGGTCCTCGTGGCGGTCGTCGTCGGCGTGATCGTCGGCGTCTCGCTCGGCAAGAGCACGAGCTCCGACTCGACCTCCAAGGCAGCGACGAGCGCGTCTGCCGCCACGACGACCGCGACCGGCGCCAGCACCTCGGCCGCCCCGCTGCCCGGCGCCCAGAACGGCGCTCCGCCGTGGCCCGCCAACGGCGACCAGCTGGCCGATCGGCTGAAGGCGATCAACCTGCCGGCGCTGCCCGCGGAGGGCACCGTGGTGCACATCCACCAGCACGTCGACATCCTCTTCGAGGGTCAGCGCGTCCCCCTCGCCGCCAACACCGGCATCGACCCGGGCGGCCAGTTCATCTCGCCGCTGCACACGCATGACGCGACCGGGATCGTCCACGTCGAGTCGCCGACGGTGCGGACGTTCACGCTCGGGCAGTTCTTCGACGTCTGGGGCGTCTCGCTGAGCGCGAGCGAGCTCGGCGGGCAGTCGACCGGCAACGGCAACGTCCTGCACGTCTGGGTCAACGGCCTGCGCGTGAAGGGCGACCCGGCCAAGGTCGAGCTGGCCGCGCACCAGGAGATCGTGATCGCGTACGGCAGCCCGGCGCAGATGCCGAAGCAGGTGCCGTCGACGTACCAGTTCCCGCAGGGCGTCTAGCGCGTCGTATCAGCCTGCGAGCGCGTCGTTTCAGCCTGCGAGGGCGTCGTCGGCCTCGTCCTCGACGTCGTCGACCGGGACGACGCCGAGCTCGCCGTCGCTGCGCACGACCGTCTCGACGAAGCCGAGTCGAACGAGCGCCTCGAGGTCGGCGAGTAGCTCCGAGTCGCAGACCGTGGCGTCGACATAACGCGAGCCGTCGGGCTGGAAAGGTTCATACGTCATGGCGTGTAGCACCTCTTCGCTGAACTGTGTGGCGTTGCAGAATCGCGCGGCGGTCGGACGGAATCACTGCTCGGAGCAGGCCGCAGTTCGCTATACACACGGGGTAAGCGCCGAAAAGTGCGCTCTTTGCGGGAATCCTGTGACTTCTCCACACGGTTGCGAACAGAGATTGGCGCCGCGACGCCACGCCACGCACCGTAGGACCAGCCGGCGTAGGAGTTATCCACAGGGTCGGCACGCGCGCCGCTACGCCGACCTGTAGGAATGCTGCTCGATGCCCTCCACCCCCTCCCGCACCGTCTCCTCACGTCTCGTCCGCGCCGCCGCCGCAGAGCGGATGGCGCTGCTGCGCGAGCGCGCGAAGCTGGTGCGGCGCCGCGAAGGCGTCGCCGCGCAGCTGGCGGCGCTGGAGGAGCAGCTGGCGACCGTCGACGACCGCCTCGGTCTGATCGACCGGCTCGCGCCGGAGGCCGCCAACGTCCATCCGTTGCCGAGCCGCGACAGCGGCGAGGGGCTCAAGGGCGCGGCGATCCGGCAGGCCGCCATCGACGTGCTGCTGCAGGGCCCGCACGGTGCCGCCCCGATCCACTACAAGGAGTGGTTCGCGCTGCTGGAGCAGGCCGGCAAGCCGGTCGCCGGCAAGGACCCGCTCGCCGTCTTCCTGACGCAGATCTCGCGCTCGCCGGTCGTGCGGCGCACGACCCAGTCCGGCGTCTACGAGCTCGACGTCGAGGTCCCGGAGCGCCTCAGAACGCGACTCGAGCGCCTCCACGCCCGGCTCGCCGCCTGCCCCCCGGCGCTCGGCGGCTCCGAGGAGCGAGCCGAACGCGATCGCATCGTCGCCGAGATCAGCGCGGCCGAGCGTGCGCTCGACGAGGCCGAGCAGGCGCTCGCCGACGCCGCCGAGCGGCGCGGCAGCCGGGCCGCCGGCTCGTTCTAGCCGGCGGCGCCGCGCACGCCGGCGCGCATCGCGTCGAGCGGCGGCGCGATGCCCGTCCAGCGCTCGAAGCCCAGCGCGCCCTGACGCACCAGCAGCTCCTGCCCGTCGACGACGGCGGCGCCGGCGGCGGACGCCGCGTCGAGCAGCGCCGAGCGGCCGCCGGCGTAGACGTAGTCGACGACGCATGCATAGCTGCCGAGGCCGTCGCGCTCGAGCGGCAGGTGCTCGAAGTGATCCTCGTCCCCGTGCCCGACGGAAGTCGTCTGCACCAGCAGGTCGGCCGGCTCCGGCCGCGCGACGGCGCGGCTACCGAGCTCGTCGCAGAGGCGCTCGGCGCGCTCCGGCGTGCGGTTCCAGACCATCACCTCGGCCGCGCCGGCGTCGCGCAGCGCCCAGACGACGGCGCGTGCGGTGCCGCCGGCCCCGAGCACGAGCGCGCGGCGCCCGGCGACGGCGAACGGAAGCGCGTCGATCAGACCGCGCGCGTCGGTGTTGTCGGCGAGGATGCGGCCGTCGGCGAAGGTCAGCGTGTTGGCCGCGCCGATCGCCCGCGCCCGCTCGGTCGGCTCGTCGGCGAGCGCGAGCGCGGCGTGCTTGTGCGGCATCGTCACGTTCGCCCCGGTGAAGCCGGCACCCGGCAGCGCGCGCACGGTCTCCTCGAACAGCTCGGGCGGCACCGGCAGCAGGCCGTAGTGCCAGTCGCTCATCCCGAGCGCGCCGAAGGCGGCCCGGAACATCGCCGGCGAGCGGCTGTGGCGGACCGGCCAGCCGAGCACGCCGAGGCGGTCCATCAGCCCGCGCTCAGCACTTCGTCGGCGACTTGCCGCCGGCCGCCTGCCGCGCCGAGTTGTACTTCGCGGCGTCGGCCAGGAACTGCTGGTAGTTCGTCGAGAACGCGTGCGAGTCGCACGAGCCGGGCTTGACGACGTAGTAGAGGTAGTTGCTCTTCGCCGGCTTCGCCGCGGCCTTGATCGAGGCGAGGCCGGGGCTGCCGATCGGACCAGGTGGCAGCCCGGTCGTGCGGCGTGTGTTGTAGGGGTTGCCGCCGTTGATCTGCGACTGCGTCAGCGGATGCGTCCAGTCGTTGAGCCCGAAGCGCAGCGTCGCGTCGATCCCGAGCGGCATCTTGAATCTCAAGCGGTTGTAGATCACGGCGGCGACGAGCGGCCGCTCCTTCGCCACCGAGACCTCGCGCTCCACCATCGAGGCGATCGTGAGGACGTCGAAGGCGCTCAGGTGTCTGCTCTTCGCGTAGCTGAGGTCGACGGTGGCGAAGTTGCGTCTGAAGGTGCTCAGCTGGTCGTCGACGAGCTGCTGCACCTTCGCGTGACGCGGCAGGTCGTACGTCGCCGGGAACAGGAAGCCCTCGAGCGTCGCGGCCCTCGGCGCGCCATATCTCCGTGGGTCGAGCGTCGCGGATCTGCGCGTCGCGGCGAGGTAGTCGCCGGTCAGCCCGTCCTGCTGCACCAGCGACGTCGCCTCGCGGCGGCTGCGACCCTCCGGTATCGCGACTCTCACGGTCGGCACCGTCGCCGCGGTCTTCGTCTTCGTCAGCTCGGCCAGCGCGGAGCCGTAGCTCATGTCCTTCTTCATCGTGAAGGTGCCGGACGCGAGCTTGCTGCGATCGCCGGAGAGCGTCGCGCGAGCACGGAAGAAGAAGCTCGACGAGATCACCCCTCTGCGCTCCAGCAGGTCGCCGATCTGCGAGACGCCCGAGCCTCTCGGGATGTTCACGACGATCGCTCCGCTGCCTCCGCCGGCGAACGGCTGGAAGAGCGAGAAGAGGAACCAGACGACGGCGACCGCGAGGACGAGCAGCACGAGCGCGATCCAGCGGCGCAGCGGATGGGCGCGACCGCCGCCGACCGCGCTGCCGCCGGCGGACCGTCGCGCGCCGCCGCCGCGACCCCAAAGGCGACCGGAGCGACCGGAGCCGCCGCCTCTGCCGCGACCCGGACGGTGGAGCTGCGGGAGGCGCGCCCGCTCGGCGGCACCGATGCGCCGGGTGCCGAGCGGACGCTCGTGCTCCTCGGAGGGCGGATCGACGGCGGCGTGCTGGTCGGTCCACTCCGTGCCCCAGTCCGGGGCCGCCGGCGGGTTCGCTCGCGCCGACGCGGGTCCGGAGACGTCGGGCAGCGGCGGGAGCGAACGCGGCCCTCCGGCCACCGGCACGGCCGGCCCCTCCGGCGAGGCCGGGCCCGGCTCGCCGGCCGAGCTCGCGCCGGCCGCAGACGCGGCGGCGTCCGGGACGGGCGGCGTCTCGCCGGTCCAGCCGGCGGTCACGTCGTGCTGCTGCGTCGCATCGAGGTCGTGGGCGTCGTCGGCGGCGCGGGCGTCGATCGGCTCGTGAGCGACCGGCGGCTCGTCGGCGACCGGCGGTTCGTGCGCGACCGGCGGCTGATCGTCGGCGGGTGGTTCGTCGGCGGCGGACACGGGCGGCTCCTCTGCGGCGCCCGGGACGACGGGAGCCGCTGGCGCGGGCGGCTCCGGTTGGGGAACCTGCTGACCTGCCGGCGGCGCGAGGGGCGGCAGCTCGCCGGTCCAATCGCGCGTCACGTCGTACTGCTGCGTCGCATGCGGGTCGTGCTCGTCGGCGTGCGGGTCGTGCTCGTCGGCGTGCTCGTGATGCGCGCCCTCCGAGGACGGCGTCGCGTCGAACGCGGCCGGCTCGCCGACCGGAGCCGGCTCGCCGAATGCGGCCAGCTCCTCGCGCGCCGCCGGCAGCTCGGGCTCGGGCGGCAGGGGGCGGCCTTCGCGCGCCGCGCGGCGCGCCTCGCGCTCGCGGCGCGCTGCCTCGCGCTCCTCGGGGGTGCGATCGCTTCCGCGGCGGCTCATGCGTCGTCCTCCAGGATCGCGCCGTGACGCGCCAGCCAGCCCTCGAGCAGCACGGCGGCCGCGCGCGAGTCCTCGCTCTCGCGGCCGCCGACCCGCGCCGCGATCAGCGTCGTGAAGCGCTCGTCGTACAGGTCGATCGGCAGCTCGCCGCCGAGCGCCTCGCCGAGTCGCTGCGCGAACGCGCGGGCCTCGGTCGTCTGCGCCGTGTCCTCGCCCGAGAGGCCGACCGGCAGCCCGACGACGACGCGCCCGATCTCGCGCTCGCCGACCAGCCGCACCAGCCGCGCCATCCCCTTGCGTGTCGCGGGCCGCTCGACGGCCGCGATCGGCGTCGCGATCGTCCCCGTCGGATCGCTCACCGCACAGCCGCAGCGAGCACTGCCGTAGTCGAGCGCCAGCACGCGCATCAACCCGCGAGCGCCGCCTCGATCGCCGCTCGCGCGGCGTCGATCGCGGCCGGCAGCTGCTCCGGATCGCGTCCGCCGGCACGCGCCATCGTGTCGCGGCCGCCGCCACCGCCGCCGGTCACCTCGGCGGCCACTCTGACGATCGCGCCGGCCTTCACGCCGCGCGCGACCAGCGCCGGCGCGACCGCGGCGACGAGGTGCACGCGCCCGTCTGCAACGGCGCCGAGCACGATCGCGGCGTCGCCGAGTCTCGCTCTCAGGCGGTCGGCGACGTCGGGCAGCGTCTTCGGGTCGGCGACCTCGACGACGGCGGCGACGACGCGCGCGCCGTCGTGCTCGGTCGCGGAGGCGCTCAAGGCGTCGACGTCGACGCCGCCGCGAGCGCCGCCGGACTGCTTCTCCGCTCGCTCGAGCTCTCTGACCCGCTCCCGCAGTCTCGCGACGAGGTCGGGCACGCGCTCGGGCGTCGCGCGCAGCGTCTCCGCCGTCTCGCGCAGCGCGGCGTCGTGGGCGCGCAGGAGGTCGACGGCGGCCGGTCCGGTGAGCGCCTCGATGCGGCGCACGTTGGCGGCGCTGGAGGTCTCGCCGACGACGCGGAAGAGCCCGATCTCGGCGGTGGAGCGGACGTGCGTCCCGCCGCACAGCTCGCGCGAGAAGGAGCCGTCGCCGATCTCGACCATCCGCACGACGTCGCCGTATCTCTCGCCGAAGAGCGCCATCGCCCCGAGCCGCCGCGCCTCGTCGAGCGTCGTCGTCAGCGCGCGCACGCGGTGGTTCTCGAGGATCCAGCGATTGACGTCGTCCTCGACGTCGCGCAGCTCCTGCGGCGTGAGCGCCTGACCGTGCGTGAAGTCGAAGCGCAGCTTGTCGGGCTGCACCGACGAGCCCGCCTGCCGCACGTGGTCGCCGAGCCGGCGCCGCAGCGCGGCGTGCAGCAGGTGCGTGGCGGTGTGGTTCGCCTCGGTCGCGTGGCGCGCACGGCGGTCGACGACCGCGCGCACCTGCGCGCCGGGCGTCAGCTCACCGACCTCGGGCGTGACGACGAGCACCTGGTCGTCGCCGCCGGAGAGGCGGAAGACCTCGTCGACGCGGGCGCGGACCTCACCGTCGGTCGACTCGACCAGCCCGCTGTCGGAGACCTGGCCGCCACCGGCGGCGTAGAAGGGCGACTCGAGCAGCTTCACGAGCGTGCGACCGTTCTCGGCCTCGAGCGCGCCGACCGTCGTCGCCTGCTCGGTCGTCTCGTAGCCGGTGAACTCGCTCGCGAAGCCAACGCCGCCGGCGAGCGCGCGGGCGCGGTCTCTCAGCGCGTCGACCGTCTGCGTCCGTCCGCCGCCGAGGCGCGCGCGCGTGCGCTGCTCCTCCATCAGCTGCTCGAAGCCCTCGTCCTCGACCCCGAGGCCGTGCTCGGCCGCGATCTCGCGGGTGAGGTCGACGGGGAAGCCGAACGTGTCGTGGAGCTGGAAGACGTCCTGCGAGGCGAGTCCCTCCTCGCCGTCGACCTTCGCGCGCGCGATCAGGTCGTCGAGCAGGCGCGTGCCCTGCTCGAGCGTGCGGCCGAAGCCCTCCTCCTCGCTGCGGACCCACGCGCGGATCGCGGCGCGCTGCTCGCGCAGCTCGGGATAGGCGGAGCCCATCACCTCCTCGACGCGGTCGGCGAAGCGCGGCAGGAAGCCCTGCTCGATCCCGAGCGCGCGGCCCTGCTGGATCGCGCGGCGCATCACCCGGCGCAGGATGTAGCCGCGGTCCTCGTTCGAGGGCACGACGCCGTCAGCGATCAGGAACGTCATCGCGCGCGAGTGGTCGGCGAGGATCCGCAGCGCGCGGGTCGTCGCGAAGTCCTCGCCGTAGCGGCGGCCCGAGAGCTCCTCGCCGAGCGAGATCAGCGGCTGGAACTGATCGGTCTCGAAGACCGACGGTCTGCCCTGGAGGATCGCGGCGAAGCGGTTGAGGCCGAGGCCGGTGTCGATGTTGCGGGACGGCAGCGGCGTCAGTCTGTTCGCCGGGTTCTGGTCGTACTGCATGAAGACGAGGTTCCAGAACTCGAGGAAGCGCTCGTTCTCGCCGCCCGGAAGGTCGTCGGGCGCGCCGAACTCGAGGCCGCGGTCGAAGTAGAGCTCCGAGCAGGGGCCGCACGGCCCGAGCGGACCGGCCTGCCAGAAGTTCTCCGAGCGCGGGCACTCGACGATCCGCTCTCGCGGCATGCCGGCCGCCTGCCAGAGCGCGATCGCCTCCTCGTCGGGGCCGAGCCCCAGCTCCTCGTCGCCGCCGAAGACGGTGACCCAGATCTCCTCGGGCTTGAAGCCGAAGCCCTGCGTCGACAGCTCCCAGGCGTACGCGATCGCGCCCTCCTTGAAGTAGTCGCCGATCGAGAAGTTGCCGAGCATCTCGAAGAAGGTGAGGTGGCGCAGCGTCGTGCCGACGTTCTCGATGTCGCTCGCGCGGAAGCACTTCTGGCAGCTCGTCAGGCGCGGGTACGGCGGCCGCTCCTGCCCCGCGAAGTACGGCTTGAGCGGGTGCATCCCGGCCGTCGTGAGCAGCACGGAGGGATCGAACGTCGCCGGCACGAGCGGCGCCGACGGCAGCCGGTGGTGGTCCCGCTGCTCGTAGAAGTCGAGGAAGGTCGAGCGGATCTCGTCAGAGGTCATCGTCATCGGCAGGGCAGTCTAGATGGGTGCTCACCCGGCATGCCGAGCGCGCCCGGCGTGGGCGCGGCCCGTGGACGTCAGGCGACTGGCACGCTCGTGGGCTCGGGTGCGGCGATCGCGAGCCGCTCGGGGTCGACGACGATCGTACCCCAGCCGACTACGACGTCGCCGTCCATCAGGCAGGCGAGCTGTCCGGGAGCGGCGCCGTCGATCGGCTCGCCGAGCTCGAGCTGCGCGCGCCGGTGGCTGCCGGCGGCCGCCTCGTCGAGCAGCCGCGCCGGCAGCGGCGGGGCGTGGTAGCGCAGCTTCACGCCGTCGACGCGGGCCCCGTCGCGGTGCAGGCGCAGCCCGCGGATCGCGACGCGCGTCGTGCGCAGCTCAGCGCGGGTGCCGGCGACGACGCGGTTATGGCGCGGATCGGTCGCGAGCACGTAGAGCGGCTCGCGCCCGGAGACCCCGAGACCCTTGCGCTGCCCGACGGTGAAGCCGTGGTAGCCGCGGTGACGGCCGAGCACGCGACCGCGACGGTCGACGATCTCGCCCGGCTGCTCGACCATCTCGCCGTGGCGCACGAGGAAGGCGTTGCGGCTCGTGCCGGCGAGGAAGCAGAGGTCCTGCGAGTCGGGCTTGCTCGCGACCGGCAGCGCGGCCTCGGCGGCGATCGCGCGCACCTCCGGCTTGACGAGCCCGCCGAGCGGGAAGCGCAGCCGCGCGAGCGAGGCGGGCGCGAGCGCGGCCAGCATGTAGGTCTGGTCCTTCGCCGGGTCGGCGGCGACGCGCAGCAGCGGCCCCGCGGCCTCGTCGTGCTCGACGACGCGGGCGTAGTGGCCGGTCGCGAGGTGCTGGGCGCCGAGCCGGTCGGCCAGTTCGAGCATCGCGTCGAGCCGGACGTGCCCGTTGCAGCTGACGCACGGGTTCGGCGTCTGGCCGTCGGCGTGGCCGGCGAGGAACGGGTCGACGACGCCGGCGCGGAACTCGTGGCGCAGGTCGAGCGTGAGGTGCGGGATCCCCATCCGGTGCGCCAGCCCGCGCGCGACGCGGACCGCCTGCGCCGAGCAGCAGGAGCGCTCGCCGTCGTTCTGCTCGTCGGCCCACAGCTCGAGCGTGACGGCGAGGACCTCGCTGCCGTCGCGCGCGCTCAGCAGCGCGGCGACGGCGGAGTCGACGCCGCCGGACATCGCGACGAGCGTGCGGGTGCGGCGCTCGGCTGGCGGCGCGAGCTGCGCGCTCGCGCGGGCGGCGGTGCCGAGCGCGCGGGCGAGCGCGTCGGCCGCCAGCTCGGCCGCGTGGAGCTTCGCGGGGCTGAGGCCGCCGAGCTCCTGCGCGATCTCCTCGACGCCGATGCGCGCCGCGTCGACGAGCGACCGGCCGCTCACCAGCTCGACGGCCGCGCTGCCGGCTGCGATCGCGGCGCCGCAGCCGTCGACCTCGTAGCCGGCGTCGGCGACGTGGGTTCCGCTCGGGTCGAGCGCCAGCGTGAAGCGGATCACGTCGCCGCACTGGCGCGTGCCCGCGACGCCGCTGGCGCCGCGCGGGGGCGCGTGGCCGCGGCTGCGGGGATAGGTGAGGTGATGCTCGAAGCGCTCGCGATCCACGTCCCCGAGTGTAGAAGGCGCCGGCAGGGCCCCGACGATGGCAAGCTGTCTCGCATGGAACTGACCTCCGCGGAATCCCTGCTGCTGCTCTCGCTCGGCGACGACAAGGGCGAGAACCCGATCGGGGACGTCCTCGAGCTGGCGATCGCGGGCGGGCTGCTGCTCGACCTCTCGGCCGGCGGCGCCCTCGTCGAGTGCGGCGGGCTGCTGCTGGCGGAGCCGGACACCGAGCTGGAGGACGCGCTGCTGCGCGAGGCCTACGTCGCGATCCTGACGGCGCCCAAGCCGCGCGAGCCGGGCGCCTGGGTCCAGCGACTGCCGCGGGAGCTGAAGCCGATCCAGCGCTACGTCTGCGAGCGTCTCGTCGAGCGCGCGGTCCTCACAGAGGTTCCGCGGAGCAGCTTCTTCGGCGCGCATCGCTATCCGACGCGCGATCCTGCTCCGGAGCACGAGCTGCGCGAGCGGCTCGCCGCCGTCCTGTCGGGCGACGCCGCGGCCGAGCCGGCCGAGCGGCGACTGGCGGCGCTGCTCGCCCCGCTGGAGCTGGCCGGCACGCTCGTCCCCGAGTCCGAGCGCGCGGAGGCGACCGACCGCGCGAGAGCGCTCGCGGAGGAGCAGTGGGCGGACGGCGCGGCGCAGGAGACCGTCGACGCCGTGCGAGACGCCGTCACGGCGGCCCTCGGCGCCGATCGGCGCCCGCCCGCCGC
>JAOPZA010000082.1 GCA_025964325.1 Conexibacter sp.
GCGGCCGGCGCGCCGCGGCCGGCGCGACGCTCGCGGCGCGACGTCAGCCAGCGACGCTCCCGCTCGGCGCGGTCGCGCAGATGGTCGGCCCGATACTCCTGCGCGACGATGTTCAAGAAGGTGCTCATGGGGGCCTCGATTCGCTGGTGCGTTGGTGCTATCGAAGGTAAAGACGCAGCGAGGACCCCACATCGGACAAACGCCTCCAGTTCGCGGCGGCCGAGCCTTACTGCCGCCCAGGCAGCCCTTACCCTGCTCGGATGGGGCGATCAGGTTCTAAGGCCCTACTCTGTACCGGCCCATGGCCGACCAAGCGCACATCCGCAACTTCTCGATCATCGCCCACATCGATCACGGCAAGTCGACGCTCGCCGATCGCATCCTGGAGCTGACGAACACCGTCCAGCAGCGCGACATGAAGGCGCAGCTGCTCGACTCGATGGAGCTCGAGCGCGAGCGCGGGATCACGATCAAGTCGCAGGCCGTCCGCGTGCTCTTCGACGCGTCCGACGGCGAGACATACCAACTGCACCTGATCGACACGCCCGGCCACGTCGACTTCACCTACGAGGTGTCGCGCTCGCTGGCCGCCTGCGAGGGCGCGCTGCTCGTCGTCGACGCCTCGCAGGGCGTCGAGGCGCAGACGCTCGCGAACACCTACCTGGCGGTCGACTCCGGCCTCGAGCTGATCCCGTGCCTCAACAAGATCGACCTCCCGGGCGCCGAGCCCGAGCGCGTCGCCGGCGAGGTCGCCGACCTGCTCGGCGAGAATCCCGACGAGGTGCTGCGGATCAGCGCGAAGACGGGGGCCGGCGTGATCGAGGTGCTCGACGCGCTCGTGCAGAAGGTCCCGCCGCCCAGCGGCGACCCGGAGGCCCCGCCGCGCGCGCTGATCTTCGACTCGGAGTTCGACCAGTACCGCGGCGTGATCGCCTACATCCGCGTCGTCGACGGCACCTTCACGAAGGGCGAGGCGATCCGCGCGATGGCGGCCGGGACCGAGGCCGAGATCGACGACATCGGCTTCTTCTCGCCTGCGATGACGAGCACCGCAACGCTCGGGCCGGGCGAGGTCGGCTACCTCATCACCGGCGTCAAGGACGTTGCGATGCTGCGCGTCGGCGACACCTTGACGACCAAGCGGGGCGGCGCCACCGAGGCGCTTCCGGGCTACCAGGACGTGAAGCCGATGGTCTTCTGCGGCCTCTTCCCGATCGACTCCGACGACTACCCCGACCTGCGCGACGCGCTCGAGAAGCTGACCCTCAACGACGCCGCGCTGTCGTGGGAGCCGGAGACCTCGGACGCGCTCGGCTTCGGCTTCCGCTGCGGCTTCCTCGGCCTGCTGCACATGGACATCGTGCGCGAGCGGCTCGAGCGCGAGTACGACCTCGAGCTGATGACGACGATGCCGAGCGTCGAGGTCGAGGTCTCGCTCGAGAACGGCGACGTCGTGCCGGTCCACAACCCGACCGACATGCCCGACCCCAGCAAGATCCGCGAGATCCGCGAGCCGTACATCCGCGCGAGCATCCTCACGCCGAGACAGTACGTGGGGCCGATCATGGAGCTGTGCCAGGAGAAGCGCGGCACGCACCAGGGCATGAGCTACCTGTCGGCGGAGCGCGTCCAGCTGACCTACGACCTGCCGCTGGCGGAGATCGTGCTCGACTTCTTCGACCAGCTGAAGTCGCGCACGCGCGGCTACGCGTCGCTCGACTACGAGCTGATCGGGATGCGCGCGAGCGACCTCGTCAAGCTCGACATCCTGCTCGCCGGCGACCCCGTCGACGCGCTCTCGATGGTCGTCCACCGCGCGAAGTCGCACGAGGTCGGCCGCCAGCTGACGGAGAAGCTGCGCGAGAAGATCCCGCGCCAGCAGTTCGACGTGCCGATCCAGGCTGCGATCGGCTCGCGCGTCGTCGCGCGCGAGACCGTCAAGGCCTACCGCAAGGACGTCGTCGCGAAGTGCTACGGCGGCGACATCTCGCGCAAGCGCAAGCTGCTGGAGAAGCAGAAGAAGGGCAAGGCGCGGATGAGACAGGTCGGCCGCGTGGAGGTGCCGCAGGAGGCCTTCCTCGCGGTGCTCGAGCTGGGCGACGGGTAGGGCGCGAGCCACCGGATGCGGATCGAGCCTCTCTCGCAGCCCGAGCGCCTCGCGCGGCGCACGGCCGCCCAGCGCCGTCGGCGCGCGCAGCGCCGGCTCGTCGTCGTCGGCGCGCTGCTGCTCGTCGCGCTCGTGGCGGTGCTGGCCATCGGGCTCGCCGGCGGCAGCGGCGTGCGGCCGAGCGCGGGCGCGGCGCGCGCGAGCGGCACGAGCGCAGCGGGCGGCCTCGGTGGCGGGAAGCACGGCGGCGGCGCGGCGGGCCGCCACGCCGCCGCGTCCGTGAAGCTCGGTGCGATCCCGCCCGTGCAGCCCGGCGCCGCGCACGTGATCCAGCAGGGCCCCACGCGCGGCGGGATGGTCGCGTTGACGTTCGACGACGGCTTCTGCACCGCCTGCGTGGCGCGCATCGTCCGCACCTTGGAGCGCACCGGCGCGCACGCGACCTTCTTCCCCAACGGCACCTACGCCGCCTCCTGGGATCCGCAGGCGAAGGCGATCCGCGCGCTCGTCGCGAGAGGCCAGCTGATCGTCGGCAACCACACCTTCCACCACGTCGACGCCGCGGCGGTCGGCGCGCCGGCGTTCGCCGCCGACCTGCGCCTCAACGAGCAGTGGATCGAGAGAACGTTCGGCCTCACCGGGCGGCCGTTCTTCCGGCCGCCCTACGGCGCCTACGACGCCGGCACGGTCGCCGCCGCCGGGCAGGAGGGGTACACGAAGGTGATCATGTGGTCCGGCACGCTCGCCGACTCGAACGTCCGCTCGAAGCCCTACATCCTCAACGCGATCAGACACTGGGCGAGACCGGGTGCGATCATCCTGATGCACGGCAACTATGCGCCGACGTCCGAGCTCCTGCCGCAGATCCTGGCGCTGCTGAAGCAGCGGCACCTGCGCCCGGTGACGATCCAGGAGCTGGTCGGCGGCTCGCCCTACAAGGCCGGGTGATGGAGCGATGGATCTGGGACTGACCCGCCGGCGCTGCCTCGTGACCGGCGCGAGCCGCGGGATCGGCCGCGCGGTCGCGCACGCGCTCGCGGACGAGGGCGCCGAGCTGCTGCTGACCGCCCGCGACCCCGACGCGCTCGCGGCCAACGCGCCGAGCGGCCGCGACGGCGCCCGCGTCGAGCTGCTCGCGACCGACGTGACGGCGCCCGACGCCGGCGAGCTGCTGGTCGGGGCGTGCGTCGAGCGGCTCGGCGGCATCGACGTGCTCGTCAACAACGCCGGCACCTCGCGGCGCGTCGCGCTCGACGAGCTGCGCGAGGACGACTGGGAGCTGCAGTGGCAGCTCAACGTGCGCGCGCCCGATCGCCTGATGCGGCTCGCCGCGCCGCGGATGGCGATCGACGGATGGGGGCGGATCGTCAACGTCTCCTCCTCAGCCGGCAAGCGCCCGTCGTCGCAGAACGCCGCCTATGCCGTCACGAAGAGCGCGCAGCTCGCGCTCTCGCGCGCCTACGCCGACGCCTACGCGGCGCAGGGCGTGCTCGTCAACGCCGTTGCGCCCGGTCCGACCGGCACCGGTCTGTGGCTCGGCGAGGGCGGCCTCGCCGACCAGCAGGCGCGGGAGCACGGGCACGATCGCGTGGCCGCGCTCACGGCCGTCGCCGCGAGAGTGCCGCTCGGGCGGCTGGCCGACCCCGAGGAGGTCGCGGACGTGATCGTCTTCCTCTGCTCCGAGCGCGCCAGCGCGGTCGCCGGCGCGGCCTGGTCGGCCGACGGCGGCGCCGCCGGAATGTTCATCTGAACGATCACGTACAGGACGCCGATGGGGGATACTCGCGAGCGCAACCGTCGCTGAGAGGAAGGAGCCCGGTGTCCGTCGAGACCAGAGCCGTCGGCAAGACCTATGCGCCCGTCACGTACGCCGTCGGCCGCGAGAAGATCAGGGAGTACGCGAACGCCGTCGGCGAGACGAACCCCCTGTACCTCGACGCGGAGGCCGCGCGTGCGGCGGGCTACGCCGACGTCGTCGCGCCGCCGATGTTCGCCGTCGTCTACCAGTCGCCGTCGGTGATGCCGGGGATCTTCGACCCCGAGGTCGGGATCGACTTCGGGATGATGGTCCACAGTGGCCAGGAGTTCCGCTGGACGCGCCCGGTCGTCGCGGGCGAGGAGATCACCAGCACGACGACGGTCGCGGCGATCGCGGAGAGAGGCGGCATGGGGTTCTTCGACTTCGAGGTGGTCTCGCGCGACGCCGGCGGCGAGCCCGTCTGCCGCGGCACCTGGAAGATGATCGTGAGGGGGAGCTGAGATGGCGAGCTACGAGCCGGGCGAGCAGTTGCCGGAGCTGAGGACGACGCCCGACCGCTTCCTGACGGTCCGCTACGCGGGCGCCTCGGGCGACTTCAACCCGATCCACATCGACGAGGAGTTCGCCAGATCGGTCGGGCTGCCGGGCCGCATCCTCCACGGGCTGTGGTCGATGGCGCAGGTCGCGCGGGCGCAGACCGAGGCGGCCGGCGGACCCGAGACGCTGAAGGCGCTCTCGGTCCAGTTCCGCGGCATGGGGGTCCTCGAGCAGGAGGTGACCGTCACGAGCACGGTGCGCTCGATCGAGGACGGCGTCGCGACGGTCGCGGCCGAGGCGCGGCAGGCCGACGCGCGGATCATCCGCAACGCGGTGGCGACGCTCGTCGTCGGTTGACCATGTCGGCCCCGCCCGCATCCACGCCGCGCAAGCGCCACGCGCTCGAGCTCTTCGCCGGGCTCCCGCGCCACTACGACCGTGCCGGCGCGGCGCTGAGCTTCGGGCAGGACCCGCGCTGGCGCGCGGCCCTCGTCGCGGCAGTCCCGGCCGGGCCGAGCGATCGCGTGCTCGACGTCGCCACCGGCACCGGGATGGTCGCCGCCGCGCTCGTGCGGCGGACCGGCTGCCGCGTCGTCGCGCTCGACCAGAGCCCGGACATGCTCGCCGGCCTCCGCGCGCGGCTGGCCGACGATCCGCTGCTGGCGGAGCGGATCGAGCCGGTCACCGGCCAGGCGGAGGCGCTGCCGTTCGCGGACGCCGCGTTCGGCGCGCTCACCTTCACCTACCTCCTGCGCTACGTCGACGACCCGGCCGCGACGCTGCGCGAGCTGGCGCGCGTCGTGAAGCCCGGCGGCCCGATCGCGATGGTCGAGTTCGGGATGCCGCCGCGTCCGCTGCTGCGGGCCGCCTGGCGGATCTGGACGCGTATCGGGCTGCCCGGCTGCGGGCGCCTGCTCTCGCGCGACTGGCAGGAGGTCGGCAGCTTCCTCGGACCGAGCATCGAGGGCTTCTACGAGCGCGTGCCGCTGCCGCGGCTCGCGGCGCTGTGGGAGGAGGCCGGGATCGGCGACGTGCGGGTGCGGCGGATGAGCTTCGGCGCCGGCGTCGTGATGGCGGGCACGAGACGGTGACGGCGCCGCTCGAGCGGCCCGCCTTCTACGCGCTCGCGGGCGGCGGCTGGCGCGACCTCGTGACGCTCCTGCATCCGCCCTACACCGCCTGGCACGTCGCGTACGTCGCGCTCGGCGCGGCGGTCGCCTCGCACTTCTCGCTCGGCCGGATGGGCGCCGCGCTGGCCGCCTTCGCGTTGGCTGTCGGGATCGGCGCGCACGCGCTCGACGAGCTGCACGGGCGGCCGCTCGGGACCGCGCTCTCGTCGCGCACGCTGGTGGCGCTCGGGGCGATCGGGATCGGCGGTGCGACCGCGATCGGGATCGTCGGGATCATCACCATCTCCGCCACGCTGATCCCGTTCGTGCTGGCCGGCGCCTTCCTCGCCGTCGCCTACAACCTCGAGCTGTTCGGCGGCCGCTTCCACTCGGACCTCTGGTTCGCGCTCGCGTGGGGTGGGCTGCCGGCCCTGACCGGCTTCTGGGTCTGCGCGCTGCGCTTCGAGGCGACCGGTCTGATCATCGCCGCCGCCTGCACCGCGCTGAGCCTCGCGCAGCGCCGGCTCAGCACGCCGGTGCGCGAGCTGCGCCGCCGCACCGCCTCGGTGCAGGGGACGCAGCGGCTGCTCGACGGGCGCGCCGTCGAGCTGACCGCCGCGCGGCTGGCGCAGCCGCTCGACGGCGCGCTGCGGATGCTCTCGCTCGCGATCGTGCTGCTGGCGGCCGGCGCCGTCGCGCTGCGGGTGTGACTAGGCCGCGAACAGGCCCGAGCCGACCCAGTCGGCGGCGCCGCGCGAGCCGCGCGGGACGAAGAAGTAGCCGCCGCCGACGGGCGTGACGTAGTCGGCCATCGGCTCGTCCGCAAGCCGCTCCTGGACCGTTGCGAACTGCCGCCGCGGGTCCTGGTTGAACGCGACGAACGCGAGCCCCTGGTCGAGCTGGCCGGCGGCGTCGAAGCCGCGGTGGTAGTTCCATCCGCGGCGCAGGATGCGCTGCGACTCGGTGCTCGCGGAGCGCGGCCGTGCGAGTCGGATGTGCGCGTCGAGCGGGATCCGCGCGCCCTTCGGATCGGCCTCGTAGTCCGGCGCCTGGAGCTCGTCGCTGCCGCCGAGCGGCGCGCCGGCGTCGCGCGAGCGGCCGATCATGCTCTCCTGCTCACGCAGCCCGACGCGGTCCCAGAACTCGACGTGCATGCGGATCGCGCGCACCACCTGGTAGGTGCCGCCCGCGGTCCAGCCCGGCTCCTCGGCGCCGGGCTGGACCCACACGAGCTGGTCGAGCAGCGCGGCGTCGGAGACGTCGGGGTTGGCGGTGCCGTCGCGGAAGCCGAAGAGGTTGCGGCGCGAGCTGTGCGGCGTCGGTCCGCGGTCCGCGCTCTGGAAGCCGTCGAGCGTCCAGCGCAGCGCGAACTGGTCGCGCACCGGACGCATCAGCTCGCGCAGCGTGTGGATGACGGTGTCGCGTCGCTGCGCGGCGATCTGGAGCAGCAGGTCGCCGTGGCTGCGGGCCGGGTCGAGGTCGTCGTTCGGGAACGCCGGCATCGTCGTGAGGCGGGCCGGCTGCCGCCGCGCGAGCCCGTAGCGGTCGTCGAACAGCGAGGCGCCGAAGGCGATCGTGACCGTGAGGCCGTCCGGCGCGATCGTCGTGCCGAGCGTGCCGGAGTCGGCCGGCGGCTCGTCGACCTCCTGCTCGGGCATCGTCGTCCCCTGCGCGAGCTGGCGGGCGCGGGAGCTGAGCGCCTGCAGCCCCTGGACGAGGTTGCTGCGGTCGCCGGCGATCGCGTCGAGCGCGACGAGCGTCATCTGGTCCTGCGGCGGCGAGGCGACGCCCGCCTGGTGCGCGCCGTCGAACGGGACGCGCGCGGTCAGCGCCGCGGTCGCGCCCGAGGACGCCGGCGCGGTCGTCGGGGATGAACCGGCGAGCGCCTGCTGCGCGGTCGCGCCGGCGAGGCCGCCGGCTCCGAGCGTGGCGGCGGAGCGCAGCAGGAACGCGCGCCGGTCGACGCTCATCTCGTCGCCGCTCTCTTCGGCGCGGCCAGCGCGGGCAGCGCGGGGATCGCGCGCGGCAGCTGCGTCTCGAGCGCGCCGGGGACGGCCGCGAGCGACTCGAGGACCGCGCCGAGGCGGCCGTCGACGCGCTCGTGCTGCGCGCGCGTGAGCGCGCCGGTCGCGGGCCAGCGGCCGCCGTGGTCGCGACGCACGCTGGCGAGCTCGGCGTCGAGGCGCCGCAGTCCGTACTGCACGGGCGGGAGCGCGTCGCCGCGACCCTGGAGCAGCGGCACGAGCGTGCCGACCACGGCCGCGGTGGCGGCGCTCGCGTCGGCCGTCGCCCGCACGCCGGCGCCGCTCCAGGGCGCCGCGCGGCCGCTCACCAGGTCGCGCTGGGCGTCCTCGAGGATCTCGTGCGCCCGCGTCGCGTAGTCGAGCGGCGTGATCGGGATCGTGCGCACGACGCGCCGCAGCGTGTGGACGTCGCGCGCGAGCTTGACCGCCCAGGGCACGAGCGAGGCGAGCGGCGCCCCCGTCCAGAGGCCGTGCTCGAGCCGGTGCAGGCCCGCGAAGCGACGGTCGGCGACCCCGCGCCGCAGGCCTCCCGGCATCCCGTCGATCGCCCGGTCGAGGGGACCGAGCGCGCGGTAGGCGGCACCGAGCAGGAGGTAGCGGTCGCACGCCCGTCCCCACGCGGCCTGCGCGGCGCCGCGATCGCCGCGGCGCAGCGCGGTCGCGAGCTGCCCGACGGGCGCCTGCATCGCGTCGGCCTCGCGTGCGGCGTAGGCGCGATAGCGCGCGACCGGCGCGCGAAACGCGCGCGGGGAGAGCGGACTGATCTCCGTGCGCAGTCCGGCGGCCGTCGGTCTCATCGCCGCGGCGTCGGCGACCGCCTGCGGCGAGGAGGCGGAGCCCGCGACCGTCGTCACGACGTGAGGCGGCGCGGCCGCGGACGGAGCGATGCCGGCGCTCGTTCGCGCGGGCGCGCCACCGCCGCAGCCGGCGAGCGCGAGCAGCGCGGCGCCGGCCGCGAGCGCAGGGAGGAGTCGGGGAAGTCGGAGCACGGTGGCGGAGGGCGACCCGGCGCGAGCGGAGGCGAAGGGCGCCGGCAAGGTGACTTTGCAACGGCGCGCGAGAGCTCGTGTTACCGACTCGTGATTCACGTCACCGTCACGGTGAGCGTTAACTCATCCAGCTCTCATCGGAAGCTCATCCGACCGTCACACCGCTGCGACATCCGTCCGCGATCGCGGCCTCAGGATCACGTTCGCGCCGACCGGCGGGCGGCCGGAGGCGCCTCAGGCCCCGATGATCCGTCCAGGAAAGGAACGAGGCATCTTGCGCAGGATCAAGACCCTCGCATGTGGAGGACTGGTCGCGAGCATCGCGGCGGCCGGACTCGCCGTCGCTCATGCCGACACGTCGTCGTCGACGACGCCGGCCTCGACGCCGATCAAGCACGTCGTCGTGATCTTCGGCGAGAACGTGTCGTTCGACCACTACTTCGGCACCTACCCGAACGCGACCAACCCGGCGGGCGAGCCGAGGTTCCAGGCGGAGGCCGGCACGCCCGCCGTCAACGGCCTCAGCGACGCGCTGCTGAACAGCAACCCGAACGCGCTGAACCCGCAGCGGCTCGATCGTTCGCGTGCCGTGACGTGCTCGCAGAACCATGGCTACGGCGCCGAGCAGTCGGCCTACGACCACGGCCTGATGGACAGATTCGTCGAGAGAACGGCTGGCGGGGGCGCGCTCTGCCCGACCCCGATCGTGATGGACTACTACGACGGCAACACGCTCACCGGGCTGTGGAACCTCGCGCAGAGCTTCTCGATGAGCGACAACTCCTACAGCACCAACTTCGGGCCCTCGACGGTCGGCGCGCTGAACCTGATCAGCGGCCAGACGCATGGCGCGAGCGCCGGTGGCAACAGCGCCGGCACCGTGATCGGCGATCCCGACCCGTCGACGGCGCTCGACGACTGCGCCACCGGCGGCACGGTGATGTCGGGCAAGAACGTCGGCGACCTGCTGAGCGCCCACCACGTCACCTGGGGCTGGTTCCAGGGCGGCTTTCGGCCCTCGAGCGTCGATTCGACGACGGGCAGAGCGACCTGCAGCTCCTCGCACGTGAACGTCGCCGGCGCCACCGTGCGCGACTACTCGCCGCACCACGAGCCGTTCCAGTACTACGCCTCGACCGCGAACATCCACCACACCGCGCCGGCCTCCGCCGCGCTGATCGGCAAGGACGATCCAGCCGGCACGGCCGTGGGGCAGAAGGTCAACCACCAATACGACCTGACGGACTTCGACACGGCGCTGGCGAGCGGCAACCTGCCGGGCGTCTCGTTCCTGAAGGCGGCGGCGTTCGAGGACGCGCACCCGAGCAACTCCGACCCGCTCGACGAGCAGCGCTTCGTCGCGCGGACGCTCAACGCGCTCCAGCAGTCGCCCGACTGGAGCAGCACCGCCGTGATCATCGCCTACGACGACTCCGACGGCTGGTACGACCACCAGATGTCGCCGATCGTCAACCACTCCCAGACGCCCGACGACACCCTCACCGGGACGGACTGCGGCGCTCCGACGGACACGACCGGCACCGCCTACCAGGGTCGTTGCGGATACGGGCCGCGCCAGCCGCTGCTGGTGGTCTCGCCGTTCGCGAAGCAGAACTTCGTCGACCACTCGGTCACCGACCAGACGTCGGTCCTGAAGTTCATCGAGGACAACTGGCAGCTCGGCCGCATCGGCGACCAGTCGTTCGACGCGCGCGCCGGCTCGCTCGGCAACATGTTCAACTTCGACGCCGACGCGAAGCTGGCGCCGAAGGTCTTCCTCGACCCGACCACGGGTGAGGTGACGAAGACGACGCCGGCGACCGACGAGGGCGGCACGACGCCGACGACGACCACGCCGAGCGGCGGCGATCCCGGCGACGGCAGCCACACCGGCGACGGCGGTCAGTCCGGCGGGGGCAAGCCCGGGCACGGCGGCGGCAAGCCGACGACGGGCCAGGGCCACGGACCGAAGCGGCCGGACATCACGGTCACGTGCGCGACGACCCGCCACGGCAGCCGTCTGACGGTCGCGTGCAGGGTGACCGGCAAAGACGCGAAGACGGGCGCGACGGCACTGCGCTTCCGCGTCGAGCGCGGCAACGAGGTCGTCGCGACGACCCGCTCGGTCGTCAGGAAGGGACACGCCGCGGCGGTCCTGAAGACGAAGAGCGCGCTGCACGGGAAGTTCACGCTGCGGATCGCGATCGCGCATTCCGGCAGCGCGAGCGCCTCGACGGCCCGCGCGCTGCGCCTGTAGGAGCCGACTCCAGCAGCGGGGCGGCGGATGGCCGCCCCGCTCGCTCCTACAATCGGATGCATGCTCACGCCCCGCCAGGAGCTGGTCCTCAGAAAGGTCGTCGACGCCTACCTCGAAGGCGGTCAGCCGGTCGGCTCGAAGGTCGTCGCCGCCGACGTCGAGTGGGGGCCGTCCACGGTCCGCTACGAGCTGGCGATGCTGGAGGAGCACGGCCTGCTCGCGCACCCGCACACCTCCGCCGGCCGCGTCCCGACCGACGCCGGCTACCGCTACTTCGTCGACCGCCTGCTGCGGCAGGCGCCCACGCCGGTGGCCGCGCAGCCGCTCGCGCTGACGCTCGTGCGCCATGAGGTCGACGAGGCGATGCGCGTCACGACCGAGACGCTGTCGCAGGTCACGAACCTGCTCGCGATCGTCTCCGCGCCGCCGATCGAGACCGCCACGATCCGCCATGTCGAGGTGCTCGTGCTGCAGCCGCAGGTCCTGATGGTCGTCGTGATCACCTCGACCGGCGGCGTCACGAAGCGCGTCTTCACGTTCGACTCGCCGGTCGACGCCGGGCTCGCCGACTGGGGCGCGAGCTATCTGAACGAGCGCCTCGTCGGCCTCGGACTCGGCGCGCGCGTGCTCCACCAGCGGCTGCACGACGTCACGCTCGCCGCGAGCGAGCAGACGTTCCTGGCCGCGATCGCGCCCGCCTTCACGGAGCTGGCCGAGATGGCGGAGGACACGCTCTACGTCGACGGCGCGGCGCGCCTCATCAGCGAGTACCGCTTCCAGGACCTGACGCAGCTCAACGACGTGATGGAGATGCTCGAGCGGCGCGTCTCGCTGCTCGGGGTGCTGAGCTCCGCGCTCGCCCAGCGCGACGTCTTCGTCCGCATCGGCCAGGAGAACGAGGCGCCGGCGCTGCATTCGCTGGCGCTCGTCGCGGCCAGCTACGGCCTGCCGCAGCGCAGCCTCGGCACCGTCTCGGTGATCGGGCCGCTGCGGATGGACTACGCGCTCGCGATCAGCTCCGTGCGCTCGGCCGCGACCGAGCTCTCGCGCTTCGTCGAAGACGTCTACGACGAAGGCTGAGGACGGGACGATCCGCCGCGCGGACTGCGGGCGGTCGTCGACCGCCCGCAGGGGAGCTCGCCGCCGGGCGGCTAGGTGAGCGACGGCATCGGCCGCTCGCGCGGCGCGACGAGGACGTTGGCGCTGCCGTCGCGCATGCGCTGGGCGAGCTCGACCGCGTCGCGACGCGAGGAGACGTCGAGCTTGCGCATCAGGTGCTTGATGTGCGAACGCACCGTCTCGACCGTCAGCACCAGGCGGTCCGCGATGTCGGCGGTCGACAGCCCCAAGCAGAGGAGGTCGAGGACCTCCCACTCGCGATCGGTCAACGGGCTGCGCACCGGCCGCAGACCGGTCGCATCCTCGCCGTGACCGCGGATGCACTCGACGAGGTGCGCGGTCATGTGGCGGGGCACGATCGCCTCGCCGTCGCTCGCCGCGCGCAACGCGCGGGCGAGCGGCTCGAGCCCGTAGCGCTTCGGCAGGAAGCCGACCGCCCCGGCGCGCAGGCTGCGGATCGCGAGCTCGGCGTCGTCGACGGCGGCGTGGATGATCACGCGCACCGCCTCGGTGCGCTCGACGATCCGGCGCGTCGCCTCGACCCCGTCGACGACCGGCATGTCGGCTTCCATCAGCACGATGTCGGGTGCGTAGTGCAACGCCAGCTCGATCGTCTCGCGGCCGTCGCAGGCCTCCGCGATGACGGTCATGCCGGCGTTCTGCAGGGCGTCGCGCACCGCGCGGCGCGAAAGCGGGTCGTCGTCTCCGACGATGACGCGCAACGGCCGTGTTGCCTGACGGTCATGCCCCGTCGTGTCGGTCCCAGACACGTGCGGTACCTCCCGATCGGTGGTGGGGGCGGACAGGGGCCAGCATGACGGGAGGAAGGCGTCCGCCAGGGGGTAGGAACGCCCCCCATGGAGTGCGGCGGCGCCATAGTACTGCAAACTGGCGCATCGGAGTGGGCGAGAGCGCTCGCGGCGTCCACTGCGAGCGGTCGCCTACCATGGTGGCCGTGAGTTCCGACCTTTCGCGCGACTTCTACGAGATCCTCGGCATCGGCCGCGACGCGGGCGAGGCCGAGATCAAGAAGGCCTTCCGCAAGCTCGCCCGCGAGCTGCATCCGGACGTCAACAGCCACGACCCCGAGGCGGAGGACAAGTTCAAGCGCGCCGCGGAGGCCTACGAGGTGCTGTCCGACCCCGAGCGCCGCGCGACCTACGACCGCTATGGCGCCGAGGGACTGCGCAACGGCGGCTACCAGCCGACCGGCTTCGGCTCCTTCTCCGACATCTTCGACGCCTTCTTCGGGGGCGCGGACATGTTCGGCGGCGGCGGGGGGCGCAGCGGTCCGGCGCAGGGCGGCGACCTCGCCGTCAATGCGACGATCGACCTCGCGGCCGCGGCGACCGGGGCGCCGGTCGAGCTGAGCTACGACGCGGTCGTGCGCTGCGAGGTCTGCCACGGCAACGGAGCCGAGCCGGGCACGCCGATCGAGACCTGCGAGCGCTGCGGCGGGAGCGGGCAGCTGCGCGCCGTCAGCCGCACGCCGTTCGGCCAGGTCGTGCGCGCCGTCGCCTGCGACACCTGCCACGGTGACGGACGGGTGCCGCGCCAGCCGTGCACGGCCTGCGCCGGACGTGGGCGCAAGGTCGAGCGCGTGACCGTCTCCGTCGACGTCCCCGCCGGCATCGCCGACGGTCAGCGGATCCGCCTCTCCGGCCGCGGCCACGCCGGCGAGCAGGGCGGCCCGCCCGGCGACCTGTACGTCCTCATCCGCGTGCGGGAGGACGAGCGCTTCGTCCGCGACGGCGACGACCTCGTCACCGTCGTGGAGGTGGCGGCCCCGCACGCGGCGCTCGGCACGACGATCGAGGTGCCGACGCTCGACGGCCCCCACGAGCTCGAGATCCCCGCCGGCACCCAGCCGAACGACACGCTTATGCTGCGCGGCAAGGGCATGCCGGCGCTGCGGCGCGGCCGCCACGGCGACCTGCGCGTCGTCGTCAGCGTCGTCATCCCGCGGCGCCTGAGCCACGAGCAGCGCGACCTGCTGGAGCAGCTCGCGGGCACGCTCAGCGACGAGAACCTGCGCTCCGACGAAGGCGTCTTGGGCAAGCTCAAGCGCGCCTTCGGCGCCTAGACGGTTGATTACACGATCTCGGGCTGGCCTCGCCAGCCTCCGCGGCGCCAGCCGCCCAACGTGCACCTCGCATCCACGAATCCCGTGGATTCGACCATCTAGGCCGAGCGGCGAGGCCCCGTGATCCGCCTGGCGCTGCGCGTCGACCGCGCACATGCCGAGATCGCGCTCGCCGAGCTGCTGGAGCTGGCGCCGAGCGGGGTGGAGGAGGTCGACCACGGCGACGTCGTCGAGTACGCCGTCTACGGAGCGCCCGGCGAGCTGCCGTCGCTGCCCGACGTCGAGGCCGCGGTCGGCGACGCGCTCGTCGCCGTCTCGACGACGGAGCTGCCGGACGACTGGAGCGAGCGCTGGAAGGAGTTCCACCGGCCGCTCGTGATCGGGCCGGCGGGGCCCGAACGGGACGCCCGCCCGCAGCTCGCCGTGCGGCCGCCGTGGGAGCCGCCGATCGGGGCGGCGACCGAGGTCGTGATCGATCCGGCGCAGGCCTTCGGCACCGGCGCGCACGCGACCACTCGGCTCTGCCTCGAGCTGCTGCTCGAGCTCGCGGGCGCCGCCGGGCCGCCCGCCGCACGCGGCTCGCTGCTCGACCTCGGCTGCGGATCGGGGGTGCTCGCGATCGCGGCCGCCGAGCTGGGGTGGGATCCGGTCCTGGCGGTCGACCACGACCCGCTCAGCGTCGCGGCGACGCGCGCGAACGCGGCCGTCAACGGCGTCGTGCTGCAAGCGCGTCGGGGCGACCTGCGGCACGAGCCGGTGCCGTTCGCGCCGACCGTGCTCGCGAACCTGCTGCGGCCGCTCCTGCTCGACTACGCCGACGCGCTCGGTGCACGCGCCCAGGGCGGCCCGGACACGCTGATCGCGAGCGGCCTGCTGGTGCACGAGGCCGACGAGGTCGCCGCCGCGTTCCGGCGCCACGGACTGCGGGAGCAGGCCCGTCGCGAGCGCGGCGAATGGGCCGCGCTGCTGCTGTCACGGTGACGTTCGTCACACAAGCGACGGGATCGCCTCGATCCCAATTGTGACGTTGGTCTCTTCCGGCCGATGGGCATAGGGTGAGGGACATGGCATGGGACATCGTCATCGCGGGCGGCGGCTTCGGCGGCTATCACACGGCTCGCACGCTCGAGAAGGTCCTGCCGCCGCAGGCGGCCCGGATCACGCTCGTCAACGACACCAACTACCTCACGTACACCCCGCTGCTGCCGGGCGCGGCGGCCGGCTCGCTGGAGCCCCGCCACGTCGTCGTGCCGCTGCGGGAGCAGCTGAAGAAGACCGACCTCTGGCTCGGCCACGTCAGCGCCGCGGAGCCGGAGCGCCAGCGCCTGATCGTCGACTCGCTCGACGGTCGCCGGCACGAGCTGCGCTACAACCAGCTGATCGTCGCGCTGGGGTCGATCTCCCGCACGCTGCCGATCCCCGGCCTGGTCGACCACGCGATCGGCTTCAAGACGTTGGCGGAGGCGATCGCGCTGCGCAACCGGCTGATCTCGCTGCTCGAGATCGCCGAGACGGTCAAGGACCCCGACGTCCGCGCCGAGTACCTCACCTACGTCTTCGTCGGCGCCGGCTACGCCGGACTCGAGGGGCTCGCCGAGCTGCAGGACTTCGCCGCCGACGTGATCGAGCTCTATCCGCGCTGCCGCGTGCAGGGGATGCGCTGGATCCTCGTCGAGGCCCGCGAGCGCGTGATGCCCGAGGTCGCTCCGAGCCTCGCCGCCTTCGCCGAGCGGGAGCTGCGCGGCCGCGGCATCGAGATCCGCACGAACACGACGATCGAGCGGGTCACCGACAACTCGGTGATCCTCAAGGGCGGCGAGGCCGTTCCGACGCGGACGGTGGCGTGGACCGCCGGCGTGCGTCCCTCGCCGGTCGTCGCCGAGCTGGGGCTGGCGCTGCGCGAGGACGGTCGCGTCGACGTCGACGCGACGATGCGCGTGAGAGGTCAGGAGCGCGTCTGGGCGATCGGCGACTGCTCCGGCGTGCCGGACCCGGCGCGCAAGGGCTTCCCGTGCCCGCCGACCGCGCAGCACGCGATCCGCCAGGGGCGGCTCGTCGCGCGCAACGTCGCGGCCGAGCTCGGGGCCGGCGGCAAGGTGCGCAAGTTCAAGTACAAGACGCTCGGCGTCTTCGTCGACATGGGTCGTCAGAAGGCGGTCGCGAGCACCGCCGGGATCAAGTGGCGCGGCTTCCCCGCCTGGTTCCTCGCCCGCACCTACCACCTCGCGAACATGCCGGGCGGCAAGCGCAAGGCGCACCTGCTGGTCGACTGGACCGTCGGACTGCTGTTCGACCGCGACACGTCGGAGCTGGGCCAGATCGGCAATCCGCCGGAGCTCGACCGCGACGCGGCGGGCGCCACGGGCCGCCCGACCTCGCCCCAGCCCGCGCAGCTGCCCGCCGCCGCCAACGGCGCGGCGAGCGCGCCGGCGCAGGCAGACGGAGCCGGGGCGCAGGCCGCGAAGCCGGCCGGCTCCTAGCCCGTCGAACTCCGTGGGGAGACGCCGCGGACCCGGCTATCCTTGAGGGACCGTGACCGTCGTCGAACAGCTGAAGACCGATCTCACCTCCGCCATGAAGGCGGGGGAGAAGGAGCGCGTTGGCGCCCTCCGTCTGGTGCTGTCGGAGCTGCAGAAAGCCGCGAAGGACGGAGATGGCGACGAGGTGAGTGTGCTGCGCCGTGAGCGCAAGCGCCGCCTCGATGCCGCCGAGCAGTTCCGGGACGGCGGTCGCGATGAGCTTGCAACACAGGAGGAGGGCGAGGCGACGCTGATCGCCTCGTACCTCCCGGCGGAGCTGTCGGACGACGAGATCGGCGCGATCGTCGCCGCCGCCGTCGTCGAGACCGGCGCCAGCTCGCCGAAGGAGATGGGCCAGGTCATGAAGGTCGCGATGGCGCGCGTCGCCGGTCGCGCCGACGGCAAGCGCGTCTCCGCGCAGGTGCGGGGGGCACTGACCGCCTAGTGCGTCAGCAATTGGAGCTCGACAACGCCGTCGCCGCGGAGCTCGCCGGTGCGCAGGACGAGGTGCTGCGCACGCTCGAGCAGCACCTCGACTGCGACGTCTACCTCCGTGGCAACGTGCTGACGCTGGCCGGCGACGACGATGCCGTCGCGGCGGGCGCGCAGGTCGTTCGCGAGCTGTCGGAGCGGATCGGGCGCGGTCACGAGATCGCCCCCGACACGATCGAGGCGATCCAGGGCGCGCTCGACAGCGACGAGTCGCCGAGCGCGGTGCTGGAGGACGTCGTCTGGCGCCACCGCTCGCGCGACGTCACGCCGCGGACGGTCAACCAGAAGCGCTACGTCGACTCGATCCGCCGCAACACGATCACGTTCGGCATCGGCCCGGCCGGCACCGGCAAGACGTGGCTGGCGGTCGCGATGGCGGCCGCCGCGCTCAGCAACCGCCAGGTCAACCGCATCATCCTGACGCGCCCGGCGGTCGAGGCCGGCGAGCGGCTCGGCTTCCTGCCCGGCGACCTGATGGCGAAGGTCGACCCGTACCTGCGGCCGCTGTTCGACGCGCTGCACGACATGATCGACCCGGCCCGCTTCGCGCAGTACCTCGAGAGCGGCGTGATCGAGGTCGCCCCGCTCGCCTTCATGCGCGGCCGGACGCTGAACGACTCGTTCATCATCCTCGACGAGGCGCAGAACACGACGCCGGAGCAGATGAAGATGTTCCTGACGCGGCTCGGCGAGAGCTCGAAGATGGTCGTCACCGGCGACGTCACGCAGGTCGACCTGCCGAGCGACCAGCGCTCCGGGCTCGTCACGGTCGCCGACGTGCTCGACACGGTCGACGGGATCGAGTTCATCCGCTTCGGCGGCAGAGACGTGATCCGTCACAAGCTCGTGCAGAGCATCGTCGCCGCCTACGCGGCCCACCAGGAGCGGCTCACGCCCGAGCTGCGCCCTGCTGCCGCCAAGCGCGCCTAGTGCTGGAGGTCGAGGTCATCGGGCTCGACGAGGCCGAAACCGGCGAGTTGACGGCGCTCGACGTCGAGGAGCTGTGCGCGCTCGCCTTCTCCTCCGCGGGGATCGAGGACGGCCACGTCGCGATCGCCTTCGTGGACGAGGGCACGATCCAGCTGCTCAACCGCGACCACCGCGGCAGAGACGCGCCGACCGACGTGCTGTCGTTCCCGATCGACGGCGCCGAGCCGGTCGACGCCGACGACGACGACGACGGGATCCCACCCGAGGAGCGCGAGCTGGGCGACGTCGTCATCTGCCCGCCCCTCACGGAGGACCTCAGCGAGGCGGTCGTCCACGGCGCCCTGCACCTGACCGGCATGGACCACGAGGTCGACGACGGCGAGATGCTCGCGCTCCAGGCGGAGCTGCTGCGCTGGGTGCAGCAATGACGCGGAGCGGCTTCGTCGCGCTGACGGGCCGGCCGAACGTCGGCAAGTCGACGCTCACGAACGCGATCGTCGGCGAGAAGATCGCGATCGTCTCCGACAAGCCGCAGACGACCCGCCGAGCGATCCGCGGCGTCGTCACGACGCCCGACTACCAGCTCGTCCTCGTCGACCTGCCCGGCGTCCAGCGCCCGCGCGACGCGCTCACGTCGCGGATGCAGCGGCGCGTCGAGAGCGAGCTGTCGGGCGCCGACGCGGCGCTGCTGCTGCTCAACGCCGAGCAGGGGATCGGCCCCGGCGACCGCTTCATCGCGACGCTGCTCGCACGCGCGTCGGTCCCGGTCGTGATCGCCGTCAACAAGGTCGACCGCTGCAACCGCGCGCAGATCGCCGCGATCCTGCAGGAGGCCTCGGAGCTCGAGGTCGGCGACGACATCTTCCCGATCTCCGCCCGCAGAGGCCACGGGGTCGTCCCGCTCGTCACCCACCTCGCGGGGCTGCTGCCGGAGAGCCCGTTCTTCTTCCCGACCGACGAGCGCTCGGACCAGTCCGAGGACGTGATGCTCGCCGAGCTCGTGCGCGAGCAGGTGCTGCGCCGCACGCGCCAGGAGGTGCCGCACGCGGTCGAGGTCGAGATCGAGGAGATCGAGGAGCGGCGCAGAGACCTGATCGCCGTGCGCGCCGTGATGTGGGTCGAGGCCGACTCGCAGAAGGGCATCCTGATCGGCGCCGGCGGCAGGAAGATCAAGGAGATCGGCATCGCTGCGCGCAGGGAGCTGGAACGCGAGCTGGGCTGCGGCGTCCACCTCGACCTGCAGGTGCGGGTGCGGCGCGCCTGGCGCAGCGACGAGCGCCTGCTCGACCGCCTCGGGATCGAATAGCCGGAGCACGGCACTCGAGGGTCTCAGCACGCGCTCGCTGAGGCCTCGTACAATCCCTCCGACCGTGCCTGACCTCGAGATCGCGTTCGACGACGACGGCCTCGTGCCGTGCGTCCTCCAGGACTGGCGCACGGGCGAGGTGCTGACGCTCGCGTACATGAACGCGGAGGCGGTCGCGCGCACGCGGGCGACCGGCGAGGTGCACTTCTGGAGCCGCTCGCGGCAGGAGCTCTGGCACAAGGGCGCCACGAGCGGCAACACCCAGCGGCTGCGGGCGCTGCGGCTCGACTGCGACGGCGACGCGCTGGTCGCGCTGGTCGAGCCCGACGGTCCTGCCTGCCACACCGGCGAGCGCACGTGCTTCCACCACGGCGACCTCGCCGAGCAGGCGCTCTACGAGGTGCTGCCCGCGCTCGAGCGCACGATCGCGGCGCGCGTCGACGCGAGCGCGGAGACGTCGTACACCGCCCAGCTGCTGGCCGACCCCGCGCTCGCCGGCGCGAAGGTCGAGGAGGAGGCGGAGGAGGTCGTCCGCGCCGTGCGCGAGGAGACCGACGAACGCGTCGCGAACGAGGCCGCCGACGTGCTCTACCACCTCGCCGTGCTGCTGCGCTCCCGCGGCCTCGGCCTCGGTGACGCCGAGCAGGTGCTCGATGACCGTCGCCGCTGACTCCGTCAGCTCGCGGCCGTCCGCGACGCCGTCGCTCGAGGAGGTCCGCGCACTCGCCCGCGACTTCTCGCTGGTGCCGGTCCGCCACACCTTCATCGACGACGTCGAGACGCCGATCTCGGCGTTCCTGAAGCTGCGCGGCGACGGTCCCGCGTTCCTGCTGGAGTCGGCCGAGCAGGGGCGCGTCGGACGCTGGTCGTTCATCGGCTTCCGCCCGCGCAGCGTCTTGCGCTGGTCGCTCGGCGACGCGGGCGACCCGTACGCGCTCGCGGCGGCCGAGGTCGCGCGCTACCGCCAGGCGACGTTGCCGGGTCTGCCGCCGTTCTCCGGCGGGGCGGTCGGCTTCTTCGGCTACGACCTCGTGCGCACCGTCGAGCCGCTCGGCGAGCCGAACCCCGACCCGGTCGGTCTGCCCGACCTGGCGCTGATGCTGACCGACGTGATGGTCGCCTTCGACCACCTCAGACACGAGGTCACGGTGCTCGCCAACGTCTACGCCGAGGACCAGGATCTCGAGCGCTCCTACGCGGCCGCGCTCGACACGATCGCCGACGTGCGGCGGCGCCTCGCCGGCCCGCTGCCGACCGCGCCCGAGCGTGCTGCCGGCGGGCCGCCGCGCGCCGTCCCGCGATTCGAGAGCAACATGCCGCGCGAGCAGTTCGAGGGGATGGTCGCGCGCATCATCGAGTACATCCACGCCGGCGACGCCTACCAGGTCGTGCCCTCCCAGCGCTGGTCGGCGCCGGTCGCGATGGAGGCGTTCTCGATCTACCGCGGGCTGCGCGCCGTCAACCCGAGCCCGTACATGTACTTCCTCGACTTCGGCGACTTCGAGATCGCCGGCGCCAGCCCGGAGCCGCTCGTGACCGTGCGGGACGGCCGCGTCGCGACGCGGCCGGTCGCCGGCACGCGGCCGCGCGGCGCGACCGCCGCCGAGGACGCGCGGCTGGCCGAGGATCTGCTGGAGGACCAGAAGGAGCGCGCCGAGCACGTGATGCTCGTCGACCTCGGTCGCAACGACGTCGGCCGCGTCAGCGAGTTCGGCAGCGTCTCCGTCGACGGCTTCATGGAGATCGAGAGCTACAGCCACGTGATGCACATCGTCTCGCGCGTCTCCGGCACCCTGCGGGCCGACGTCGGTCCGCTCGACGCGCTGCGCTCGATCCTGCCGGCCGGCACGCTGTCGGGTGCGCCGAAGGTGCGCGCGATGCAGATCATCGACGAGCTGGAACCCGTCAAGCGGGGCGGCTACGGTGGGGCGATCGGCTACCTCTCCTACACCGGCGACCTCGACACCTGCATCCACATCCGCACCGTCGTGGTGAAGGACGGCGTCGCGCACGTCCAGGCCGGCGGCGGGACCGTCGCCGACGCGAAGCCGGACTACGAGTTCCGCGAGTCGGAGGCGAAGGCGAAGGCCGTGCTGCAGGCGATCGAGCTGGCGCTGGCGCAGCCCGAGTGGCCATGAGGGTCCTCGTCGTCGACAACTACGACTCGTTCACGTACAACCTCGTGCAGTATCTCGGCGAGCTGGGGGCGGAGATCGAGGTCGTCCGCAACGACCGCGCGACGGTCGACGAGCTGATGTTGCGCGGCTACGACCGCGTCCTCGTCTCGCCCGGGCCCTGCACGCCGAACGAGTCCGGCATCTCGCTCGAGGTGCTGCAGCGCTTCCCGCAGGCCGGGATCCCGACGCTCGGCGTCTGCCTCGGCCACCAGGCGCTGGCGCAGGCCTATGGCGGCAGCGTGATCCGGCACCGACCCGTGCACGGCAAGACGGAGGAGATCGAGCACGACGGCCGCACCGTCTTCGCCGGCCTGCACTCGCCGCTGACCGTCGGCCGCTACCACTCGCTGATCGTCGACGAGCAGCTGCCCGACGAGCTCGAGGTCTCCGCGCGCGGCGGCGGCGTGATCATGGCGCTGCGCCATCGCACGCTGCCGGCGGAGGGGATCCAGTTCCATCCCGAGTCGGTCCTGACCGACCACGGCCACGACCTGCTGCGCAACTTCCTCGCGTGAGCGCCTGACCGTGGCCGCGAACGAGCACGTCCTGACCCGCGCGATCGACGCGCTCGCCTCGGGCGAGGACCTCTCCAGCGACGCCGCCGCCGAGGTGCTCGCCGAGATCATGACCGGCAACGCAACCGAGGTGCAGATCGCGGCGTTCCTGATCGCCCTGCGGACGAAGGGCGAGACGGTCGAGGAGCTCACGGGCCTCGCGCGGACGATGCGCGCGCTGGCGACCCACGTCGACACCGCGCACGTCGAGGACCTGCTCGACGTCGTCGGCACCGGCGGCGGGCGCCAGACCTTCAACGTCTCGACGACGGCGGCGCTGATCGCCGCCGGCGCCGGCTGCACGGTCGCCAAGCACGGGAACCGCTCGGCGACCGGCCTGTCGGGCGCCGCCGACGTGCTCGAGGCGCTCGGCGCGCGGATCGACCTGGCGCCCGACGCGGTCGCGCGCTGCATCGACGAGGTCGGCTTCGGCTTCATGTTCGCGCCCACGCATCATGCCGCGATGCGCTACGTGATCCCGGTTCGCAGAGTTCTCGGAGTGCGCACGATCATGAACTTCCTCGGCCCGCTGACGAGCCCGGCCGGCGTCACCCGGCAGCTGACCGGCGTCGCCGACCGCCGCTACCTCGAGACGATCGCGGGCGCGTTCGCGGCGCTCGGCGCCAGACACGTGCTGATCGTCTCCAGCGACGACGGGCTCGACGAGCTCAGCACCGCGGCGCCCTCGCTCGTGATCGAGGTTCGTGACGGCCAGATCGGGCAGTTCACGGTCGACGCGGCCGAGGTCGGCCTCGACCGCGCCGACCACGAGGAGCTGCGCGGAGGGACACCAGACGTCAACGCCGCGATCGCGCGGCGGATCTTCGAAGGCGAACGCGGCGCGCCGCGCGACATCGCCGTCTTCAACGCGGGCGCCGCGATCTACGCGAGCGGCCGCGCGGAGACGCTCGAGGCGGGCGCCCGCGCCGCCGAGGCCGCGATCGACGGAGGCGCCGCCCGTGCGACGCTCGACCGGTACATCACTCAGACCCAGGAGCTGGCTGTCGCGTGAACACGTTGGACCGCATCGTCGACACGACCCGTCGCGACGTCGAGCAACGCCGCTCGGCGGTCCCCCTCGTCGAGCTCGAGCGCGAGCTGCTCGGGCGCGGGGAGGACCGTCCCTTCTCCGAGGCGCTGGTGCACCCCGGCATCTCGCTGATCGCCGAGTACAAGCGCCGCTCGCCGTCGGCGGGCACGATCCGGGAGGGGGCGACGGTCGGCGACGTCGTCCGCGCCTACGAGCGGGCCGGCGCCGCGGCGGCCTCCGTCCTGACCGAGAGCCACCACTTCGGCGGCTCGCTCGACGACCTGCGCGAGGCGAAGGCGTCGACGCGGCTGCCGATCCTGCGCAAGGACTTCGTCGTCGACCACTACCAGCTGTACGAGTCGGCGGTCGTCGGCGCCGACGCGATCCTGCTGATCGTCGCCGCGCTCGACGAGCGCGAGCTGGCGCGGCTGCACGCCGAGGCGCTCGCGCTCGACCTCGACGTGCTCGTCGAGGTCCACGACCAGCGCGAGCTCGAGGTCGCGCTCGAGATCGACGCCGACGTGATCGGCATCAACAACCGCGACCTGACCGACTTCAGCGTCGACCTCGACCGCACGTTCGAGCTGCTCGCGGACGTGCCGGCCGGCAAGACCGTCGTCTCGGAGTCGGGCATCCGCACGCGCGACCAGCTCGACGAGCTGGAGCGGGTCGGCGTCGACGCGGTGCTGATCGGCGAGGCGCTGATGCGCGCCGACGACGTCGAGGCGGCCTGCCGTGCGCTGACCGGGCACGCCGACGTCTGATCGACGCGCGTGTCGCGACCTTCGCGACCGCCCGCGTTTAGCTGCGATTCAGCGCTCCTCGCGACACTCGCGAGCGAGATGAGAGCGGTCGCCAGATCCCCGTTCGTCGCCGCGCTCGTCGGCGGCGTCGTCGTCGCGATCGCGTTCCTCGCCTTCGACGTCGGCGGCGGCCCGAGCACAACGACCGTCGTGCAGCAGGCGCCGGTGATGTCGGAGACGTCCGCGTCCTCGTCCGGCAGATCCGACGGCTCGGCGCTGACCGCGCACGACATCTACGTGCGCGACGCGCCGGGCGTCGTCTTCGTGCGCGCGCGCATCTCGCAGTCGGTCCAGTCGCCCTTCGGCACGCAGCAGACGCAGCAGGGCGAGGCGACCGGCTCCGGGTTCGTGATCGACGCCGACGGCTACGTGCTGACGAACTACCACGTCGTCGAGCGCGCGACGAAGGTGACGCTCGGCTTCGACGACAACACGACCGTGCCGGCGCGGGTGACCGGGACCGATCCGAACAACGACCTCGCGCTGCTGAAGGTCGATCCCGCCGTGGCGAAGCTGCGCCCGCTGGAGCTGGGCAACTCGAGCATGGCCGAGGTCGGCGACCCCGTGCTCGCGATCGGCAACCCGTTCGGCCTCGACCGCACCCTCACGACCGGCGTCGTCTCGGCGCTGCAGCGCGAGATCAGCGCGCCGAACGGCTTCACGATCCAGCACGTGATCCAGACCGACGCGCCGATCAACCCCGGCAACTCGGGCGGCCCGCTGCTCGACGCGGCCGGGCGCGTGATCGGCATCAACTCGCAGATCGCGACGAGCGGCAACGGCAGCAACGGCAGCGTCGGGATCGGCTTCGCGGTGCCGATCAACACCGCCAAGCAGCTGCTGGCGCAGCTGAAGGCCGGCGACGTCTCGCACGCGTACCTCGGCATCACCGGCACGACGATCGACGCGTCGCTCGCCGACATGCAGCTGAAGGTCGACAGAGGCGTCCTGGTCCAGACCGTAAACAGCGACGGGCCGGCGGGCAAGGCGGGCCTGCGCGGCGGCACGATCCAGAGCGAGGTCAACGGCGTGCAGCTGGCGCTCGGCGGCGACGTCATCGAGGCGATCGACGGCGGGGCGATCGACTCGATGGAGCAGCTCAGCACCGACATCGGCCGGCGCAAGCCGGGCGACCGCGTGCGCCTGAAGGTGCTGCGGCAGGGGCAGGAGATGACGGTCACCGTGACGCTCGGCAAGGCGCCGAAGGAGGCGCCGGCCGCCAGCGGCCAGCAGAGCACGCCGTAAGCCTGGCAGGGGCTACGATGGGTGCATGGCTCGGGCCCCGCGCATCAAGTTCTGCGGCATCACCCGCCTGGAGGACGCCGAGCGTGCGGTCGAGCTCGACGCCTGGGCGGTCGGGATGATCCTCTGGCCCGGCTCGCCGCGCAGCATCCGCGCCGCGCAGGCGGCCGAGATCGGCGCGGCGCTCAGACGCCGCGCGGAGATCGCAGGCGTCTTCGTCGACGCGCATCTCGACCACGTCGTCCGCCTCGCCGACCAGATCGGGCTGACGCTGATCCAGCTGCACGGCGACGAGGGCCCGGCCTACGCGTCCGAGGTCGCTCGCCGCACCGGCGCGAAGGTGATCAAGGCGGCCCGCGTGCACGACCGCGCCGACGTGCAGGCGCTGCGCCCCTTCCAGACCGACTTCCACCTGCTCGACGCCTACGCGAAGGGCGTGCCGGGCGGCACCGGCGAGACCTTCGCCTGGGAGCTGGCGAGAGCGCATCCGCGCGACCGCCCGCTGATCCTCAGCGGCGGCCTCACGAGCGAGAACGTCGGCGACGCGATCGCCGCCGTGGAGCCGTACGCCGTCGACGTCGCCAGCGGCGTCGAGCGCGCGCCGGGCATCAAGGACCACGCCGCGATGGAGGCATTCGCCGCGGCGGTCGCCGCCACCGCGCCCGACCCCGAGCCCGAGTCCGATTCCGAGCCCGAGCCCGAGTCCGGCGACGATCTCGGCAAGACCGCCGGGAAGCGCGAAGCGCTTCCCAATGCTCGCGAAGCGAGCACGACCACATGATCACCTCCGTCGAGCACCGCTTCGGCCCCTACGGCGGCCAATACGTCCCGGAGACGCTGATGCCGGCGCTCGCCGAGCTCGAGGCGGCCTGGCTCGACGCCTCGCGCGATCCGGAGTTCACGACGCGGCTCGACGAGCTGCTGCGCGACTACGCCGGTCGTGCGACGCCGCTCTACCTCGCCGAGCGCCTCAGCGAGGTCGGCGGCCGCCCGATCTACCTCAAGCGCGAGGACCTGCTGCACACCGGCGCGCACAAGATCAACAACGCGCTCGGGCAGGCGCTGCTGGCGAAGCGGATGGGCAAGCGCCGCGTGATCGCCGAGACCGGCGCCGGCCAGCATGGCGTCGCGACCGCGACGGCCTGCGCGCTGCTCGACATCGAGTGCGTCGTCTACATGGGCACCGAGGACATGCGCCGCCAGAAGCCGAACGTCGAGCGGATGGGCCTGCTGGGTGCGACCGTCGAGCCCGTCGAGGCCGGCTCGCGGACGCTCAAGGAGGCCTGCTCGGCGGCGATCCGCGACTGGGTCACCAACGTCGCGACGACGCACTACGTGCTCGGCACGGCCGCCGGGCCGGCGCCGTACCCGGCGATCGTGCGCGATCTCCAGCGCGTGATCGGCGAGGAGACGCGCGCGCAGATCCTGGAGAAGGAGGGGCGGCTGCCGCAGCGCGTGATCGCCTGCGTCGGCGGCGGCTCGAACGCGATCGGGATCTTCACGCCGTTCACCGCGGACGTCGAGGTCGAGCTGATCGGCGTCGAGGCGGCGGGGGAGGGGCTCGAGACGGGGCGCCACGGCGCGCCGCTGACGGCCGGCAACCGGCCCGGCGTGCTGCACGGTGCCTACGAGCCGATCATGCAGGACGACGACGGCCAGATCCTCGAGGCGCACTCGATCTCCGCCGGCCTCGACTACCCCGGCGTCGGCCCCGAGCACGCCTGGCTGCGCGACACCGGGCGCGCCCGCTACGAGGCGATCAGCGACAGGGACGCGCTCGCGGCGCTGCAGCGGGTCGCGAAGCTCGAGGGGATCATCCCGGCGCTCGAGTCCTCCCACGCGCTCGCCTGGGCGCTCGCGAACGGCGGCAGCGAGCTCGACGTCGTCTGCCTCTCCGGGCGCGGCGACAAGGACCTCGCGCAGGTGCTCGAGATGATCGCCCGGGACGGCGGCGCGTGACCGGCACGGTCACGGGCGTCGAGCGGATCGCCGCCGCCTTCGCCGACAGCGGCAAGCGCGCGGCATTGATGCCCTACCTGATGGGCGGCTTTCCCGACCTCGCCACCTCGCGCGCGATCGGCGAGGCCTACGCGGACGCCGGCGCCGACCTCGTCGAGCTCGGCATCCCGTTCTCCGACCCGCTCGCCGACGGCCCCGTGATCCACGCCGCCGCGACCTCGGCGCTGGCCGCCGACGCGACCGTCGACGGCGTGCTCGACGTCGGCGCCGCGCTCGCGGAGCGCCTGCCGGTCGTGATCATGTGCTACGCGAACATCGTCTACGCGCGCGGCTTCGAGACCTTCGTCGACGCCCTGCGCGAGCACGGCGTCAGCGGGCTGATCGTGCCCGACCTGCCGCTCGAGGAGGCGCCCGTCCTGCTGGAGCTGTGCGACGAGCGCGGGATCGCGCTCGTGCCGCTCGTCGCGCCCACGACACCGGACGAGCGCCTGCGTCGGATCGGCGCGGGCGCCCGCGGCTTCCTCTACACGGTCTCCGTCACGGGGACGACCGGCGAGCGCGGCGCGCTGGTCGACGTCGAGGCGATCCTCCGGCGAGCGGCGGCCGCGACGGTGGTGCCGGTCGCGCTCGGCTTCGGCATCGCGACGCCCGAGCAGGCGGCGGCCGCCGCGGACGCCGGCGCCGCCGGCGTGATCGTCGGCAGCCGGCTCGTGCGGGCGGCCAGCGAGGCCGCCGATCCGGTCGCCGAGGTGCACGCGCTCGTGGCCGCGATGGCCGCGGCGCTGCGATAGGATCCGCGCCTCATGGGACTCGCATTCATCAGCACCGCCGCCTTCGGGCTCTGGCTCATCCTGTGGGCCCTCGGCATCAAGGGCTTCGACGGCTTCCTCGTCGCCGCGCTCATCATCCTCGTCGCCGCCGGCGTCAGATACCTCGGGCAGTTCATGCCCTGGGCGCAGGCCTCCGACGACGTCTAGACGCGGCCGGCGCGGCGCGGCCGTCCGCTAGCCGAAGAACGTGCGGGCGATCTCCAGATAGCGGAGGTCGACCGTCTTGATGCCCTCGACAGCCGACAGCGGCACGCTCGTCATCTCGGTGCCGTGGAGGGCGACCATGCGTCCGGTGTCGCCGGCCATCACGAGGTCGGCGGCGTGCGCTCCGTAGCGCGTCGCGAGCAGCCGGTCGGTCGCCGTCGGCGTGCCGCCGCGCTGGATGTGGCCGAGCGAGGTGACGCGCGACTCGAAGCCGGTGCGCTGCTCGAGCTCGATCGCGAGCGCCGTCGCGATCCCGCCGAGGCGCGGGTAGCCGTAGGCGTCGACCTCCTCGGAGGTGCGGACGAGGCGCCGCTCGCCCGACTCGAAGGCCAGCTCCGCGCCCTCCGCGACGACGATGATCGAGAACGACTTGCCGCGCTCGTGGCGCCGCTTCACGTTCGCCGCGATCTCTTCGACGGTCAGCTCCAGCTCGGGGATCAGGATCCCGTCGGCGCCGCCGGCGATGCCGGCGAAGACGGCGATCCAGCCTGTGTTGCGGCCCATCACCTCGAGCAGCATCACGCGATCGTGCGACTGCGCGGTCGTGTGGAGGCGGTCGATCGCGTCGGTCGCGATCTGCACGGCGGTGTCGAAGCCGAACGTGTAGTCGGTCTGCGTGACGTCGTTGTCGATCGTCTTCGGCACGCCGACGACGGGGATCCCCAGCTCCTCCTGGACGCGGCGGGTGATCATCATCGTGTGCTCGCCGCCGATCGCGATCACCGCGTCGAGCTCGTCCGCCGCCTGCGCGGCGTTGACCTTCTCGACGCCGTTCGGCTCGCGGAACGGGTTGTAGTTCGAGGTCGAGAGGATCGTGCCGCCGAGATGGAGGATCCCCGAGACGCTCTGCCCGTCGAGCCGCATGTGCTCGCGCTCCGCGAGGCCGCGGTAGCCGCGGCGCAGGCCGACCGGCTCGTGGCCGTGCGTCAGCAGGCGCCGCGCGGCTGCGCGGATGACCGCGTTCAGCCCCGGACAGTCGCCTCCGGCTGTGAGGATCCCCACACGCATCGAGGCGGCAGCGTAGCGGCATCGGGCGTGGCATGACGGCCGGCTCCGCCTCGGTCGCGACGCGAGCATAGAATCGCCGCCGTTGTCCGATCCCGACCTCATCATCCGCGGGGCGTCGCACTGAGACACGGTCATTCGATATCGGTCGCATGCGCCTGTCTGCTGGTGCTTCTGATCGCCGGCTGCGGCGGGGGCCGGGAGAAGGACGGCGGCGCCGTCCCCGGCAGCCGCCTGACGATCTACTCCTCGATGCCGCTCGAGGGCCCCGACCACGACATCTCGGTCGACGTCGTCCGCGCCGAGCGGCTCGCGCTGCGCGAGCACGGCGGCCGGGCCGGCCGCTACGCGATCCAGCTCGTCTCGCTCGACGCGGCGACGCCGAAGGCGGGCGAGTGGGACCCGGCGCAGATCTCGAAGAACGCCCGTCGCGCGGCGAAGGATCCCGACACGATCGCCTACGTCGGCGAGCTGCACTCCGGCTCCTCGGCGATCTCGATCCCGTTGCTGAACGAGGCCGGGATCCTCGAGGTCAGCCCGCTCGACACCGCGATGGAGCTGACGACGAGAACGATGGCGATCGCGGGCTCGCCGCTGAAGTACTACCCCAACCTGGCGAAGGTCGGCCGCACGTTCGCCCGCGTCGTGCCGAACGACCGCGTGCAGGCCGACGCGTTGGCGCTCTACATGCGGCAGGAGGGCGTCGGGCGGCTGGCGATCCTGACCGACGACGACACGAACGGCCTGCCGCTCGCCGCGACCCTGAAGGCGAGCGCGAAGGCGGCCGGGATCACCGTCGTCCCCGACGAGGACCCGATCGACGCGCACGCCATGGACCAGACCCAGCGGGCCGCGAAGATCGCGGCGACGGGCGCCGACGCCGTCTTCTTCGTCGGCTCCACGCGTCCCGGCGTCGTGCAGCTGTGGCGTGCGCTCAACCTCCAGGAGCCGTCGCTCCAGCTCTACGCGCCCGGCGCCGTCGTCGACGCGCCGTTCGTCGCGGCGATCGGCAACGCCCGCGCCCAGACGCGCGTGACGCGGGCGCCGCTGGGACTGAGCGACTACCCGCCGGCGTCGCGCAGATTCCTCGCCTCCTTCCGCAGCGTCTACGGCTACACGCCCGCGCCGGAGGCGCTCTACGGCTACGAGGCGATCCGAGCGGTGCTCGACGCGATCGACCGCGGGCAGGCGACGGCAGGCGACCGCGCGCTCACACACCCCGACGTGGTGCGCGCCTTCTTCCGGACGCAGGCGCGCGGCACGGTCCTGGGCGACTACGCGATCGACCGCAGCGGCGACACGGGCCTGCACCGGTTCGGCGCCTATCGCGTCGTCGGCAGAGCGCTGCGCTTCGTGCGCCCGCTCGACCCCGGTCGCCCGACGGGCTGAGCGGCGCCAGCCCCGCCTGCGCGGGCTTCGCCCTCTGGGCGAACACCCGCAAGGTGAAACGAGCGCGCAGCGCGAGGCTTCACCCGAGGGCGTCGCGCAGCGCCTCGTCGAGGTCGGCATGCCGGTAGGCGTAGCCGAGCTCGAGCGCCCGCTTCGGCACGGCCCGCTGCCCGGTCGTGACGAGCTGCTCCATGTCGCCGTACAGCAGCTTCAGCGCGAGCCGCGGGACCGGTGCGATCGCTGGGCGCCGCAGCGCGCGGCCGAGCGCCTTGGAGAAGGCGGCGTTCGTGACCGGGGTCGGCGCGGTCGCGTTGATCGGTCCGCGCCACGCCTCGCCGTCGAGCGCGGCGAGGTAGAGCCCGACGAGGTCGTCGCGATGGACCCAGGAGAGGTACTGCCGGCCGCCCGCGACGGGGCCGCCGGCGCCGAGCCTGAACGGCGGCAGCATCTTCGCGAGCGCGCCGCCCGCGGCGTCGAGCACGACGCCCGTGCGCACCAGCACGACGCGCACGCCGAGCGCCTCGGCGGCGAGGGCCGAGCGCTCCCACGCGGCGCAGACGCGTGCCGCGAAGTCATCTCCGGCGGGCGCCGTCTCGTCGAGCTGCTCGTCGCCGTGCGGCCCGTAGTAGCCGACGGCGGAGGAGGAGACGAGCACGCGCGGGCGCGGGTCGGCGGTGCGCAGGCCGGCGACGAGGTTCGCGGTGCCGGTCTCGCGGCTCGCGCGGATCCGCGCGCGCGACTCGTCGCTCCAGCGCTGCGCGAGGTTCTCGCCGGCGAGGTGGACGACGGCGTCGCGGCCGCCGAGCGCGTCCGCGGGGGCCGGCTCGTGCAGCGGATCCCAGCCGATCGCCGGGATGCCGAGGCGAGAGCGGGCCGCCTCCGCGTTGCGCGAGAGCACGGTGACCTCGTCTCCGCGCGCCGTCAGCTGCTCCACCAGCCTCGACCCGATCAGCCCGGTCGCGCCCGTCACCGTCACCCGCATGCCCGCTCCTCGCCGTTGGACGTCCTGGGAGGGATACGGGCGAGCCGCGCGCGCGGATGGCCGCGCGGCGGCGCTGGTCCGCTCGCGCGCCCGGCCGCGCGCGGCCGCCTCAAGCGACGTGAAGCGCGGCTCCGCTCGCGTAGCCCACCTCGTTGCCGGCGTGCGCCTCGCCGCCGCGGCGCGCCTCCGCGGCGACGGCGGCCGCGACCGCGGGGGCGACGTCGCGGTTGAAGACCGACGGCACGATGTAGTCCTCGCGCAGCTCGTCGTCCGCGACGATGCCGGCGATCGCGCGCGCCGCTGCCGTCTTCATCGCCTCCGTGATGCGCCCCGCGCGCACGTCGAGCGCGCCGCGGAAGATGCCGGGGAACGCGAGCACGTTGTTGATCTGGTTGGGGTAGTCGGAGCGTCCGGTCGCCATGATCCGCACGTACGGCGCCGCCTCCTCCGGCGTCACCTCGGGCGTCGGGTTCGCCATCGCGAAGACGATCGCGTCCTTGCGCATGCGCGCGAGTGCCTCGCGCGGCAGGACGCGGGCGCCGGAGAGGCCGACGAAGAGGTCGGCGCCGTCGATCACGTCGGCCGGCCGGCCGTCGCGGCGGTCCGGGTTCGTCGTCTCCGCGTACCAGCGCTTGATCGCGTTCATCGAGCCGTCGCGGTAGTCAGCGCGGTCGGTGTGGACGGCGCCGCGCGAGTCGCACCCGATGATGTCGTGCACGCCCGCCGCCTGCAGGATCTTCGTGACCGCGACGCCGGCCGCGCCGAGGCCGACGACGAGCACCCGCAGCTCGTCGAGCCGCCGGTCGGTCAGCTTCGCCGCGTTCATCAGCGCGGCGAGCGTCACGACCGCGGTGCCGTGCTGGTCGTCGTGGAAGACGGGGATCTCGAGCGCGGCCTGGAGACGGTCCTCGATCTCGAAGCAGCGCGGCGCCGAGATGTCCTCGAGGTTGATGCCGCCGAAGGTCGGGGCGATCGCCTTCACGATCGCGACGATCTCGTCGGGATCCTGCGTGTCGAGGCAGATCGGGAAGGCGTCGACGCCGGCGAACTCCTTGAAGAGGACGGCCTTGCCCTCCATCACCGGCATCGCGGCAGCAGGGCCGATGTCGCCGAGCCCGAGGACGGCCGAGCCGTCGGAGACGACGGCGACGGTGTTGCGCTTGATCGTGTATTGGAACGCCTTGTCGGGGTCGTCGTGGATCGCCATGCAGACCCGCGCGACGCCCGGCGTGTAGGCCATCGAGAGGTCGTCGCGCGTTCTCAGCGGCGACTTGTTGTGCTGCTCGATCTTGCCGCCGAGGTGGAGCTGGAAGGTGCGGTCGGTCGTCTCCAGCACGTGCGCGCCGTCGACGCCGTCGATCGCGGCGGTGATGCGCTGCCAGTCCGCCTGGTCGCCGCTGATGGCCGTGATGTCGCGCACCGTGCGGCCGTTCTCGAGGGCGACCAGGTCGACGGCGCCGATCGTCGCGCCGGCCTCGCCGATCGCGCTCGCTACGCGGCCGAGCATCCCAGGCTGGTCCGCGATCTGCACGCGGATCGTCAGGCTGAACTGGGCACTCGGTGTCGTCGACATGAAGCGGTGGCCTCCGTGGATGGATCGGATCGCGAGGCGCAGCATATCCGCTGGTCGAACAGCATGTTCCGTACTGCGGAAACCGCGGGCGAGGTCGCCGCCGGCCGGGGGGCGGCCCCGTCCGGGGGGCCCCTCTAAAGTGTCGGCCGTGACCACCGACGCGCACGACGAGCTCTTCCTGATCGACGGGAACTCGCTCGCCTTCCGCGCGTTCTTCGCGCTGCCCGAGTCGATCGCGACCTCGACCGGCTTCCCGACGAACGCGATCTTCGGCTTCGCGTCGATGCTCGTGAGAATCCTCACGGAGTTCGGCCCGAAGGCGACGATCGTCGTCTGGGACCGCGGCCACTCGGGCCGCAGAGAGGTCTATCCGGACTACAAGGCGCAGCGCAGCACGCGGCCGGACCTGCTGCGGCAGCAGTGGCCGCACCTCGAGCCGCTCGTCGACGCGTTCGGCTACGCGAACGTATCGGTCGAGGGCTACGAGGCCGACGACGTGATCGCAACGCTGGCGGAGCGGGCGAGAGCGGCCGGGATCCCGGTGATGGTCGTGACCGGCGACCGCGACGCCTACCAGCTGGTCGGCGACGGCGTGCAGATCATGACCACGTCCAGGGGCATCACCGACACGAAGGTCTACGACCGCCAGGGCGTGATCGACCGCTACGGGATCCCGCCCGAGCTGGTGCCCGACTTCATCGGCCTCAGAGGCGACACCTCCGACAACATCCCTGGCGTCCCCGGGATCGGCGACAGAACGGCCGCGCAGCTGCTCCAGCAGTACGGCACGCTCGAGGAGGTGCTCGCGCACGCGGGCGAGATCAGAGCCGCGAGACGGCGCGAGAACCTGATCGCGCACGCCGACGACGCGCGCGTCTCGAGACAAATCGCGACGATGGTGCGCGACATCGACGTGCCGATCGACGTTGAGGCCTTCGTCGGCGCGCCGCCCGACCGCTCGCGCCTGCGCGAGGTCTTCCGCGAGTTCGAGCTGCGCGACCCGCTGCGGCGGATCGAGGAGGCGCTCGCCGACCGCGACGACGAGGCGGCGCCGCGGCCCGCGGCCGAGCACGTGCTGAGCGCGACCCTGCACAACGGCGCCACGCCGCTCGAGCTCGCCGGCCTCGGCGCGGACGGCGCCGAGGTCGCGGTTGCCGCACGGGCGCCCGAGAAGCCCGACGACGCGCTCTTCGGCGAGAACGACGCGTGGCGCTTCGGCGCGTTCGCCGGGGGCGGGGAGGCGGTCGCCGGCGAGCTGACCGACCCCGCCGAGCTGGCGGCCGCGCTCGGCGAGCGCCCGGTGCTCGCGCACGACGCGAAGGCGCTCGGGACGGTGCCGGCGCGGCTCGCGCACGACACGCTCGTGGCCGCCTACCTGCTCGACCCGGCGCGCCGCGCCTACCCGCTCGACGAGCTGACGGAGGAGCGCGGGATCGTCGCCGAGCTGGAGGATCCGGCCGCCGCCGACGCGCTGCTGATCCACGCGCTGACGGCGGCGCAGCGGGAGCAGCTGCGCGAGCGCGGCCTCGTGCCGCTGCTGGACGAGGTCGAGCTGCCGCTCGTGCGCGTGCTGCGGACGATGGAGGCGGTCGGGCTGAAGCTCGACACCGAACGGCTGGCGACGATCCGCGAGCGCGTGATGGAGGAGGCGCGCGCGCTCGAGCGTGAGATCCACGAGCTGGCCGGCGAGGAGTTCATGATCGGCTCGCCGCAGCAGCTAGGGTCGGTGCTGTTCGAGCAGCTCGGGCTGTCGCGCAGACGGCGCGGCAGAACCGGCTTCTCGACCGACGCCCGCGTCCTGCAGGCGATCCGGCACGAGCACGAGATCATCCCCAGGATCGAGCGCTGGCGCGAGCTGACGAAGCTGGCCTCGACCTACCTCGACGCGCTGCCGCTGCTGATCGACCCGGTCGACGGCCGTCTCCACACGACGTTCAGCCAGGTGACGGCGGCGACCGGCCGGCTCTCCTCGAACAACCCGAACCTGCAGAACATCCCGATCCGCACGCCGCTCGGCCGCGAGATCCGCGCCTGCTTCGTCGCCGAGCCCGGCAACGTGCTGATCTCGGCCGACTACTCGCAGGTCGAGCTGCGCGTGCTCGCGCACATCGCCGGCGAGGAGGTGCTGAAGGAGATCTTCCGCCGCGGCGAGGACGTCCACAGCGCGACCGCGGCCTCGATCCTCGGCGTCTCGGCCGAGGAGCTCGACTCCGGCTCGCGCTCGAAGGCGAAGATGGTCAACTACGGGATCGTCTACGGGCTCTCCGCCTTCGGCCTCGCCGATCGCCTGCAGATCCCGCGCGAGGAGGCGGAGGAGTTCATCGAGCGCTACCTCGACCGCTTCCCGGCCGTCCGTGCCTTCATCGCCTCGACGATCGAGCAGGCGACCGAGGACGGCTACGTGACGACGCTGATGGGCCGCCGCCGTCAGATCCCGGAGCTGCGCGCGCGCAACCGCCAGGTGCGCCAGCTGGGGGAGCGGCTCGCCGTCAACACCGTCATCCAGGGGACCGCCGCCGACATCATCAAGGTCGCGATGGTGAACGCCGAGCTCGCGCTCGAGCGCTCCGGCCTGGCGACGCGCCTGATCCTCCAGATCCACGACGAGCTGCTGTTCGAGGGACCCGCCGACGAGGCCGAGGCAGCGAGCGGGCTGGTCGTGCGCGAGATGGTCGACGCGCTCGCGCTCGATCCGCCGCTCGTCGTCGACGCCGGCGTCGGACCGAACTGGCTGGACGCCAAATAGGTGGCGAAACTGCGCGCTGCGCGCTCGTTTCGCTTGCGGGTGGTCGGCCAGAGGCCGAAACCCGCGGCTGCTGCGGGATGGACGCCTCAGCCGACCCCCAAGAGCGCGCGGGCGGGGGCGCCGTCGGAGCCCTCGATCCGCAGGGGCAGGCACAGCAGCTCGTAGCGGCCCGGCGCGACGACGCAGAGGTCGAGGCCCTCGAGCGTGACGACCTGCTGGCGCAGCAGCAGGCGGTGGGCCGCGAGGTCGCCGACGGAGAGGTCGTCGATCCCGACCAGCCGCACGCCGGCGTCGAGCAGGCGCCGGGCGCCGCCCTCGTCGAGCCGCACCGACTGCTCGGGGTCGGGGTGGTCCCACGGACGCTCGACGCGCGTGCGCAGCAGCACGCGCTGGATCCTCCGCGGCAGCCGTGCCCGCTCGAGCGCGGCGGCGTCGATCGTCCCGACGGCGTCCGTCAGGTCGAGCACGCGCACGTCGCCGATCAGCGGGTCGAGCGGGATGTCGTCGGCGTCGGGTGCGCCCTCGGTGAAGTGGACCGGCGCGTCGATGTGCGTGCCGCTGTGGCAGCCCATGTCGAGGCGGCTGACGTTCGACGCGTCGCCCCGCGCGAGCGAGTGGGCACGCGTCAGGATGACCTCGGGCTCGCCCGGGTAGATCGGCATGCCGTCCCGCAACGGGACCGTGATGTCGATCAGGCGCACGCCGCCAGCATGCCCGCTACGGCGCTTCGTCTATCCGTGCGGGCCGGTCGGCCTCGCGCTCTTTCGGCGCGGCGCGGCGCGGGGCTGCGGCGCTACCAGCGGAGCCGGCCGGCGGCCTCGAGCGCGACCGCCAGGGTCGCGTTCGTCGCGGTGGCGGCCTGCGCCGCGCCGCGCCGGACCGCTTCGAGCACGGGCTCGCCGGGATCGGTGCGCGCGCGCCAGCCGCCCGCGATGCTGCGCGAGGCGGCGGCGACGGCGCCGAGCCCGTCCTCGTCGAGGTAGCGGGCGAAGTCCTCCGGCCGGCCGCCCTGCGCGCCGAGGCCGGGCACGAGCAGGTAGGCGCGCGGCATCAGCTCCCGCAGGATCGGCGCCTCCTCGGGATACGTGAGGCCGGTGACCGCGCCGACGTCGCTGTAGCCGCGCGCCCCGACGCTGTCCGCGCCGAGGCGGTTCACGAGCGCGGCGACGAGCGCGTACAGCGGCAGGCCGTCCGGCCCCAGCAGCGCCTCCTGCAGCTCGCCGGAGCCCGGGTTGCTGGTGCGCACGAGCACGAAGATCCCCTTGCCGAAGCAGCGCGCGACGTCGAGCATCGGCGCCAGCGACTCGGCGCCGAGGTACGGCGAGACGGTGACGGCGTCGGCGTCGTGGACCGGCAGCGCGTGCTCGCCGACGCGCAGGCGCCCGAGCGACGCGGTCGCGTAGGCCGCCATCGTGTTGCCGATGTCGCCGCGCTTGGCATCCTCGAGCACCAGCAGGCCGGCCCCGCGGGCGTGCGCCTCGACGCGCTCGAGCGCCGCGACGCCGGCCGAGCCGAAGGCCTCGAAGAACGCCGACTGCGGCTTGACGGCCGGCACGAGATCGGCGACCCCGTCGATCACGGCGATCGCGAAGCGCTCGGCCGCGTCGGCGGCGTCGGCGAGCGTCTCGACCCCCTCGAGCAGCGCCGGCGGCAGCTCGCGCAGGTCGGGATCGAGGCCGACGACGAGGTGGCTGCGCGTCAGGTCGACGCGCTCGATCAGGCGGTCGGCGAAGTGGGTCGGAGGCGCCATCGGGACGACGGGGAGTCTATTCGTGAGTCGTCGCCGCCGAGTTGATCGCGGCGCACGTTCGGGGCGAGCGGGAGGGCGGGCTGCCGTGCCTTACGATCCGCGCGTGCCGAGCGAGTCGGACAGCAGCATCGCCAGCGCCTGGGAGCGGGCGGCGCTCGTCGCCGACGCCGGCAGCATCGAGCCGTGGGACGGCGAGGTCGTCTCCGACGATCCGCTCCGCTTCGCCGACGTGAAGCCGTATCGCGAGCGGCTCGTCGAGGCGCGCGAGCGGACGGGCCTGGGGGAGTCGGTGCTGACGGGTCGCGCGACGCTCGGCGGTCGGCCGCTCGTCGTGATCGCCGGCGAGTTCGGCTTCCTCGGCGGGTCGATCGGCGTCGCGACGGGGGAGCGGATCGCACGGGCGTTCGAGCGCGCGCTCGCGGAGCGGCTCCCGGTCGTGGCGCTGCCGGCCTCGGGCGGCTCGCGGATGCAGGAGGGGACGCTCGCGCTCGCGCAGATGGCGAAGCTGGCGGCCGCCGCGCGGCGGCTGCGCGACGGCGGCCTCCCGTACGTCGTCGTGCTGGGCCACCCGACGACCGGCGGCGTGCTGGCGTCGTGGGGCTCGCTTGGCACGGTGACGGCGGCGCTGCCGCACGCGTTGCTCGGCTTCGCCGGCCCGCGGGTGGTCGAGCTGCTGCGCGGCTCGCCGCTGGCGGACGGGGTGCAGCGGTCCGAGACGCTGCTCGCGCAGGGCATGCTCGACGCCGTCCTCGCACCCGAGGAGGTCCGCGGCTGGGTCGGCGGCGTGCTGGCGGTCGCGGCGGCTGGTCCGGTCCCGCCGCCCGCCGCCGATTCCGCCTCGGTCGCCGGTTCCGCGCCGCCGGTCGGCGTGCCGCGTGCGCCGTCCCCCGAGATCGCCCCAGCGGGCGACCTCGGCGGGGTCGCCCCAGCCGGCGCCCGTGACGCGTGGGTCTCGCTGCTCCACGCGCGTGACCGCCGCCGGCCCGGCGCCGACGCGGTCCTGGCCGCGTTCGCGACCGACCTGACCGAGCTGCGCGGCGATCGCGGCGGGCGCCCGGACGATCCGGCCTGCCTGATCGCGCTCGCACGGCTGCTCGGCCATCACGCGGCCGTGATCGCGCAGCGGCGCGCGCCGGACGGCGCGCCGCGCGCGCTCGTCGCGGCGGGCTATCGCAAGGCGCGCCGCGCGATGGCGCTCGCCGCGGAGCTGCGGCTGCCGCTGGTGACGATCGTCGACACGCCGGGGGCGGAGCTGAGCGAGGCGGCGGAGCGCGGCGGGCTCGCGTACGAGATCGCCGGCTGCCTGGCCGATCTCAGCACGCTGCCGGTCCCAGCGCTCGCGCTGCTGCTGGGGGAGGGCGGCAGCGGCGGCGCGCTCGCGCTGCTGAGCGGCGACCGCGTCGTCTGCGCCGAGCACGCGTCGCTCGGCGTGATCGCCCCCGAGGGCGCCTCCGCGATCCTCTACCGCGACCGCGACCACGCGGCCGAGCTGGCCGCCTCCCAGGGCGGCGCTTCCTGGCAGCTGCTGGAGTCCGGCATCGCCGACGTGGTCGTGCCCGAGCCGCGTCCCGCGCACGAGGAGCCGGATGCGTTCCTCGCCCGCCTCGGTGAGACGCTCGCGCGGGAGCTGACCGCGCTGCTCGCGCGCCCGCCGGCCGAGCGCCTCGCCGCCCGCCGCCGGCGCTGGCGCACGGTCGGCGCTGCCGGCGACTGACGGCGCGCCGGCGTCTTTGCGCTCAAGGCGAGGGCAAAGGCGGCCGATCGTCGTGGCGTGGGGTCGCGCGAATGCGCGACCGGCGAGGTCGAATCCCGGGAGGGGCAGTGAGGCAAGGAATGGTCGTGGCCGCGATGGCAGCCGCTGGACTCGGGGTGGCGTTCGGCGGCGGCTCCGCGCACGCGGCGGCGCAGGTGCCTCCGGGATCGTGGACGTGCCACCGGCAGGCCGGCCGCTGCGTCTGCGTGCAGGCGCCGGTCCGGCACAGGGCGAAGACGCCGGCCGCGCCCAAGCGCCAGACGGGCAGATCCCACCCGGCGCCGAAGCGCACGCCGGTCAGACCGCAGCCGGCGCCCAAGTACGCGCCGGGCAGATCGCAGCCGGCCCCGAAGCACACGGCGACGAGACGGAAGCCGACGGCCGCCGCCTGCGTGCTGCCGCGCGGTCCGCGCGGTCCGGCGGGCGCGCAGGGGAAGACGGGTCCGCGGGGCAGAGCCGGCCCGCAGGGAGGAACCGGCGCGCCGGGCCCGCAGGGTCCGACCGGTCCCGCCGGCTCGACGGTCACCGCCGCGACGAGCCGCTACGCGGAGGTCGCCGCGGCCGAGTCGACGAGCTCGACGGGCTTCGTGGCGCTCGCGACGCCGGGACCGTCGGTGACGCTCTCAGTGCCACCCTCGGGGACGATCCAGGTCGCCGCCTCGACGGAGGCGACCGACGGCGACGGCGCCGTCTCGCTCTACCAGGACGGCGTCCAGATGCCCGGCCAGGCGCCGTACAACGCCACCATGCCCTACTGCGCGGGACCGGACGGGACGCTCTTCGACGCTCCGGGCAACATCGCGGGCCCCGGGCCAGTTCAGCACCCCGGCCATCCTCGGCATCCTCGGCTGTGCGACCGTCGGCGCGCCCGGTCCCGTGCTGTTCCAGACGACGCCGGGGATCCACACCTACGAGCTGCGCTACGCGTTCGTGAACTGCGGCTGCGGTGGCACGCAGGCGGCGTTCTCCAACCGCCGCCTCTGGATCAACCCGATCCCGTAGCGCCGCGATAGCGCACATCCGAGGGCGTGAGCCGGCGCCCCCGCCGGCTCACTCGCGCGCGGAGCGCTAGGCCGTCGCGATCGCGGACGCGAGATCGCCGCGAGCGAGGTCGCGCGATCCGTGCGGACCGCCGAGCGCGTACGACGGATGCGCGATCTGGAGGTAGTGGCCGAAGGACCAGTCGACGAAGCGCTTGACGCCCATCGCGCGCAGGCCGGGCGCGAGCGCACGCGGATGGATCCGCGGCACGAGTCGCTGGAGCTTCAGCAGCGAGTCGAAGGCGAAGCGGTGGCCGGCGCTGAAGGCGTGGTAGCGGGCGAGCGCCTCCTCGCGCGTCCGGCGCCCCTCGACGACGTCGCGCAGCTCGCGCCCACAGGCGAGTCCGAAGTAGAGCGCTGTGCGGATCCCCTCCGCCGTCAGCGGCAGGCAGTGGCCGGCCGAGTCGCCGGCGAAGAAGACGCCGTCGTCGGTCGCCGGCCGCAGCGCGTGCGGGATCCAGTTGCCCTGGAAGCGGACGGGGTCGGCCTTCAGATCCTCGGCCAGCCGGACGGTCGGCTCCTTCACGTGGAAGCGGGGATCGAACGAGCCGACGCCGACGCGCAGCTCCTCGCCCGCGGGGAAGCTCCAGCCGTAGCCGGCGGGAACGTAGGAGCGGTCGATCCAGATCTCGAGCTCGTCGCCGCTGCCCTGCGGATGGACCTCGAGCCCGCGCGAGAGCAGCGCGTCGGGCGGCTGGACGTTCTCGCCGCTGCCGAGGATCCGCCGCCAGCCGAGCGCGTCGACGATCAGCGGCGCGGTCAGGTCGCCGCGGTCGGTGTGAACGGTGTTGCCCGTGCGGCCGTCGATCTTCGCGATCTCGAAGTCCGCGTCTCCCTGCTCGTCGAGCAGCCCGCAGAGCGTGCGGTAGTCGAAGGTCGAGAACGTCCACGGCAGGTCGTAGCGGACGGTCGTGTGCGGCGTGTGGAGCGTCAGCTCGGGGAACGTCTGCTGGTGGGCGCCCATCAGGCCGAGGTTCCGCAGCCAGTCGGTCGGGATCCCGCACGCGGAGGTCTGCCGCTCGCCGACCTCGTAGCGGTCGATCATCAGCACGCGCGCGCCCGAGCCCGCGAGCTCGCGGGCGATCGCGAGCCCGGCGAAGCTGCCGCCGCAGATCAGGACGTCGGCGTCGCGGGAGAGCGGCGTGCGCTCGGCGCCGCGCTTGGTTGCACGCTTCGGCATCGAAGCTGGATTGTACGGAGCCGCAGGGATCCCCCGGATCCAGGTCAACCCGCTAACCTCTTGCGGCTCCGCTCCATGCGGATCCGCTTCCTGCCCCCAACCGGTTCCCCTATGTCAACGACCGACCTTCAGCCCACCGCCACGATCGTCGAAGGCTCCGACGGCCTGCTGCTCCTGATCGATGGCCAGATCGTCCCCAACTATGACGCGACGCTCCAGCCCTTCGAGGAAGGCGACGTCGTCACGGGCCATGTCGTCCGGATCGACAAGGACGAAGTCCTCGTCGACATCGGCTACAAGTCCGAGGGGGTCATCCCGTCCAATGAGCTCTCGATCCGCAAGTCGGTCGACCCCAAGGACGAGGTCGAGATGGGCGAGGAGGTCGACGCGCTCGTCCTCACGAAGGAGGACCAGGACGGTCGGCTGATCCTCTCGAAGAAGCGTGCGCGCTTCGAGAAGGCGTGGCGCCGCATCGAGGCCGCCGCCGAGTCCGGCGAGCCCGTCGACGGCACGGTCATCGAAGTCGTCAAGGGCGGCCTGATCATCGACCTCGGGGTGCGCGGCTTCCTGCCCGCCTCGCTCGTCGACATCCGCCGTGTGCCGCACCTCGACGAGTACCTCGGTCAGACGATCGAGTGCAAGGTGATCGAGCTCAACCGCTCGCGCAACAACGTCGTCCTGTCAAGGCGAGCCGTACTCGAGGAGCAGCGTCGCGAGGACCGCGAGCGGATCCTCGACCGACTGCAGCCGGGCATGGTCGTCGACGGCACGATCTCGAACATCGTCGACTTCGGCGCGTTCGTCGACCTCGACGGCATCGATGGCCTGATCCACATCTCCGAGCTGTCGTGGTCGCACGTCAACCACCCGAGCGAGATCCTCTCGATCGGCGACACCGTCAACGTGAGAGTGCTCGACATCGACCGTGACCGCCAGCGCATCTCCCTCGGTCTGAAGCAGACCCAGGAGGATCCGTGGCAGCGGGTCGTCGACACCTACAACGTCGGCGACGAGCTCGAAGGCAGAGTCACGAAGGTCGTCACGTTCGGCGCGTTCGTCGAGATCCTCGACGGCGTCGAGGGTCTCGTGCACATCTCCGAGCTGGCGCAGCACCACGTCGAGAACCCGCGCGAGATCATCCAGCCGGGTGACGAGGTGAGGGTGAAGATCCTCGAGATCGACTCCGAGCGCCGTCGCCTCTCGCTCTCGATCAAGCGGGTGGAGGGCCAGGTCCTGCCGCTGCGTCGCCTCGAGGAGGACGGCGCCGAGGGTGAGGGCGCGGTCGCCGAGGGCGCGGTCGCCGAGGGCGCCGTCGCCGAGGGCTACGACAACGTGCCCGAGCTCGGGCTCTCCGAGGACGTGTTCTCCGACGCGGTCGAGACGACGGCCGATCCGGCCGACGTCGCGCCGCCGGCCGACGCGGCCGCCGGCGAGCCGCAGGCGGAGGCCGCCGTGGCCGAACCCGAGGCCGTGACGCCCGCGGCGCCGCAGTCCGGCACCGAGGCGCCGGTCGAGCCGG